>DNGG01000600.1:0-13606 GCA_003486675.1 Cyanobacteria bacterium UBA11372
AGCGGTCAAGAATACCAAACTTCAGCTTACGTCGCTGGTGTTTTATCTTCCTATGGTCTTCAGGTGCGCGAACAAGTGGGTAAAACCGGCGTTATCGCCCACCTCAACGGTACGAACGCAGATGATAGACTGCTGGCAATTCGGACGGATATGGATGCTTTGCCGATTATCGAACGCACAAATTTAGAATATGCTTCCCGGGAATCTGGTGTGATGCACGCCTGCGGTCACGATGTTCATACTACAGTTGGTTTGGGTACGGCAATGGTTTTGGCTGAGTTGGGCGAACAATTGCCGGGAGCTGTGCGTTTTATTTTTCAACCAGCTGAAGAAATAGCTCAAGGCGCAAGTTGGATGGTCGCCGATGGGGCGATGGAAAATGTGACGGGTATTTTATCTTTGCACGTTTTTCCTTCGATTCCAGCGGGTTCGGTGGGCATTCGGTACGGTGCTTTAACGGCTGCGGCAGATGAGTTAGAAATGATTATTATCGGGGAATCGGGGCACGGGGCGCGTCCCCACGAAGCGATTGATGCGATTTGGATTGCGGCGCAAGCGATTACCGCGCTTCAGCAAGCGATTAGTCGCACGCAAAATCCCCTGCGTCCAGTCGTATTGACGATTGGTCAAATTGCGGGGGGACGAGCGCCCAACGTGATTGCGGATCGAGTAAAGTTATTGGGAACAGTGCGATCGCTCCACCCAGAAACCCGCGCCGCTTTACCCGAATGGATCGAACAAATCGTCGCCCATATCTGTAAAACTTACGGCGCTAGTTACGAATTTAACTATAAGCGGGGAGTGCCTTCGGTACAAAATCATCCCGCACTGACGCAACTTTTGGAAGAATCAGCTAGGGAAGCATGGGGCAGCGATCGCGTTCAAATTATCCCAGAACCTTCCCTCGGCGCTGAAGATTTTTCCTGCTATTTAGATTACGCCCCCGGTTCGATGTTTCGCCTCGGCGTTGGACGCCCCGAGCAACCTAATTACCCCCTCCACCATCCCCTATTTGAAGTCGATGAATCTGCCATCGTCACCGGCGTCGTTACTCTAGCTTATGCTGCTTATAAGTATTGGCAAGAAAGTTACGGTCATCGCTAATCTGGAGGCAAAGGCAGATGAGGGAGATGGGCAGATCTTGCACCATTCTCAACCAGACTTGACTGGATCTGCATGTCCAAATTCTGATGCAGAAAAAGACGATCGGGAAACCGTGCAGATATTGATTATCAGTTTATCTCAAGACTTACTCCGGCGGTGCGTTAACGCAGTGTAACGCACCCTACATTTAGAACCTTTGCCTCAGTCTTGTATGGTTAAGAAACCCGGATTCTTTGGGTGCTTAGCCTTACCAGGCTCCGTGGGAGCATGAAAGCCCCGCGTCTTCAGACCGGGGATGAAAGGCGACGCAAGCAACTTTAGTTGCAGTCTTAGTATTTGTTGTGCTACAATTACGCTATAGGGTTGAGCGTAAAAATGCTGGTATTTGAGGCAAAACTTGAGGGACAAAATGAGCAGTACCGAAAGCTGGATGAGGCTATTCGGACTGCTAGATTTGTTCGCAATTCTTGCCTGAGATACTGGATGGACAACAAGGATGTTGACAAGTACGATTTGAGCGCCTATTGTGCTGTTCTTGCTAAAGACTTTGAGTTTGCAAACAAGCTTAATTCGATGGCAAGACAAGCGTCGGCTGAGCGTGCTTGGGCTGCTATTTCTCGCTTCTACGACAATTGCAAAAAGAGCAAGCTGGGGAAAAAAGGATATCCTCGTTTCAAGAAAGAACAGACACATGGTTCTGTTGAATACAAAACAAGTGGCTGGAAGCTTTCCGACGACCGTAGATACATCACTTTTTCCGACGGATTCAAGGCGGGAACCTTCAAAATGTGGGGAACCCGTGATTTGCATTTTTATCAATTGAAGCAGATTAAGCGTGTTCGTGTTGTCCGCCGTGCTGATGGCTACTACGTTCAATTCTGTATTGACCAAGAAAGGTTGGAAAAGCGGGAACCAACAGCCCATAATATCGGGATTGATGTTGGGTTGAACCATTTTTACACCGACAGTGATGGCAATACCGTTGCCAACCCACGTCATCTCGGCAAAAGTGAGAAGTCTTTGAAGCGACTCTCTCGCCGTATATCCAAGACCAAAAAAGGTTCTAAGAATAGAGCCAAGCTTAGAAATAAGCTTGCGCGTAAACACCTCAAGGTAAGTAGGCAGCGTCAAGACTTTGCTATTAAGACAGCAAGGTGCGTAGTCCAGTTTAACGACTTGGTAGCCTATGAGGACTTGAAGGTGCGAAACATGGTAAGGAATAGACACCTTGCCAAATCTATTTCTGATGCAGCATGGACTCAGTTCCGGCAATGGATTGAGTATTTTGGGAAAGTGTTTGGCGTGGTAACAGTTGCTGTGCCACCCCACTACACCTCTCAAAACTGCTCTAATTGTGGTCAGGTAGTCAAGAAAACTTTGAGTACCAGGACACATACTTGTTTGCATTGCGGACATATTCAGGACAGGGATTGGAACGCTGCACGAAACATACTTGAGAAAGGACTCCGTACCGTGGGGCACACGGGAACGTTAATCGCCTCTTTTGACATCGACCTCTGCTCTGGTGGGGAAACTCCTCAGAGTAAGCCGAGTCGCGGAAAGAGGAAGCCCAAAGAGCGATCTTTGGAATCCCCGTCTCTTTAGAGCGGGGAGGATATCAAGCCTAATCTGTAAGATTAGATCGATGGATGTTTAGGTCTATTGCCTATGTCTGCTTTACCACTCAGGCTCAACTTGGTCGAAGGTTCTGTGTCTTTTAACATCTCACTCCAAGCGGCACGGGAGTTACAAGCTGCTCTCAATCAGTTGATGGAACGGTTAAAAGCCGTTGCTACTCAAACTGCGGGCGCGCCAGGTAAAGCTAATCCGCAAAAAAATCTGGAATATCAATACACGGGCGATATTTTTCTCGAAATTTTCTGCAATCCTAATATTTGGCCTAGTCCCTTTGCTGCCAAAGTGCTGCTCACCGTCCGAGACGATCGCATTCGCTTAACCAGCGAAGCCGAACTCACCCGGCTGGTTGATGATGTTAGCCAGTATATCGAGCAAGTGGGCTAGCAATTGCTCTTGGCGATCGCACTCTTTAAATGCACCATTTTGCCTAAATGCTTGTAAACTAAGTTTGACAGTCCCAAGACTCTGGGAAAACCAACCTGCGATCTTTGCGACTACCTGACCCTAGCTAAAATTAGCGATGAACTCTGATAACCTGATTCTGCTACTGCAACAAGGGTTTCGCATTTCTCTAGGCGCTACGGCTTCCCTAGTCGAAACCTTGCAAGATCCTCAAAAGCGATCCGAAACTTTGTCCAAGCTGGGGTCAGAATTTGGTCAGTTGACTCAAGAATGGGCCCAAAAAGGCGAAATCACAGAGCAGGAAGCTCGCAGTTACGTCGATTCGCTCTTGCGCCAACAAACCAATCAAACTACGAGCGCGACACCACCAACTGCCGAGTCAAGTCCGGCGACGCCTAACCCCGCTGCTGCAACGGATGTGCAGCTAGAAATCCAGGAACTGATCGCCCAAATTGCTGCTATGCGGACGGAGTTAGAAAATCTGCGTTCTCAAGACGATCGGTGATAAAAGATAAAAATCGTAGAGGCGATCGCAACAAAGCGATCGCCCAATCACGACTCATTGACTTTTTTCCTATCTCTTTTTTTTGACATCCTCGCCGCCCTAGAAGTGCGGCGATTCCTCACCACGCCAACTTTAAAAGCTGGTCGCCGAATGGGGTTGACGCTTCTCCAAGCACTGCCTCTAACGAGGTCTTACACGCTCTCCACGTCCGTTTTAAGTCTCGGAATGCCCTCCCGCGACTATACGTGTCGGAAGAAGTATTATTCAATACTTTTGTTTTTGTCTCCGGGATGGCTAAACCATTGCCCTTTGATCTTTCCCTATTGCTGGTTCAGGCTCGGTTTCACACTCTATGAGTGGTATATCGACTGCAAACTTAGGTGGGGATTTCAACCACCAACATTATACCAAAAAGCCGCCCTAGAAGGGCGGGACTTGTATCCCAATTTTTTTTGTCATCTATCCTGAGTCAGTTGTCAGGAGGATTTGCTTGTTACCTCTGACCCCTGACGCCAGCGCCTACCAAAGGCTTTAGTCATTCTGCCATTCTTCATGGCCCATTAAATCCCCAATCCTATCCCTCAGTAAATAATTGTTCTTTTCCAATTCGCACTCCACCCACGCCCATTCCCGCGCCGGGATGAATTGGCAAAGAGTGTAAATGGGTTGCTGGCGGCTAACAACTCCTTTATGCACCAGCCGACGTGCTTCCTCTTGAATCACGTCTAGCGTGTATTGAACTGATGTAGATGTAACCCCAGATGATACCGTTTTAACGCTCATTGTAATATCTCTCTAACTAAGAGGGCTTAAGGTTATGGGCAAAACAAGCGGATAGTTTGTAGTTCAATATACTGAACGATTTTCATTTTTACGCTATCCACTGCTTCTTTATATTAATAAATGTTGCCAAAGTCAGCAAATATTGACATTACCTCCAATTCGTTATAGACAGATTTAACCGGCTTTCCCCTCTCATCCTATGGGTGGGCCATTAGGGGAAAGTAAGCAGCAGGTAATCCAAAGGTTAAGTATTACCCACGCGAGGAGTTACTGAAAATCAAATACCCCGGCAAACCAGACTAGACTTGCCTAAAGCGGATCGGGCGATCTGAGAGTTCAATCGGTAGCTTTTCCTTTCAATAAAGTTTCTCTAAATTTAGTATTCCCAACAAAGAGCTGATATTATCGCGAGTTTTGGTAAGCTCTACCGAACAAAATTTCTAGAGCGATCGCTTGTGCCTCCTGCATCTGACCGTAGGACGATATACAAGGGATTCCGGGCGGTAAAGCTGATAAGAACTGTTTTTTGATATAAGGGCTACCATACAGCACCAGCGCTTGCAGTTCCCCGGTTTTTAATAATCTCTTAAACCAATCCCGCGCCATTTGAGTCAGTCCAGCACTGCCTCGGAAAGGGTTACCGCGGATAAACAGTTGCAGCACCGTGGCAGAGAAAGTTTCTTCTCCACCACAGACTGACATGGTGGGGGTATGGCAGTCAACGAGTTGGGATTTGTACCCCAACTGCTCTGGAATCGCGATCGCCGGAGCGGTGCGAGACAAAAATTCACAGTCCAAAAGATTGTCTACCACTATTAAGTTACGTAAATTCCCGGAATCTTTTTCCAAAACCAAGGGCACCGACCCGAAAATTTCCGTACTTTCCCGGAGGATATTAGCGGCAGTAGCGATCGCTTCAGGTTGAGCCAGCTGAGCCGATAGCGAGGATAAGTGATTTTCTGCCCCCCTTGCCAGTTTCTGCTTAGCTTGCCAAATTCGTTCTACAGAGGCGCGAATTCTCTCTGGGGAAATCCGCCCCGTTTTCACTGCATCGCATACTGCATTGATAGCCGCTTCTGGATCTACCGGCATGAGTAGAATATCTGCTCCGGCTTCCACTGCCAAGACGGGTGCTTCCCTTGCGCCGTAGCGAGAAGCGATCGCTCCCATTACCAGTGCATCGGTAACAATTAACCCGCCAAAACTCAAATTTTTCCGTAGTTGTTGTGTCAAAATCTTTTCCGACAGCGTAGCCGGAATTTCTGCATCCCAAGCTGGAATCAGCAAGTGAGCGCTCATTACCGCATCTACCCCAGCTTCTATAGCCGCGATAAACGGCGGTAGTTCAATTTCACTTAGTCTTTCTGGGGTGTGGGGCAATACTGGTAATTCTAGGTGAGAATCCGTTGCCGTATCGCCGTGTCCGGGAAAATGCTTAGCAGTCGTTAATACGGGGTATTTTTTAGCACCTTTAATAAAAGCGGTTGCGAGAAAACTTACATCGGCTGGAGTTTCGCCAAAGGCGCGGACATTGATAACTGGATTATCGGGATTGTTATTAACATCGACTACGGGTGCGAGTACCCAATTTATACCAATACCCAGAGCTTCTGCTGCGGTGATGGCTCCCATTTGCTCGGCGTATTGCTGAGCGAGGGCGGGATTTTTGTCTCCAATTGGAGACAAGCTCATTGGGGGTGGAAACCAAGTCGCGCCGGAAAACCTTTGTCCGACGCCTTCTTCGATATCGGCGGCGATCAGAAGGGGGATTTTAGACCAGTTTTGCAGTTGTTGCGATCGCACTGCCAGTTCTAAGGCACTGCCGCCGAGTAAAATAACGCCGCCGACGCCTAAATTTTGCAACCAATGCTGTAATTTAGCGGTTTTTGGTTCCCAAGCGGGATACTGAATTTGATGGTCGAACAGGTAGCCAGATGCTCGCACGACGACCATCTGAGCTACTTGTTGTTCCAGGGACAGGGTGTTTAAATCGGGCAGTTTAGAAGAACTCAAGGTTTGTCCTCTTCCTCTGCCGATACAGTATCATACTCGCTGTCATCTTCCTCTAATTCATCGTCATCGCGGCGGTTAGAGGAAAGCTGGTTGATCAGCGATAGAATGCGATCGCCCCGTTCGAGGGAATGGTCTTCTACAAACACCACTTCCGGCGTGCGGCGCAGGCGCACCCTCGCCCCTAGTTCTTTGCGAACGAAGCTTGTAGACTCTTTTAATGCCGCCATCGTCTCGGCTTTCGCCTCGGATGTGCCGTACAGACTAACAAAGATTTTGGCGTGCTGGAGGTCGTTGGACACATCCACATCGGTAACGCTGACCATGCTGGCACCCACCCGGTCATCTTTGATCCCGTTTTGCAGCAGTTGGCTAACCTCGCGTTGAATTTGGGCAGCAACGCGAGAAACGCGACGATTCGTAGCCATAATATTTTGTCCCCTTTAAAGGGTTAAAGGCAGTGGTTCTCACCCATCGTAACTAAATCGCGCTCAATCCCAGCATCGCTCGCAGGGTTAAACTAACGAAAATTAAAATACCCACTAGCATACCGACTAGAGCGATCGCGGTCACTGGGTTCCGCAACAGCGGTGTCAACCAACCGAAGGTATTGGTATATATCCCCAAGATAATGGTGATTAAGAACCGGGGATAGCGCGAGACGTTGTCCCAAAATCCATCAAACATTTTTTTTGCAGCTCAAGCGGGCTGATAAAGCAACGGCTTTCTTACTGGTAACATTTGTTAGCCAGTTAGACAAGGTTGTGCAGGTGAGCAGAGGGGCAGGTGAGCAGAGGGGCAGGTGGGCAAAAGGGGAATTTGAACTTACATTCTCCCCATCTCCCTATCTCCCCCGCACAAGAAGCTCCCGCTCAAATACAACTGCCCCCATTCCAGATCAAAGCGCGTGCCGTATTGCGATCGACGGGTTTGGAAAACAAATATCCCTGTCCGTATTCGCAATCGAGGGCTTGCAGTTGCGAGGATTGATCCTGTGTCTCGATGCCTTCGGCGAGGGCTTCCATTCCCAGATTGTGGGCCAAGGATACAATGGCTTTCACGATTGCTGATTGTGCCTTTTCAGAGCCGAGGCGAACAATAAAAGAGCGGTCGATTTTCAGCACGTCGAGGGGAAAGCGGTGGAGATAACTCAAGCCGCAATAGCCCGTACCGAAATCATCCATGCATAATTTTATGTGCCGTTCTCGCAGTTGCTCCAGCATGGCGGTGGCGGCTTCGGGATTGCTGATGAGTACTCCCTCGGTGATTTCCAGCTTCAAATAGCGACCATCTAAACCTGTTTCCTGAAGCACCATGTCGAGCTGGTCGAGCAAATCTGGCTGGGAAAACTGTTGCCCAGAAAGATTGACGCTCATTGTCAAGGGTAATTTGGGCAGGCAGGTGGGGTATGAGTATTCCGCCTGGCTGCCGTTACCCCAGTTTTCCCCGATTCCCGGCGTTCTGTTAGCGATCGCGCTTTCCCACTGCACCTGCCAATCGCGCAATTGCCGACATGCTTCCCGCAACACCCACCAGTCTATGGGCAGAATCAAGCCAGTTTCTTCTGCCAAAGGGATGAATTCTGCTGGGGAAACCAATCCGCGATGGGGATGTTGCCAGCGCACCAAGGCTTCAAATCCCGTAATCTTGCCCGTTAATAGGGATACGATTGGCTGATAGTAAAGCCGAAACTCTTGGTGTTCGATCGCCCGTCGCAAATCGTTTTCTAACTGCAAGCGCGTCACAGCCCGGGTGTGCATCGTGGTGTCGAACACTTCATAACGCGCTTTACCCTGGGTTTTGGCGCGAAACATCGCAATTTCTGCATCCCGCAGCAAGTCTTCTGGTTTGGCACACCCGGTAGAATTTAAGGCTATGCCGATGCTGAGGTTGGTAAAGACTTCATAACCGCTGAGTTGAAACGGCGCGGTGACTGCCTTGATAATCCTACTCGCGAGGCGGGTGGCGTCGCTAATGTCTTTGATATCTTCTAGCAGGATCGTGAATTCATCGCCGCCAAACCGGGCTAGGGTATCGGTACAATCGAGACAGCCTGCAACGCGACGCGCCATGCTCTTGAGCAGTTGATCGCCTACCTTGTGTCCCAGACTTTCGTTCACGACTTTGAAACGGTCGATGTCGAGAAACAAGACGGCGAACATATGCTCCTGGCGGCGTCCTGCGTGCCTAACTTCGCGCCCCAAGCGTTCCATAAATAACGCTCGATTGGGCAATCCCGTTAGGGTATCGTGCCACGCATTGTGGATCAGTTGTTCTTCGGTTTGCTTGCGTTCGGTGATGTCCCGCGTCACCTTGACGAAGCCTTTGAGCTGTCCGGTTTCGTCTCTGAGGGCGGTGACGACGGAATTCGCCCAAAACCGGGAGCCATCTTTACGCACGCGCCATGCTTCGTCTTCAAATCTACCCGCGGCTGCTGCTAATTTTAAGACGCGATTTGGTTTGCCGCGCTCGATATCTTCAGCTGCATAAAAGCGGGAGAAATGATGACCGATAATTTCATCGGTTTGATAGCCATTAATTTTTTCTGCGCCTTCGTTCCAGCTAATTACGTACCCGTTGGGGTCGAGGGTGTAGATGGCATAGTCTTTGACGCTGCCAATTAACAACTCGTAGCGAGCTTCGCTTTCGTGCAGGGCGCGGGCTGCTTTCTGTTTTGACTCGATTTGAGCGATCGCTCGCTTTGCCAAAATCCGCAGCGATGATGTCTGCTCATCGCTTAAATCCCGCGGCTGGTTGTCCATCACGCACAACCAGCCGATTGAGTCCCCTTTTGTGTCGATCAAGGGCATACCCGCATAAAACCGAACCGATGGGGCAAACGTCCCGATTGCCGTCCCCATTAAACTGACATCTTGCCAAGTATCCCGAACGATCAGCAGATCCGACTCCAGATGCAAATTCGGTATCAGGGTTTGGGGATTGGGAAAATTTCCGATGTTCCACTTTCCCGTTCCTTTCCGCTTTTCCGATACGTACCATTGCCAGGTACCATCGGTCAGGTAGATCATGGCGAAGGGTGCCTGACAGATATATGCTGCCAAGCGGGTAATATCGTCAAATTCCTCTTGAACAGCTTTGGATCTGGCGTGGGGCTGTTGCGAAGAAGTATCGAGTTTAGCGCTTTCTGGGTGGTGCAGGGGTAACTGAGTCATCACTGTTTTGTCTGGGTGGACGGTGGAGTGATGCGGCGATCGCAAGTTGTGGGATTTTTCTGTTTCAACTTTTTTCTCCCGATTGACTGACAGATCTTGTATTTATGGGAAAACACGAGCTTGATTTAACCGAATACAGGTTTTCACCTTTTTCTGGCGCTTTTTTTCAGCTAGTTTCTCCACCTGTTTTTATATTTCAGCCAGTCCCTCGTAAGGTTTGCCACTTCTCCGTGTTTTTACTTAGACTATTTTGAGCTTATAAAACTGATTTATTAAAGTTTTTAGTTTGAATTTATGCTTCATGTTCCGCAGTTTCCCCAATTTACTTAAGGTGAGTTTTTTACCAGCAGCAAAGTAACGGATACTGGATTTATATGGGTTAGTTCGATTTTAATCTGTTTTAAATGGTTTTTCTATACCAGGGTGGACCAGCATTTGATTTTTCACAGCATCTTTAAATATTGGCAAGAATGCTTCTCGATTTCCATACCATACCCCGATCTCCCTCATCTACTGCGTTTTGAGCCGAACCCTCAAAAGCCAGTATCTGGGGCGAGAAAGCAAATTTTGAGCTAAAAGGGCGTTTCTGCCAGCAAGGATAAGCACAAATACCCTCAAGTCAAGCTTGAGTGTGCCAGTATAAAAATTGACCCCAACTTAGCATCGGGTGCAGGTATTAAATTGGTGACGAATGAAACACAGGTTTTGTTCCCAAGCTTTCATCAGACTTACGGCAAGAAACCCGATTTCTACAGAGATCAACCCAGAAACCCGGTTTATAGGCAAAATAGTGGTTTTGAAAGCAAAGAGCAACCCAGAAACCCGGTTTCTGGGCAAAATAGTGGTTTTGGAAGCAAAGAGCAACCCAGAAACCCGGTTTCTAGATGCACAGGTTTTGTTGCCAAGCTTTCAGCTAGCAAGCGCTAACGTCCTTGTCGATCCAATTCCTCGACGGGTGGTGGCGCTTCTTGGTTGTCGGTGAGGGGTTTGATGACTTTGGCGATCGCTTCGGCAATAAATGCCTTGACAAACTCATCCCGTCGGTTTAATTGAAACTGTCGCTGTACGACTTCGGCAATACCCCCATCGCCCCAATCTTGATCTTGGCGGAAATATTCGATAAAACTCTTCCCGGCAATGCGGGTAAGATACGCCGCGGTTACTCCCTGAATTGCCTTACCTACTACATAGGTAGCCAAATTCAGTCGCAGTGCGGTGGAAACTAAATCAATGGCGCCTTTAACAATTCCTAAACTGGCTAAAGTTTTAGCTAAGGAAAGCGCTAATTCCCTCCCCCGATCTAGATTTAATTCGCAGCCGTAAATTTTGCCAATTTCTACTACCATTTGGGCATTGACTGCTGCGGTTGCCAGCAAGTCCACTACAGGTAGCGGTGTTACCGCTATTACACCCGCACCAATCCACTGAAAGCGCTCTACTACTTTATCCGCTTGTCGGCGTCGCTGGGCATCGATTAGCTTGCGGGCTTCTTCTCCCAAGCGCTGGGATTGCAGTAGGATATTGTCTGCCATTAAATCGTCGCCTTCTGCTCGCAAAACGGCGGCGAGACGCTTAATTAAGGGCATGACATCGGGATCTGGTTGGATAATTTCGCCGGTTTCTGTTTGGGCGGGTTGGGGGTTGGCGGCGATCGCTATAATATCCGTCGGGGCGATAAAACCGCGCACTCGCTCGCGCAGTCGCGCCAGAATCGTTTCAAAGTCTTGTTCGGTGTAAAGATCGGTTTTGTTGAGGACTAGGAGACTTCGCTTCCCTATTTCTGCCAAACCCAAGAGCGGTTCGTATTCCGACCTTCGCAAGTCATTATCCACCACAAATAACAATAAATCTGCTTGGGTTGCCAATTGTCGCGCCAATTGTTCCCTTTCAGTTCCCGCTACCCCCGCTTCTAAAATCCCCGGCGTATCGGTAATCAAAATCTCCCGTTCAATTCCTTTGAGTTTGAGTACGTAGGTTTCCCCTACTTCGGTTGTTCCCATTGGCGCACTGACTTTTCCCACCATGCGCCCCATTACGGCATTTACTAAGGATGTCTTACCTGCCGAACCAGTGCCAAATACTACAACCCTTAAATCCCCCCGCTGCAAGCTGGCTTCAATTTCTCGCGATCGCTCGATCAATTCTTGTCGCGCGACTTGATCTTGGATTTGGACAACCTGTTTTTTGAGGGCGCGCAGGTTTTGGGCGGCGGCGTCGGTTTTTGCTTGGGGGACTTTAGGTTTTAACTGACGACGGCGGGTTTTCTGGTTCGATTTCCAAAACAGGATGACATAATAAACGAATGCGGCAATTACTATACCTATAAGCAGAATCAGCAACAGCAGCAGCAGGTTACCCAAAAAAGGCGATGTCCAAACGACAGAGGAATAAAGCCGATACAGGGAATCAACTAGCCACAGGAGTAGTCCCAAAACTAAGATGAGGCCAACTATTAATATCAGAATGCGCGATACGGGCATGGCAGAAGCAAGGCAGGGCTGCTATTTATAGAGGGTTCTACAACTAGGGTACATCTTCAGGACTTACCCTTGGGCGTTCCTAGAAACCGGGTTTCTTGCGGCGGGTTTTTTCATAGAAACCCGGTTTGTTGGCGTAAGTCCCGCTCTTGCTAGAGTGGTAGGTTTAAGGTTTCAAAGTTAAGGGCAGATTGGGATTTTATCCTCCCTTAGCAGGCTGTTTGCTATATAAGTCTCGAGCTATCCTGCATCAGCATTTAATTTTACCTTCGATGTTTTGAGTCGAAGGTTTTATTGCGTGTGAGGATATAGCGAACCCAACCCCATATGGCATCTAACCTAGTAATGACTTTAGCTCCTGTAGAAACTTATCATTCTCCCTCTCCCCAGATACAGGAAATACCTGGATCTGGTTTCAAATTATCCAAAGAGGACATTCGTTCTAGTTTAAAAGCTTCAACGATCGATGGCGTATTTTCGACCATTTTTGGCAGCATTACCACGGGCGTCTTACTCAGTAACTTCTTACTAGAATTAGGCGCTACCAGTGTAGAAATTGGCATGTTGTCTTCTTTTCCCATGTTGGTGAATTTGCTGCAACCTTTGGGTGCCTATCTGGGGGACAGAACTAACAGTCGTCTGCGATATCTGTTGTGGATCTTTAGTCCGTCTCGTTTGTTGTGGCTGATTTTAGTCTTGGGAATTTGGGCTTATACCAATGGTTATTTACCATCACAGCAACTGATCTACTCGACGTTAGCGATCGTTTTTGTCACCCACGTTATGGGTGCATTAGGATCTCCCGCTTGGGTTTCTTGGATGGCGGTTTTGGTTCCCCGTCGTTTGCGGGGCAGGTATTTCGGCTTTCGCAACAGCGCTGCCAGTTTAACGAATTTGCTATCTATCCCTCTGTTAGGTTGGGTTGTATCGGCTTGGCCTCGTGGGTCAATTCCAGCTTACGCTGGAATCTTATTGTTAGGAGTAATATTCGGCATCTTGAGTCTTGGCTGTCAGTTTTTTAAGGCTGATGTGAACCCCCAATTGCAACTGGAAACCAAGGAAAAGCAGAAGCAGGAAAAGAAGGGAGAATTCCGGATTACCAGTAATTTTTGCTGGTTTCTGCTTTATTTCAGCTTTTGGACTTTTGCCGTTAACCTCAGCAATCCGTTTTTCAACCTTTACATGCTGGATAATCTGGGAATCGATGTTAGCTGGGTAACTATTTACAACAGCTTAACTGCTGGGGCTAACTTGCTAATGTTGCTGTGGTGGGGTAAGCTAGCAGACCGAATTGGCAATCGTTTGATTTTGTTATTGGTGGGTATGGTTGTGGCGGTGACGCCGGTATTCTGGTTGTTGGCTTCAAGCGATCGCATTTCCCTCTGGCTATGGTTGCCTTTGTTACACTTGCTCGGCGGTGGTACTTGGGCGGCGATCGACTTGTGCATCAATAATATGCAGATGGATGTGGCACCGGCGCGCAGTCAAGCGAGTTATTTTGCGATCGCCGCCGC
>DNGG01000600.1:13754-24034 GCA_003486675.1 Cyanobacteria bacterium UBA11372
TTGTGCATCAATAATATGCAGATGGATGTGGCACCGGCGCGCAGTCAAGCGAGTTATTTTGCGATCGCCGCCGCAGTTTCTGGCATCGCGGGTGCGATCGGCACTACCGCCGGTGGCTTTTTGGCTCAATTCTCCGACTACGGCGGTTTGCCGGGATTATTTCTCCTTTCTGGGGCGCTGCGACTGGTAGCTTTGATCCCGCTAATGTTTATCCGAGAACGGTGCAGTCAGCCTTTTAGTCATCTGATGCAGCTTTTACATCAAAAAATGCTTTCTTTTTTCACTCCCCGCTTACAACCCGTTCCCGTTCCCACAGCAGATCTAATAAATGGGTCAAAATAAAAGCAATTGGTAATTAGGGAAGCGAATTTCAAATTACAGATTTGAGATTGCAGATTGAAAACCCCAATCTGCAATCTGCAATCTGCAATCTGCAATCTCAAATTACCCATTACCCATTACCCATTACCTATTACCTATGAACCAGGTTGACTATCTCCGAATTAGCTTAATTGACCGCTGCAATTTCCAATGTCAATACTGTATGCCGGAAGGGTCAGATCTGGAGTATATTTTGCGACAGAATTTGCTCACCGATGAGGAACTGCTGACCCTAATTCGAGAGGTTTTCATTCCGGTAGGGTTTACTCGGTTTCGCCTGACGGGAGGGGAACCGCTGTTACGTCCCCGCGTGGTGGAGTTGGTGGGAGCGATCGCATCTCTCGAGCAAACTCAAGACCTCTCGATGACGACCAATGCCTTTCTCCTCGCCCCAATGGCGCAAGATTTGTACGATGCAGGTTTGCGGCGGATTAATATCAGCCTCGATTCTCTCGATCCTGAAACTTTTGACAAAATTATCGGCAATCGGGGGCGATCGCGCTGGCAGCAAGTCTGGGAGGGCATTCTAGCCGCTCACCGCGTCGGGTTTGACCCGCTCAAACTTAATGTGGTAGTAATTCCAGAGGTCAACGATCGCGAGGTTCTCGATCTCGCCGCCTTGACGATTGACCGCAATTGGCACGTCAGATTTATTGAATTTATGCCGATTGGCAATAACCAACTATTCGGCGATCAAGGTTGGGTAGCGTCGGCAGAGTTACGCCAACAAATCCGCGATGTTTTTGGCTTGACAGAATCACAAGTTTGTGGTAATGGCCCAGCGGATGTATTTCAGATTCCGGGAGCGAAAGGGACATTGGGATTTATCAGTCAGATGTCAGAGTGTTTTTGCGATCGCTGCAATCGCATGAGGCTGTCTGCGGATGGCTGGCTGCGTCCCTGCCTGTTAAACGAAACAGGTCAAATTGACCTCAAAACGGCTCTACGTGCGGGCGTTGACCCTGCCGAATTACGGGAAAGGGTAAGTCAGCTTTTAGCCATCAAACCAGAAATTAACTTCAAACAGCGATACTCGGGCACAAGTAAGGGTGTTTATACGCGCACGATGTCGCAAATTGGGGGGTAATTGGTAATTGGTAATTGCTAATTGGTAATTGCTAATTGGTAATTGCTAATTGCTAATTGCCAATTGCTAATTGCTAATTGTTAATTGCTAATTGCTTTTTTCTGACCATTAGCCATTAGCTATTAGCCATTAGCAATTGCGTTAGGCTTGACGCGAGGAATACTCCTGACAAATTGGCGGCTAATTGCTTTTTTCTGACCATTAGCCATTAGCTATTAGCCATTAGCAATTGCGTTAGGCTTGACGGGAGTAGTACTCAACCACCAGCAGTTCGTTAATTTGCAACGCGACCCATTCGCGTTCGATTGTACCGTTGACCTTGCCAACGAGTTTGTTTTTATCAAACTCTAAATGGCTGGGTAGATTTGCCAATCCGGGGTATTGCAGATTTTGTTCTACTAGCTTGCGGGAATTTTCCTTGTTTCTAACGGCGATAACTTCTCCTGCTCTGCACTGATAGCTGGGAATGTTAACCACGCGACCGTTCACCGTCACGTGACCGTGATTGACTAACTGACGCGCCGCCGGGATAGTGGGAGCCATCCCCATGCGGAAAACCGTGTTATCCAGGCGCATTTCCAACAGTTGCAGCAACACTTGTCCGGTGGAGCCGGTGACGCGGCGAGCTTTACGCACGTAGCGCAGTAGCTGCTTTTCTGTCAGACCGTAATTAAAGCGCAGCTTTTGCTTTTCTTCTAAACGAATCGCATACTCAGAACGTTTCTTGCGATTCTGACCGTGCTGACCTGGTGGGTAACTCCGTCTGGGTGACTTGCGAGTTAAGCCGGGTAGATCTCCCAGGCGACGTACTACTCTGAGGCGGGGGCCTCTATATCGCGACATGTCGCTTCCTCTCTGATCCTCTTAAAAATATTAGCCAGAATTCCGATTATACCGCGTTTACCTTGCTAGCGGGAAGTCCCTCAATCGGTAATTGGTAATGGGTAATGGGTAATGGGGGAGGTAAGAGCAAGGAAGATAGGGAAGATAGGGAAGACAGATTACCAATTACCAATGACCAATTACCCATTCCCAATGACCAATTACCCAAATGATATGATTCGGAGCGTATTTTGAGGTTAAACTACCATGGGTATGCGAATTGCCCCTCGGTTGCGAAGTGACCAACAAGAGGCTCTGAGGCGGAAAGTTTTTCAATCCAAATCACCGCTTTTCCTTGTCATCGCTCTCCCCCGTCCTTTTCAAGCGCTCTCGCGCCGTAACCTGTTTCGTTTAATTGCCTTTTGCTCTGCTCCCTTGGGGACGCTGTTGTTGAATTTTGCCATTCCCAACACTTCTATGGCGGCGACTCCCAAGAATGACTTTAGACTTTGTACATCCGAGTTGGTGCGGGCGCGCGTTTCGCCGGATGCGGCAGCCGATGCTTGTTCCGGCGTACTGTATCCCAAAGATTTAGCCGCCTGCGTTTATAGAATTAACCAGGAAACGAATATCGCCGCCGATAATGCGCTCCCCTGGTGTACAGCTGTGCGACGCCCCCGCGAGCTAGCGATTTGCGTGGTTAATATTACTACTCGCACTCAAGGTACGGCAAGCGAAGCTGTTTTGGAAAGCTGTCGCCGCAGCTTGTTGCCGGTGCGATTTTCTGAGTGCGTGGTGGGATTAAATCGCGGTATCGATTTTTCTGCTAATCAAGCAATGGCTTACTGCATCGATGGTAGCGATCGCCCGCGTCAATTTTATCCCCCCGTTCCCATCCCCCAAAATCAGTCAGACCCGGTGAACATCCCCGTGCCTCAGTTGCGCTAGTGGGATCGCGCTTGATGGATGGCGATCGCGATATGCCGACCGCACGCTGCGCGTGAAGCGAAGCTATCGCTCCAAGAATCGCCATCCTCGTCATCAATCAAAGATTAAATTAGAGTGTAGGTTTTGATTATAGCGGGAAAGCAACTTGGTGAAATACAGCCCTTGCGGACTTCGTTTGTATACTATACAAACGAAGTCCGCAAGACAAGGACTATTAACTCATGCAAAATAAAGAGTATTCTATGAAGTCGCTTTCCCGCTATAAACCAGCCAAATGCACCGAAAAAAATCTTTGACAAAATATGCAATCGTGAGTTTTCTCACTTTTATTCTCATCAGTTGTGGCGGCGCCAATACAGAAAAATCGCCAAATTCTGAGGCTTTAGCACCCAAGAGCGACTTCAGCGTGGCAATGGTTTTACCTGGCTTGATTAACGACAAAAGCTGGAGTCAGGCAGGCTATGAAGGATTAAAGTTAGTTGAAAAAGAGTTTGGGGCAAAAATTGCTTATGTTGAAAACAGCCAGGGAGCAGAAACGGAAAAATACTTGCGCTACTTTGCTCAAGCTGATTGTAACCTGATTATCGCCCATAGTGGCGGTTATACGAGAGCATCGAAAACAGTGGCAAGTGAATTTCCCCGCATTAAATTTGCAGTTATAGAACCTTATGCCGGTAACAATAAAAATTTGGGCGGGATTGCCTTCCGTTACAGCGAAATGGGATACCTGACTGGGGTTATAGCTGCTTTGAAAACCAAAAACAATCGCGTTGCTTACATCGGAGGGGAAAAGTATACCAGCACCGCAGAGGAAGCGATCGCTTTTGAATGGGGTGCTAAAGCAATTAACCCAAAAGTTAAAGTACTAATTAATTGGGTGGGAAGTTGGTTAGACGAGGACAAAGCAAAAACAGTGGCGCTAAGTCAAATTGCTTCTGGCGCAGATGTGCTGGCAATTGATGCCGATAAGGCAGGGAATGGTGCTATAAAAGTGGTAGCTCAAAAACCGGGAGTGTATGGGATTGGATGGGTTGAAGACCAGTATGCCCTAGCTCCTGGTAAAATTTTAACCAGCGTGATTCAGCGAATACCGTTGCTCATCTTCAACGGTGTTACCCTGGTGAAACAAGGACGTTGGGAGGGTAAGCTATACAGATTTGGGATGCGAGAAAAAGTTCATGAGTTAGCGCCTTTTCGGGGATTGTTAAGTCCCGAACAAGAAACAAAGGTGAATCAGATTCAAGCGGATATTTTGAGTGGAAAACTAGACGTTTCAAGGGTAAATTGAACCCTGGAGGCAAGTTGGAGCAAGAGGAATTAAGCCGCAAGCAGATATCGAGTTGGGGCAAAACTGCTTCAATTGCCAATCAAGTACGCTTTGGTTTAGTCTCTCTGGTAGTATCCAGCTTGTTGACTGCTGGGGGAATTTTGATTTACAAAAGTTTCCAAACGCAATTAAATCAGTCAAAATTGCTACAAATTGCGCGATCGCAAACGGCGGCTGAAACAATCAATGCTTACATCGACGATTTACAACGGAAACTTGGTTACTTAGCTAGAATTCGCGGACTCACCGATTTGCCTCAAGATATCAAGCATAATCTACTAGAAGGCTTAACCCGCCACAATGACGCCTACGAAATGGTAGCAATTATCAATCGTCAGGGCAATCCCGTCGCCGTTGTTTCGCCTTACGGTGTGGATGAACCGGGTAATCTGGCAAATTCTCCCGCGTTTTTGCGCTGCTTTAAACAAAAAGAAGATTACGTCGCTCCCGCAGAAATTGACCGCCAAATTAACCAGTTAGTCACGACTATTGCCGTGCCAATCCGCAATCAAAAAGATGAAGTAGATGGAGTTTTAATTGCTAAAATAAATCTAAAGTTTCTCGATTTTGTTGTTTCTCAAACCTCGGTAGGAAAAACGGGATATACCTACGTTATCGATTGGCGCAATCTTGTCATCGCCAAAAAAAAGAATGAGGAGGAAGACTTTAAGTTAGAAGACATTTCAAAGCGTGCTTTTATTGGAAATTTAGCCAATAGAGAAACAAAATCTCTCCTGGTTTATCGGGGGTTAAAGGGTGTGGAAGTATTGGGTGCGATCGCTCCAGTCAGAAGTGTAAACTGGAGCGTAGTTGTAGAATTACCCACCGCCGAAGCTTACTCCCCCATCCGCAACCAAATCTTAGTAATGATAGGCGCGCTTTCTTTAGCAACGCTAGGGGCAGTAGGATTGGGATTCTTATTTTCTCGACGCATTATTTCGCCCTTAAAAAATCTCACCGCTGCTGCTGCTCAAATTAGCGATGGTAATTTAGACGCCCAGGTAAATATTCAATCCCGTAACGAACTAGGCGTATTAGCTCAAGCTTTTAACCAAATGGCACACCAGTTGCGCGAATCTTTCAGTCAATTAGAAATTCGCGTCGAACAACGCACAGCCGAACTAAAAGAAGCCAAAGAAGCGGCTGATTCTGCCAACAAAGCTAAAAGCGAATTTTTAGCGAACATGAGTCATGAATTAAGAACTCCCCTCAACGGCATTTTAGGTTACGCCCAAATCTTACAACGCTCCAAAAATCTAGGAGAAAAAGAACTCAACGGCATCGGCATTATTTATCAATGCGGCTCGCACCTGCTCACCTTAATTAACGATATCTTAGATCTTTCTAAAATCGAAGCGAGGAAATTAGAACTCTATCCGACAGATTTTCATTTTCCTGCCTTTCTCCAAGGAGTTGCCGAAATCTGCCGCATCAAAGCCGAACAAAAAGGCATCGCTTTTATTTACGAACCTTTTGCCAAACTACCGACGGGTATACATGCTGACGAAAAACGGCTGCGACAAGTATTAATTAATTTACTTGGCAATGGGATAAAATTTACCGAAAAAGGTAGCGTTACTTTTAAAGTAGAGTTAATCGATACTGACAACCAATTACCAATTACCAATTACCCATTACCCATTAAAAAAATTCGCTTCCAAATCGAAGATAGTGGCGTCGGTATAAGTTCAGAGCAATTAGAAAAGATATTTTTACCCTTCGAGCAAGTAGGAAATAGCAAGCGACAGACAGAAGGAACCGGACTGGGATTGCCAATCAGCCAAAAAATTGTTCAATTAATGGGCAGTACTATCCAAGTAAACAGCCAACTCGGTGTTGGTAGCGTTTTTTGGATAGATTTGGATTTACCTGAAGCAGCAGAATGGAGACAAACTGCCACAGTTGTTGAACTAGGAAAAATTATCGGCGTTAATGGCAGAAAGCGGAAAATTTTGGTAGTGGATGATAAGTGGGAAAATTGCTCGGTTTTAGTCAATCTGCTAGAACAAATAGGTTTTGTAATGGCAGAAGCAACAAACGGTGAGTCAGGATTGGAAACAGCTATAAAATTCCAACCAGACCTAATTATTACCGACTTGATAATGCCTGTGCTGAATGGCTTTGAAATGGTGCAACGCCTGCGTCAAATACCGGAATTTAAACAAGTGGTGGTGATTGCTTCATCAGCTAGCGTGTTTGAAACCGATCAATATAATAGTTTAGAGGCAGGTTGCAACGATTTTCTTCCCAAACCAGTGCAAGCAGAGGCTTTACTGCAAAAAATACAGAAGTATTTAAACTTGCAATGGATCTACGAGGAATCCCCGATGCCAGGAATAACCGAGTTAAGGGAAAATCAAACTACCGTTGCTGCCAAATCCCAAATCCCAACTGAACAATTAATGACTCCTCCCCCAGAAGAAATGAAGCATCTATTTGAGTTGGCGATCAAAGGCAACATGAAAGGAATCATCCGGGAAGCGGCAAAATGGGAACAGTTGGATGAGCGGTTTGTACCGTTTACCGAACAGTTGCGTCAATTGGCAAAAGGGTTTCAGGAAAAAGAACTATTGGAGTTGATTAGTAAATATATTAAAGACGAGAAAGTGTAGGGGGTTAGTCAAAAATCTGGTAAGCGATCGCCGCTACTTCAAACCAGATAAATTTATATAATTCAAGTGAGGAATCGCAGATGAACTGTGAATTAGCTGATGGAAAAATTATTTTAATTGTCGATGATAATCCAGCAAATTTAGAATTGCTTTCCGATCTATTAGATGACGCTGGATTTGAAATTTGGGTGGCGCGAGACGGCGAAAGTGCAATCCGGAAAGCAGAATACGCCCCACCGGATATAATTTTGTTGGATGTGATGATGCCGGGAATTGATGGATTTGAAACTTGCCGTCGCCTCAAGTCAAATTCCTCAACTAACGAGATACCCGTAATTTTTATGACCGCGCTTTCTGACACGGTAGATAAAGTTAAAGGTTTGAATTTGGGGGCAGTGGATTATATCACAAAACCGTTTCAAAATGAAGAGGTTTTAGCTAGGGTAAAAATGCACTTAAAACTGCAAAAATTGACTAAAACGCTCGCCGCACAAAACTTACTGCTTCAACAAGAAATTAAACAGCGCGATCGTGCAGAATCAGCGTTACAACAGCTTAATCAAGAGTTAGAAAAGCGCGTAGAAGAAAGAACGAAAGAATTGCAACAAGCCCAAGTTACTTTAATCCAAAAAGAAAAAATGTCCGCACTGGGTCAGTTGGTGGCTGGTGTGGCTCACGAAATTAACAATCCTATCGGCTGTATCACTGGCAATATTATCTACGCTAAAGAATACATTCAAGACTTAATTCAACATGTGAAACTTTATCAGCAACAATTTCCCAATCCAGGAAATGAAATTGAAGCACATGGGTCAGAGATCGATATAGAATACTTGATCCAAGACTTGCAGAGTCTAATTTCATCGATGAAAGCGGGAAGCGATCGCATTCATCAAATCAGCATTTCTTTAAGAAACTTTTCCCGAGCAGATACCGATTTTAAAGTCCCAGTTAACATTCACGAAGGCATCGATAGTACCCTGTTAATTTTAAAGCATCGGCTGAAAGCAAACGACAATCGCCCTGAAATTAAAACGATCAAAGAATATGGAGATTTGCCCTTGGTAGAGTGCTATCCGGGACAGATCAACCAAGTGTTTATGAATATCCTTTCCAATGCGATTGATGCGTTTGATGAGTATAGCGAAACTCATTCTTACGAGGAAATAGCAGCTAATCCCAATACTATTACTATCCGCACCGCATATTCAGCAGCGGATCGGCAAGCGATCGTGAGGATAGAAGATAATGGTTCGGGAATATCGGAGGAAGTCAAACAACGCATGTTTGAGCCGTTATTTACAACCAAAGCACTGGGAAAAGGCACGGGATTGGGATTATCTATCAGTCGTCAGATAGTTGTGGACAAACACGGCGGCGAATTGAGTTGTATTTCTACTCCAGGAATTGGGACAGAATTTGCGATCTCGCTGTCGGTTTGATAGCTAAAACAGGACTTACGCAAATCACCTTTGTTTCTATGGAAAAGAAACAAAGGTGATTTGCGTAAGTCCTGTAAAAAAATAAGCCCAGCGTAACCGGGCTATCAATGTTAACCTGTTTGAGGAAAGGAAATTGCGACACCCAGCCTCTTGCCTTATAGGATGGGTAGGAGAGAGATTAATTTAATAGTGACAAGGCTTTATGACGTTAATATGAAGCTGATATGTCAATCCTGTGACGCTCTACGTAGAGTCAGATAAACCTTCACCCTGAAGGGTGGGACTATTGCATTCACAGAACTTTCGCAAAGAAACCCGGTTTATAGGTTTGTCGTGCGTAAGTCCTGATTCAAAGACTGCCTAAGCGATCTATACAATATTGGGGGTAATCAATCCGGATTTGTTATCACAAGCATAACTTAGAAGGCAAAACTGGTTCGGATCGTGCCGACATAAATCAAGCTATTGTCAGCATTGTGTTCTGGATTGGTAATGATAAAAAAGCCTGGAGTAATCGAGATATTATTGGCAACTTGATAGCGGTAGAAAGCTTCTATATGTAAAGAAGTATCTTGATCTTCGCGCCCAATCACATCATTTTCTATTACTTTTGGCGGTTGACCAACGATCAATCCCGCCAGATTACCTCGTCCCCCTAAGTCAGGAAAGGCAAAGGTTGCCGCCCAAGTAAAAATAGAAGCATCGCTGCCTTTATTTGGATTAGATTCAGCAGTGGCATTAATCAATCCTACCCAACCGGAAATACTGAAGTTGGGGGTGACTTGGTAAGATGCTTCTAGTCCATAGGAATTGGTAGAAGTAGCGGCACCATCAAAAGGATCTTCGGCGTTTTGACTACCCTTACCTGTGGAAAGTTTGTAAGAATGGACATAGGTCAAACCGAAACTGAGACTTGGGGTAGGTAGCAGGGTTAATTGAGCGATCGCACCATAAGGAGCATCAAATAAACCGATTTTTGGGTCATTGACAGCCGATGCCAAATATCCCAAAGACAACCTCACAGCCCGATTAAAACGATATTCTACACCTATTCCCCTACCCCCATTGAGCGCATAAATCGGCGATTCACCGCTAAAGTTGCCCACATTACCCAAAAGCGAACTGTTGATATAAGGATTGAGCGTCGGGGTAAAGTCACCAAAACCAATTCCTTGAACGCCTACGAAAACGATCGCCCTACCGACAGGAAACCGATAAAACAATGCTCCCAGTTCAATATCATTGCGATTATCGCCGGTAAATGACAGTTTGGCAAAGTTTGTTCCGGTGATATCGGCTAAGTTGGGGGTATTTTGCGCCGCTAACCTGGCTCTAAGCAAGTCTTGCCCAAAAAAGCTAGTATTTAAGTTTAATTCAGCTCGGTTACTGACAAAAATATTTGCATCGATATCGTCACCGTTAACATCTTCGCCGCCGACTCCACTCACGGCAAACAGAATTTCTCCTGTCAGTACGGTTGTGGTGGAAAATTGTTGTGCTTCCAGCCGACTTACAGATGCTTCTAAGCTATCAATTCGCTTGGGCAAGGTTGCTAATTCGGCGGCGAATTCGGTTTGCAATCGTTGCAGCGTGGTTAAATCATCTTGGATTTGAGCTTCTCCAACGCGCGCTTTAATTAGATCGTTTATCCGTTCTAAACA
>DNGG01000600.1:24238-26213 GCA_003486675.1 Cyanobacteria bacterium UBA11372
AGATCGTTTATCCGTTCTAAACAGGCATTTAACCCGGCGGCAAATTCGTAGCGAGTCATGGCTCGATTGCCTCGGTAGGTGCGATCGGGATATCCTTCTATACAACCGTACCGCTCGACTAAGGATTGTAATGCTTGGAATGCCCAATCTGTGGGTTGTACATCTGTTAATTGAGAGACAGAAGTTACTTGTCCCATTGGATCTGTCGCCAAATCATTTAATGCTGTCTCTTCTGATAAATTAGCCATATTATTTTGTGGGATAGGCGTCTCGCCTGTCACTGACTCTTGACGGGCAAGATGCCCATCCCACAAGGAGTTTTGACGGGCAAGATGCCCATCCCACAAGGAGTTGCTGTTGCTTGTTAATGGGTTTGTATTGACTTCTTCTGCGATCGCTTCTACTGCAACGGCATTATTGCTCAGTAGCAAAGCCACACCCCAAAAGCCTAAACCGAATAATATTTTTAACACGATCTATCCTCACGTTTATACAACGAGCAAAACTCAGCCAGCCTACAACTATTGCGTCGAAAAAATTAGGCAAGCTTTTTCACAGCTTTTTGATTTCAAAAGCTGTTTTTATTCGGTTTATGTTGGTTTAACCGAATAGATTTTAAAACTAATATTTGGCTTATTATGGCTCGATTTGCTGTTATTTTGTCAAGCGATCGCAATAAAGCGATAACTTTAATTATTGTGCGATCGCATTGTGGAAATAATTGGCTAAACCTAAAGAAGAAAACATCCACCATAAGGATGATTTCCCTCAACCGTTAGATAGAAATTGTTCAGCTTGTTGAGGAGAGAATTTGTAGCGATCGCTACTCTTGAGGTTCCCCTCTACTCGGTACGGTGGAAGCGCAAGAGCGATCTGCTGATAACATATCGGGTTGAATGTTGTAGGGGCGGGTTTTACCAATAATTTTTGCCCCCAGCAGATCGGTAAAATAAACCCGCCCCCCAGATGCGATAGCAATGCACAGGGAAAAGATATAAACCAGTACAATAGAATTCCAGGGTCGCCTATAGAAGCAGGAGAAAAAATATGAAACGGCTTCAACAACTATCTCAAGCATTAATGGCGGGTATCCTTGCCCTGGGTGTTGGCGCTTCAGCAGCAAACAGTCCATCGGCGCAAGCTGTGCAACTCTCAGGTGGCAGAACTTCGTTTGGCGTTCCTTTTCAACTAGGTGAATCGAGAACCACCCAAGCCAGCGTCCGCTTCCGAGGAGCAACTTACTACTTCACATTTGACTTACCAAAAACAGCAACTCAACCATTACATCGCGTCACAATTCAGCAACAACGAGGCATTTTAGTTGAGTTTGATTCTGCCAGAACCAAAGCGTATCTGAATCGAGAACCAAAGCAAACTTCTAAGTTAGGTGAAGTTAAAGTTAATCCCAGCACCCAAGAAGTTGACATAGTTTTTGACCCACCAATTCAGCCTGGTCAAACAGTAACAGTTGGCATTGGGCCATTTGAAAATCCCAGCTTAGCTGGGGTTTATCAATTTGCTGTTAAAGCTTATCCCCAAGGATCGCAACCCCAAGAGCAATTTCTAGGTTATGGCCCGTTGCGCTTTTTTGATGCTAGGTGAAACAGTGGACAGTTGACAGTTGACAGTTGACAGTTGAAGGCTAATTGCTAATTGCTAATTGCTAATTGCAAGAATAATAGTATATTACTCCGCTTTTTAGAAGCTCTCGCCTGATTCTATTAGCAAGATCGCGATTAGCAGCCTCCAACTTTATAACTAGCAACTTGAGTTCTTATCTATCGGATATGTAAGGACAAGACATTACAGACATCTGCGAACAACAGGTAAAGTCAATCGTGCCTTGTCCCTACATGTAATATCATGTCCGGTCGATTACCTATAATTAGAAGCCGGGACACGGCACGATTAAAGTTATCTGTTTGTCCGAGATATCTATGATGCCGTGTCCCTACGCAACGACTGGGTGAGG
This sequence comes from Cyanobacteria bacterium UBA11372, assembly GCA_003486675.1. Taxonomy (GTDB): domain Bacteria; phylum Cyanobacteriota; class Cyanobacteriia; order Cyanobacteriales; family Aerosakkonemataceae; genus Microseira. Next base: position 26,211 of record DNGG01000600.1, read on the forward strand.
TTT
>DNGG01000092.1:0-6284 GCA_003486675.1 Cyanobacteria bacterium UBA11372
TAATTTAAATAAATCTTCATCGGTTTCTCCGAGTATCGATGTCACGAGACGATGGCGCAAGCGGAACTTTGTTTTTTCTTCAGCAATTGCTTTTAAAGCTAATTCTCCTAACGCTTGATTTAATTGCTGTCGCTGCCTCGAACTGGTGGGAAATCGATCTTGCTTCCATTCATAAAGGGCTTCGATAAAATGGCGATAAAGTGCGGCTTTGGTATTGGGCAATCCATCGGGTGCCAGCGTCCAAGTGCGACATAAAAGAGCTAAGCGGAGGGGATTTTTTACCGCATCTTTGATGCGATCGCGTCCGGGTTGATCTAATTCTAGTCGCAAGCGTTGCCCTACTTCTAAATTATCCTTAAACCAGCGGCGGATAAACTGTCCCACCCCATCCGGATTCCCATAGCTAAAATCTAAATTGCGATAAGTTTCAAAAGTTTCCAGGGCATTTTTTCCCCCATCCCAAACATTGAGGCGACAAGTCAGCACTACCCTCGCATCTGCTATCCATCCGGTGAGTTGATTGGCGATTGTTTGTAAAGGCAATCCAGTTGTTGCACCCATTGCCATTTCATCGACGGCATCTAATAACAGCCAGACTTTTCCACTATTAAATAACTCGCCTAGCGCTTCTTCCATTGCTGGGGTAACTCGCACTTTTCGGGTAGCGGATCTTAGCCAGGTGCTGAGTAAATATTCTTCGATACTTTTACCTTGTAAATCTGCCAAGGAAATCCAGATTGGCACATCGGAAGTATTTTCGAGAATCCAAGCGGCGATTTTTTGTAACAGGGTAGTTTTTCCCGATCCAGGTTCTCCGATAATCGCAATTCTTTGGCTTTTTCCAGATTTGAGAACTTGCTCAAAAAACTGCTCTTGCCGATCGAAGGTTTGGGTAATTTCATCAGCAGGATCTGAATCGTAAATCTTTGAACCTTGCTGCGGGGAAATATCGCCGATGCGTCGCTGTCTCTGTTTCCGCTCTACTAATCCTAAAGGTACGTAAATATCATCGAGTTCAAAAGTTAATCCATCGCCAGCGGTGAGGGGATTTGTTGTTAAGCGTCCTCGATCTTGTGCTAACAACATTGCTTTGCTTGCTTGTTTCCAGTCGAAATTGAGATTAGTTTCTGTCGGCGGCGTAGTTTCTGGGGGTGTGGTGTCGGTGTAAGCGATCGCTTGCCAATCCAATCCCAATCTTTCGCTAATTTCGACAAAATTTACATAATCTACTGGCTTCCCGGTAAAAAAGCTAGTTATAGTAGAGCGAGAGAGTCCTAGCGCCACAGCCAAAGCATTCTGACTGGGAAAACCGTGACACCTCAAAGCGTGTTTAACTCTAGCGATGCATTCCGAGGCAACTCTAATCGACCGTGCCATAGCTGAACAAAGCGCAAATATCTAAGTCAAGCACAAGTCAAGCATTCTCAATCATAGCGTAATCGGGAACTCAAGCAGCCTCCTTGTTTGATGTAATTGTGGAAGCGATGCAGTTTATAAAGCAGCTTCCAATTGCTACTGAAGGTGGTTAATTAAACCGCTAAGGAGGCTTCGATGAATGCTCAATCCCTTGCATCCTTAACTACGATTATTTTAGCTACAAGTTCTTCGGTTGTAACGACCTCGACTTGCAACAATATTTTGCTCGAAAGCTTCCTCAACAATTATAACAAAATTGTCGGTTCTTATTCTGCGCCTAAACGAGGAACTCCAAGCGGTAGAGAAGGCGCAGGAAGTCGTTTTGCACCTTCTCCTGTGCATCGGGAAGAAAATGCTGCGATGGTGTAATCTTTCTTTGGCTTCAATTTGGTAGATTTTAATATTCTCAGGTTCAGAACCCGCCCGGAAATAAATTTCCGGGCTAACAGCCAAAGTCGGTTAAAACCGACTGATGAAAAATAGATTTTTCAGTCCTCTTTGAGAGGACTTTTGCTATTAGCCAGCGATTTAAATCCCTGGCGAGTTGTGGGGCAGATGGAAGGGGTGGATTAATCCTTTCGGTGTCCGAATAATTAGTATTATTTAACCGCGAAGACGCGAAGAACACGAAGGAAGAACAAGGAAGAAGTAGATAATCTTCTACCGGGAAGGGCGTAAAGTTTATTTTTGGATGCGATCGCATTTAATTATCATCTCTGTTTAATTGTGCCAAGCTTGGTAAAAATCTGGGTAACTCATATTTTGAGCGCAATGCCAGATGACTTTGTAGCAAGCATCAAAGCGCTTAGAGTCATTTTCGGAAGTTTCATATGACAAGTAGCCTTTCAATGCTATAACAATTCTTGCTAAAAAATATTCTCCCATGATTTTTTTCAAGTTTTCAGCGGTTCGCCTACAGATGAATTCATTTTTAGTTGATTCAAGGATTTGCATTAACACTGTAATTGCTGTTTCATTGTTAGAGTCAATTGCCCACAAACTATGTGCCGCCTGCATACAGATTTCTTCATCCTCAGTTGACTCAATAACTTGGGCTAATGCGGCGATCGCTGTTGGATTACCTGTACCAATTGCCCCTAAACTAAAAATCGCTTGCCAAAGGATACCTTGATCCTGTGTTGACTTAATCAACTGTAATAACGCCGCTATTGCTGTTTGACTACCCTTGCCAATTGCCCCTAAACTAGCAACCGCTTGCCAACATATACTATCATCTTCATTTGACTCGATAAGTTGTACTAACGCTGCGATCGCCATTTCATTGCCCCTGGCAATTGCGCCTAAACTAGAAACCGCTTGCCTGCGAGTATACTTATCCTTAGCCGATTCAATGAGTTGCACTAACGCCGCAATAGCTGTTTGACTGCCATCGCCAATTTTTTCTAAACTCACAACTGTTTCTTGGCGAGTGGACTCATTTTGAGTTGACTCAATCAGTTGCACTAATGTTGCGATCGCCGTTTCATTACCAACGTCAATTTGTCCCAAGCTTTCAGCCGCTTGCCTGCGAATGTCTTCTTTTTCAGTCCATTTAATAATTCGTAGTAATGCTGCAATTGCTGGTTTATTTTCACAGCTAAGTTTTTCTAAGCTTTCAGCTGCTAGCCTACGAGTATATTCATTTTTACTTAACTTAGTAATTTGCACTAATACCGTAATTGCTGGTTGATTGCCTGAGTCAATTTTCCCTAAACTATCAGCAGCTAGCCAACGGGTGTAATCGTTTTCTGTTGATTTTATAATTCGTAATAGCGCCGCGATCGCTGTTGTATTCTTCGCGCCAATTTCCCCTAAGCTCTCAATAGCTCGCCAACCAGTGTATTCATCTTTATTTGATTCGATAACTTGAACTAACGCCGCAATAGCTGTTGAATTTACCCTGGCAATTTGCCCTAAATTTTCGGCAGCTAGCCTGCGGTTATATTCATTCTTACTTAATTTTATAACTTGGACTAATGCCGCAATAGCTGTTGGATTTGCCGTACCAATTTCCCCTAAAGTGAGTACTGCTAACCTACTAAAGTACTCATCCATATTTACATTCAGGAGTTGCACTAACGCTGCGATCGCTCGGCTGCGATCTGTCTCTAGTAATGTAGCTCTAGCTCCCTCCTCAAGAGGTGAAAAAAAAGTCCACCACTCCTGTTGTTCTATATTGAAATAACCAAAAGACCAATTGATTATATCTTTTACTATTTCATCAGCTTTAGTACAATCTCCAAACTCCGCAATTCCCACTGCGGCTAAAAAATTAGATCTATATTCATAAAATCCCCTGTATAGATAACCATCAAAAAAGAATTCTTCACACCCGTCCTTAAACTCCAATAATGCCTTAATAAAATCTTCTTTATACTCTTTTGACACATCCTCTCTTCCCAACCACAACAAAATCACCTCTTTCCACTGCGGTTCAAAAATGCGATAAGTGCCTTGTCTTGGATTGTCAGGGTTGTGATTTAGAAAATAATGCCAATCATTAATCGCCTTTGCCGCGAAATATTCTTGAAAGGTCGGATGATAGAAAGCATTAACCTTTTCACCACAGCTTTCTGCTTCTGCTGCGACTCCCACTTGATTTAGCCATCCTAACTGGAGTGCCAATTTAAACAGCTTGGCATCAGATTCGCCTAATATTTCACGCACCAGGCGATGCCTGAGACGGAACTTAGTTTTTTCTTCAGCAATAGCCCTTTTCGCTAATTCTCCCAGCGCCTGATTTAATTCCTGTCGCTGCGTTGAACTTGTAGGAAATTGCTCTTGTTTCCACTCGTAAAGCGCTTCAACAAATTGCTGATAAAGTCCTGCTTTAGTATTGGGCAAGCCTCCTTTTCCCAACGCCCAAGTGCGACATAAAAGCGCCAATCGCAGGGGATTTTTAACTGTATCTTTGATTCGCTCTCTTCCAGCTTTATCTAACTCAGTCCGCAAGCGTTCCGCCAATGCTGGATTATTCTTAAACCAACAGCGGATAAATTGCCCTACCTGATCCGCGGTTTGAGCATCTCCATAACTAAAGTCTAAATTACGATAAGTCTCAAAATTTTCTAGGGCATTTTTAAGAGCATCCCAAACATTCAAACGACAAGTTAACACGATCCTGGCATCAGCAACCCAACCTGTCAGCTGCTTGGCAATTGCTTGTAGGGGCAATCCCCCTGTGGTTGCCCCTAGCGTCATCTCATCAACGCCATCCAACAGCAGCCACACTCGGGAGCTGTTGAACAATTCGCCTAGCGCTGACTCCATTTCTGGTGTGACGCGCACTTTTCGGGTAGCCGATCTTAGCCAGTTCGAGAGTAAATATTCTTCGATTGTTTTCCCCTGTAAATCTGCCAGGGAAATCCATATCGGTATATTAGAAGTATTATCGATAACCCAGGCGGCTATTTTTTGTAGCAGTGTGGTTTTCCCTGCACCGGGTTCGCCAATAATGGCGATTCTTTTGCTTTTTCCTGGACGTAAAACAAGATCAAAAAACTCGTTATTTTGAAATGTCTGCGTAATTTCATCAGAGGTTTCTGGCTCGTAAATTCTCGAACCTTCTTCTGGTGAAATATCGCCTAAAAGTCGCTCTCGCTGCTTGCGCTCCACCAGTCCGAGTGGTACGTAAATTTCATCGAGTTCAAAGGTTAATCCATCGCCAGCAGTGAGGGGATTTGTTGTTAGTCGTTGCTGGTTTTGAGCTTTGAGCATTTCCTGGCTGATTTGTCGCCAGTCGAAACCTAACCCCCCCTGCCCCCCTTCCCTGCGAGGGAAGGGGGGTGTAGGAGTAAGATTACACCCCTCTCCTTGCAGGAGAGGGGCAGGGGGAGAGGTCAGCCCAGGGGGATTACACCCCTCTCCTTGCAGGAGAGGGGCAGGGGGAGAGGTCAGCCCAGGGGGATTACACCCCTCTCCTGGCAGGAGAGGGGCAGGGGGAGAGGTCAGCCCAGGGGCATGACTCCCCTCGCCTTGCAGGAGAGGGGCAGGGGGAGAGGTTTCTTCTTCGATGTAGGCGATCGCTTGCCAATCCAATCCCAATCTCTCGCTAATCTCGACAAAATTCGTATAATCAATCGCTCTTCCATTAAAAAAGCTGGTAATCGTCGCGCGAGAAAGTCCTAATGTCTCTGCCAAAGCATTCTGACTGGGAAACCCGTGACGCCGAAGAGCTTGCTTAATTTTGGGAATACATGCTGGTGCAACTCTGATTCCCCGACGAGGCATAGCTTTTTTTAGTAAAAATTCTCTTATTTTATGTTGGCTCTCTTTGAGGTCAAGCGCAAGTCAAGCAAAAGTCAGGCAAATGCGATCGCAACTCCATCCGTAACTCAAGCACCCATCGACGTTGATCTATATATAGAAGCAATTCGGAGATGACGCAAGTGTATCTTATGACAACCCTAATACCCGATCGAGTTCCACTCTACCGCAACGCCCTCGAACCATTAGTAACTGAAGAAGTCAAGCGGCAATTAGAACAATTGTCCCCCAAATTAGTTAAGTATATTAACCCAGAGCAAGTAATTGCCTACGCACTCAATCGTTTACCTCCCCTATACGCCACCAGCCTTGAAGGATGGACGCGGCAACAGGAAATCGCCAAAACTAAGCTTGAAAAGCAAATTGTTCTAGCAGTGCGTCAAGGATTGGTGGCAATACAACGCGATCCCTTAAAAGTTACCACTCCCTTGGTATTCATTGAAGATAACAATTCTGAAAATTAACGATTTTTCAAACATAAATATTCTCATATCATGTCCGTTCGATTACCCATAATCGTCAGCCGGGACACGGCACGATTAAAGTTATCTGTGTCCCTGATATCTCTGATGCCGTGTCCCTACGCAACAACAGAGTGATGT
>DNGG01000092.1:6509-6921 GCA_003486675.1 Cyanobacteria bacterium UBA11372
GCAATGAGCGCGGACATCATATCGCATACTATTAAACAAGGCGCAGGTTTATTGATGGCATACATTACTACCTTTTTCACTCCCAACCTATGTCCAACTGCCCTATTCATCTCAGTCCTCGCGAACAAGCGATCGCTCAATTAGTTGCCCAAGGTCTTCCTAACAAATCTATTGCGGCTATTCTTAATATCAGTCATTGGACAGTAGCAACCCATTTGCGCCGGATTTTTGCCAAACTAAGTGTCACCTCAAGAACTGAGATGATCGTCAAATTACACAAACAAACCGGGTTTCTATAAAGTTTGTAGGGGCACGGCATTGAATAAATTTTGATTTTTACCAAAGATTATAAAATGCCGTGCCCCGACGAGTTATGTTTTTTTATACCCAGTAGGGACACGGCGTCGAATAA
>DNGG01000077.1:0-4921 GCA_003486675.1 Cyanobacteria bacterium UBA11372
GGCGTATGCTGGGGTTCTTCTATTGCTAAACCTTTAATCGTATCCCCTATGCCTTTTTCTGAATTGAGGCGCTGATACTTCTGTAAATCTTCAAGACGGATTACTTGACCCTGGTAAATGGTTTCAATTACCTCTTTTTCTGTATAGCCTGCAATTCTCATTGAGGTAAAAGTTTCGTCAGGCCAGTAAACTTTTGTGTCTAGGTTTAAAAAGCGGAAAAATATTCCGATTACCAAAATGACAATCGTTAATAATTTTAAGCTTGACGAGTTCCATTTATTGTGCATTATTTAGCCTTCTATTTTGTAAGAACAATTGGCATCCAGGTTCTTTTGACTGGGTGAAGTGCGCTCTGTAGCTGGCAGCAAACTAATTGAAACAAAGAGTACCCAAAACATGCTGTTTGGATCTAAAAGTCGGCTTTCACTTAAGTTACCAAGTCCTAGATGAGTTAGGTACAAAAGGGGAAACAATCCTTCGACGCTCTTGGTTGAACGAATGCACAAAAATGCTCGTCTAATGGTCATTAAAAAAGCTAAAACGAAGACTGAAAAACCTATCCAGCCAAGCTCAAGTAATAAATCCATGTAACCGTTATGTCCGTAATTAGGTCGCCAATTTGAATGCCTCCAAATATACGCTGAGGGGCCTTCCCATCCACGCCAAAATCCCCCATAGGCATAACCTAGCCAAGGTCGAAATTCGAGTTGTTTCAACATCATATTCCAGAGGGGAACTCGTCCGGTGAGGGTGGCATCTTTGCCTAAAGTTTCAAAAATTAATCCGAAGTTATCGAACAATAATACGGAGGCAACGGCACCGGATAAAACAAAGATAATTGCAAAGAATATCAACAAGTTATACCGAAATCGCAAGGCTTTGTAGAGGGGAATCAGAACTACTAAAAAGAAAAATACGATTCTGCCCCCGCCAGATTTTGCGGGGATTATTAACAGGAAGGAAAGGGCAACTCCGATCCATCCCAGCCAATTATATTTACCAGGACTGCGAGCAATTAGCAAAAATAATACACCGCTGAGTGCCATCATCGTACCCAGGATGTTTTTATGCAGGTAAATGCCTCGCCAAGCGCCATCAAATAATGCTTCTGGATGCACGCCATATTTTCGCAGCGCAACGCCGCAAACAAGACTGAGAACTGCTGAAATACCTAAAGTCCAAGCTACGAGTCGGAATTGTTCTTTTAAGGTGTAACGAGTGCCAAAGTATGTGGCAAATAAGGTAATTCCTAGTAGTTCTCGCCCTTTGAGTTGGGTGACGTTGGGTACGTCAGACCATAAAATTGAAAGGAGTGCGATCGCCACTAAAATTAACGGCATTTTATCACCTAATAAAATCCCGCGTAAAAACCGCTTCCATCGCACAACAATTAATAATAAACTGATAGCATAACTGCCGTAAAAACAGGCTTTGAGAATACCGCTACTTAAAATAATTCTAAACCCGCCACTGGAAAGAATTAGGATCGCTACAACAAAAACTTGTTCTAGGGCGATGCTTAAAATTAATAAAGAACGAAGGAATGGATTGACGGTCATTTATTTAAAATTTGTTCAAAAAGCGATAGATAGCTACTTGCTTGTTGCTGTTGGGTGAATTCTTGTTCTGCTTTTTTGCGAGCGTTTATGCATAATTTTTGATGGCGTTCTTTATGTTCCAATACCCAAGCAATACCTTGGGCTAAATCTTCGCTTTTAAAAGCTTGGGCAAGATATCCGTTTTGCTGATGTTCGATTAAATCTGGCATTCCGCCGATGTTGAAGGCGACGCAGGGAGTACCGCAAGCGATCGCTTCCACTATCGTATTCGGCAAGTTATCCTGAACTGAAGGTAGTACAAACGCATCTGCTGCTGCGTAGGCGAGGGCGATGGAAATATCATCGTTTAATTGACCTAAATAATGCACTTTAACACCTAAGTCATTTCGCTCCGATTGGGACGAACCGAAAACAACTAGCTCTAGTTTATTATGCCATGAAGATTGAATTAAATTCTGTAGGGCGGGTTGCAGTAGGTGAAAACCTTTTCGGCGATCGCTTGTTGCTTTCATCGAGCCAAATAGGATCAGTTGCTTATCTGTTGGTAATTTGAGTAATTCCCGGGCAATTTGTTTGTTTATCGGTCTATATTTTTCTGTATCGATGCCGTTGGGAATGACTTCAATTGGTGTATTTTTAAATAGAGAACTCGCTTTTGCACAATCGGCTAACCATTTACTGGGAGTAACAAGGGTTAAGTTTAAATTTTGCCAAGCTTTGGCTTTTCTTGCCCACACCCAACGGGATAAATCTTTACTACTTTTGCTTTTGAGTTGCGGACAATTGCCGCAGGATTCGGTGTAGCGATCGCATTCTTCGTTATAATGACATCCGCCGGTAAATGCCCACATATCGTGCAGCGTCCAAACGAGGGGTTTATTTAATTTTGCCAGGGTTTCTATTTTGACGAAACCGAAGTTAACCCAATGCAGGTTAATAATATCTGGGTTAATTTGATTGACTTTGGGTGCAACGATATCGGGAAACCATTGGAGAGAAAAAATATTGCGATCGCGCTGGCGTTGAAATTGCAATGGCAGGTTATCTAAAGTTGTTCTCAAATGCGCTAATTGTTCTTGGATTTTATTATTTGTTCCGATGACGCTTGGATCGTCGCTTAACTGCGTTCTGACTAACATTTGCGATTCTATTCCCGCTTTTTGCAACCCTTGATGCAATCGATAGGTTGCTCTCGCTGCACCGCCTTCAATATCTGAAGTACTGAGCATTAAAACTTTCATTTTTATCCCTTTTTTATCAATCTTTTGACAGCATTTTTTAATCCGCGATAGGCAGACTCGGGATAGCGGAATGGAATGGTTAGATTAGCTATGAGCGAAATCGTGTGATAATTTAACTGCGGATGTTGATTTAGCAAATCTAATTTGAGCTTTTCTCGGTTGTAATAAAACCCTTCAGCAAATGAACCGCAAAAGTGAGCGATCGCTGGCTGTACGAGTTTCCCTTCTTTGATAAAATGACAGTATCCTTTTAGCACGTCTATATCAAGCGAACCTGTCATATTTAAAGGCGTTCGCATGGTTAATCCTTGGGGATCTTGTACCGCTTCTATGCCGGATAGAGATAGGGCGATCGCAAATACTGGTTCGTCGGCGATACTCTCCCTAAACTTAGCAATTCCTAAACTTTCATACTCCCTTTCTATCCTTCTTGCTTCTGAAAAAACTTGCGCCGCTTCGGGATTATTTTTGTAATAGTAGATGCCGCCATTAAATACGGGAAGCGAACTTAAACCCAAAATTGAAATAATATCGCTTACGTCTAATATATCTGCAAAAGCTTTTCCTTCCCGCTTTTGATAACCTACTACCCCAAACGAAACTTCAGAAAAGAAATCCCAAATAAATTCTATTTTGTTAACAACGATACAATCGCTGTCGATATAAAGCGTTTCCTGGAAAGGTGAATATTGGTCAATATAAAGTTTTTGTCTAAATCCATTGCCCAATTCTGGTTTTACAGGCAGGCAAAGATGATACAGTTTGCTTAATTCCGAATCGTTAGAATCGGTGACAATCGCGCGGGGGATTTTATCGTTATGCAGTTGGAGAGACTTTGCTAAAGTTTTAGCCATGTCTATATAACGTTGCTCTCCATAAGCCATTGTGAGAATGCCTTTGGATTGTTTATTCATATTTTATTTAAGCTCTAAAAAAATGATACACTATAAAATAAAAGATGACCATAACTTCGATGAAGTCGCCAGAAATTTCCGTAATAATACCGACAAAAAACCGAATTGAACTTTTACAACAAGCATTAGATTCGGTTCGCAATCAAACCTTAAAAGATTGGGAAGTATTGGTAGTCGATGATGGTTCCAACAACGAGACAGTCGAGCAATTATTAAAAATTAGCCAAGCCGAACCTAGAATTAGGTATGTGAAGCGGCAACGGCAACAAACGGGTGCATCTGCTTGCCGAAATGAAGGGACTGAAATTGCCCAAGGGAAATATATCATTTACCTCGATTCGGATGATTGTTTAGCGCCAACGGCGTTAGAAAATCGCTTTCAAGAAATGGAACAACATCCAGAACTTGACTTGGGAATTTTTGGTTGCATTTTGTTTCGCCAGCATCCAGGTGATATGCAATTGCTTTGGAATGCCGATAAAGATATCGATGATATAGATCGATTTTTAGAAATTGACCCCCCTTGGCAAACGACGAGTCCGATTTGGAGACGAGATGCACTCTCTAAAATCGGTTTATGGGATGAATATGTCCCCAGTTGGCAGGATTGGGAATTTCACTTACGCGCTTTAATTGGCAACTTAAAATATCGGCGGTTTTCTCAAGGTGATTGTTTTTGGCGAGTGCCGCAAATCGAATCGATTGGATTGAAATCTAAATCGGCAACTCATTTAAAGTCTCACGAGGCATTGTTTGCTAGGATGCTGCAACGCTTTGTAGCAGCGGGATTACTTACAAACTCGCGCAAGTTTTTATTTGCCAGACTATATCTTTGGTTGGCAGAAACTTGGATTGCTGAGAAAGGAAACGAGGAAGCGTTGCGAGTTTGGCAAGTTTGTTTGGAGAAAGATTTAGTGGATAAAGAGGTGTACTTGCAGGGGATGCGGTATTTGCAGGTATTGGGTTTTTGGTATCTTAAACTTTCGGATGATTCGATGCAGCTTGCTATTAGAAAAATTATGCGGCGACTCACGCGAATTTATTTTAATCGGATATTGCCGCCGGGATTAATTCTAGAATGGTCGAAAACCTTGCATCAAACTCCATTGGAAGCACAGAAATAAATTTCTGGCTTAAAGCTAAAGTCAGTTGAAACTGACTGTAATTTTTGCATCAGTATCCAGTCGAGGCAGAGCCTCTAGCTTTC
>DNGG01000077.1:5119-5248 GCA_003486675.1 Cyanobacteria bacterium UBA11372
CGAGGCAGAGCCTCTAGCTTTCTTGTTTTCTCGTTCCCAGGTTCAACCTGGGAACGAGTTATGGGAGGTTCCCACCTCCCTTGGTGGATTTTGCATCAGTATCCAATCGAGGCAGAGCCTCTAGCTTTC
>DNGG01000077.1:5571-8247 GCA_003486675.1 Cyanobacteria bacterium UBA11372
GCTTGAAATTTATTTCAATGCTTATTATTTCAAGGCTTCTAGTGTATTTGTTGATAAATTTCCACCAGCCAGTCGTTCAACCGATTAATGTCATAGTTTTTTTCGACAAAAGTTCGACCGGCTTGACCCATTTTTGACCAAACTTGTGGATGTTCGACCAAATAACTTAATTTTGCTGCCAAAGCATCAATATCTTTTTCGGGAACTAGGAACCCAGATTCGCCATCTAGTACGCCATCTGGGATACCATTGTGGAGCGTAGATAAAACGGGTAAGCCTCGCGCTTGTGCTTCTTGTAAAACTAAGCCTTGGCCTTCGCGATCGCCTGAAGCAGATGTGACGCTTGATAAAATAAAAATGTGCGATTCTGCGTAAAGTTGACGGACTTCTTCCTGGGTTTTCCAACCTAATATTTTGACTTTTTCAGATAAGTTAAGTTGGGCAATTAAACTTTCCAAAGATTGACGCAGTTCCCCATCTCCGACAATGCAATATTCAAGATTAGGATAATTTGCTGCAACTTTTGCTACTGCTTTAATTGCATATTCAATGCCTTTTTTCTCGACTAATCTCGCAACGGTGATAATTTTAACTGGTTCTCCATTACCCAAGGAAATGGAACGAAACGCATACTTAGATAAATCTAGTCCCATTGGTAATTTGATAATTTTACCTTCAGGACAGCCTAAAGCGATCGCTTGATTCGCCGTAAACTGAGTGTTAGCGGTATACAAGTCACCAAGTTGAAACAATTTTTGATAGATTCCCGGATGAGTTTGGCGCGGATACATACCAACATCGAAGCCATGAAACGTTGTCACAACCTTACCTTTAATTGCGCCGATTTCTCTTAATAATACTCCTCGCAGTCCGTAGGGGCCAAAGTGACAGTGAATAATATCGTAGGCGGGTTTTTGGAGTAAGGGTACTGTTGAATATAGCAACCTGATAACCGTTCCTTGGTCGCAATATTTGGTATGATTGTATTTCGAGAAGTTGAGCGATCGCATCAATACCGCCGGTTCTTTATAACCATGACCCAACAATAACCCAAAACCTTTCAATATCCTTAAAAATCGATTGCTTGGCGTCGAGGCGTAGTAAGTCCGCTGCAAAAGATTGTACTTTTCCACATCGGCGTGGATTTTATTAGTATCTCCCGGTACATCGGCGTAAATATCTACCTCGTGTCCACGTTCAATTAAACCCACAATCTGATTTAAAATGAACGTTTCCGATACCGTAGGAAACTTACCAACAATAAACGCAATTCGCATAATTTCTCTACTTTTGCCGGATAGCTTGGGGAACTCGTAACATTTCTAATACCGCTTTTTTACCATTAGGAGGACAGAACCAAAGCGCGAAATAAAATAAGCCGTATAATAGGCAGTTTAGTAACAGATCGATCGCCAATTGTATGTTAGGTAAAAAAGGTTCGATTAAAAATAAGATCGCCGCCGCGCCAATAGCAGCAATTGCAGGTCTAGCAATCGTATCTAATAAATCTTTTAATCGCAGCATCGAACCTTGATAGGCGTAAAGAATTCCGGGAATAAATAACAATACAGAACAAATACTATAACAGGTAGCAACACCCGTTGCACCCCATTTTAAACCTAAGATAAAACTGAGTATTGTTAAAGGAGTTGCAAATAGCGTCCAGCGCAACATTCTATCAGTACGACCGAGGGAACTATAAACCCATCCCGTCGCGCCATTTATTGTGCCGATAAAAGCAGCGGGGGTGAGGAGTTGAAAGATTGCGATCGCATCCCGCCATTGCTCGCCTAATATTAGTAAAATCACTTTATCTGCGACTACAAATAATAGCGCCACCAAAGGCATCCCAAAACTTGCCGTCAATCTTATCCCCATTTTGTAATAATTTCGATACCGCTGCGGGTCTGCTTGCAATCGACAAAGCGTCGGTAATGCTACACTGCCAACGGGGCCGTTAATTTGTTGGATTGGTAGTAACAATAACTGATAAGCTTTGGCGTAAAGTCCTAATTGCTGACTGCCCCAATACCAACCAATTAAAATGTTATCTAAAGTGCGACTAAAGTAATTAAAAATATTAAAACCAGTTAAGTTTCCACCATAAGCCAACATCGATTTTACACCACAGTTTCTCACTGGTAAACCGGGACGCCAACCGCAGATTAACCAAACGCCAATCAGAGTAGTTATTCCCGGCGTTAGTTGCATCAATACCAGCGCCCAATAACCCGCACCATACAGGGCAAAAATAATCCCTGTAGCGAGACTGACAAACAACGATAAAATTTCAATTGTTGCTAAAGCAGTGAAGCGCATTTGCCGCTTTAGCAATGCTTGATGCTGCACGCTTAAACCGCTTAAAATAAATCCGCTGGCTAAAGTGACGGTAATTAAAGTTAAACGGGGTTCTTTATAGAATATAGCGATCGCAGGTGCCAATCCCGCCGTCAGCGCCATAATTCCACAACTTACCGCAACGTTAATCCAGAATAAAGTACTAACTTGGGCATGAGTAATTTTATCCTTTTGAATTGTTGCCGTAGATAGCCCCAAATCCTGGAACATATATAAAAAACCAGTCACGGTGCTAACCATTGCCAGTAACCCAAAATCCGCAGGTGCAAGCAAGCGGGCAAGGATAATATTTGACCCCAAATTCAGCACAAATTTAGC
>DNGG01000077.1:8548-9403 GCA_003486675.1 Cyanobacteria bacterium UBA11372
GTGCTGAAATAATCTTTAGTCATGGATTGGTGGTTAGTTATTAGTATTATGACGGTTGATTTGATTGGTGTAGGGGCGGGTTTTACCAACCATTTATGCAATCATCGACAGTTTATCTAAACCCGCCCTCGCCTTGAAATAAATTTCAGATCTTCTAAGCTTAAACCTGTTAAAACAGGTTGATTAAAAAATATTATAGTCAGTTAAAACTGACTTTAGCTTTAAGCCAGAAATTTATTTCTGGGCTTAGATTATTTTGGCGTTACTATACTTCCGATCTTGCGACGAATCTTATTTTTGTACATATAGAAATAGCGCTGAAAATCTTCCGTTTTCAGCACAACCTCTGCGGCGATGCCGCTTTTATTTGACTCGTCGCGCATAAACTTGCGCCGCGAGAAAGTCATCGGTTCGACATAAACTTTGGAACTAAACGACATTGGTTTATCTCCGCACCAGTGAATTACTACGGCTTCATTATTATCTTGCAAAACGGGGCCAGTTTCTCCAATTGCAAAACGATTTCTTAAATCGTTTTGATCGAAATCGGGAACCAGAAGTTGCATAGGTTGATGTCCCAATCGAATTCTGCCTTCGTCTGCCGCGCGGAAAAGCATAAAATTCAAGAATCCCATCTCGCCGCCAAATTTGAATATTTCAGGATGCGAGGCGGTGAAATCCAAAATTTCCACGTACTCGTATAAACTGAACAAGTTTCGCTTAGCAAAGAAAGTTCCGGTACAAAAATAACTGGCTCGATGCGCCCTCCAGTTAAAATTAGGGAAATGAGTTTCGATCCCTTGAATATCAAAGAAATACTTGTTAATTGCTGCGTCGGTATGTTCGTAACGAGGG
>DNGG01000487.1:0-235 GCA_003486675.1 Cyanobacteria bacterium UBA11372
ATATCCTGACTTTAATTCGACACAATCTCCTATCTTACCACTATGTTGTTTGTCAAGACAAATTTTTTGGTTGGAATTGAGCCAACGCTGCGGCAACTTTACCAAAAGTTCATAAAAATTTTTGAGTTAAGTGTTTGTACTTAAGTGCTGCAAATGGCGCTAATTCAGTAATTCTGCTGATATAATGGGACGATGCGATCCGTTAGGGGTGGATTTTTTGATGAAGATTCAGTGA
>DNGG01000487.1:448-678 GCA_003486675.1 Cyanobacteria bacterium UBA11372
TTTTTGATGAAGATTCAGTGAAAGCGCTGGTCATGGCGACAGCGGGTATGCCAGTATAGACACAAGCAGCGCAGAAGAAACGCTAGCTAAGTAAATTCAACAGCGACGGCAAATGACGATCAGATAAAAATTTAGATAAAAATTTTCAGCTTTTTGTTGTACCGCTGTGCTGAGTTAGGCAAATTATACAGGCACAGCCTACAAGTGAAAACAGATTTCCAATACCTGGA
>DNGG01000487.1:880-5435 GCA_003486675.1 Cyanobacteria bacterium UBA11372
AAAACAGATTTCCAATACCTGGATTCCCCCCAGGCTTGGAACATTACCCGGTAGAGTCGAGAGGAGCGATATTGATTCTACCGGGTTTTTCTTATCTTTTGAGGGGGTCTGGGGGCCGTAAGGGAAAAACCAGGAACCCGAAGAAGTGATTCTTTGGAAGCCTACACCGTACTCGTTAGAGTCGGTGTGGGAAGGATGTCAGGGATACTGCTCTATCCCGTAGGGGAAGATAAACAGGACTTACGCTCAAAGCAGGCTAAACCCGGCTTCTTTGGGTAATATTATTTCCGGTTGCATCGGTTGTATATAGCAGATTGCATTCGAAGCCTTTTGGCTTTCCCTGACTCGAAAAGCCATCCGCTGTATAGTCGATTGTGGGAAAAGCTGTTTTTTTGCTCCCACCTGCTTACCTGCTCACCTGCTCACCTGCTCTTTGAAGCTCACCCTAAGCCTAACGCCACGCAACGCCTGCCGACATGATATAAGTCCCGATCAAAAAGAAATTTTTTCGGGCGGGACTTTGGCACACTGGGAAAGAGAATATGCAAGGATGCCCGATTCCCTGAGTAGAAAAACGGCGCTCCTCGCCGTATGCTTGGCAATTATGCCCTGGCTTGGTTGGGCAAATTTAACTGGTGGAGCGAAGGTGAGGCAATGTTTACTGCAACAGAAACCTCTGTAATTGTATTGATATTACTCGCCGCTGTCGGCATATTAGGTTGGGGATTCTATCGATCTCAACCTTTCGGTAAGCTGGGAATCCTAGCTTGGCTGCAATCCGTAGCCCTGATGGCGCCTTGGCTGTTGTTCTTTGGATTATTCGCTGCCGGGATTTATCTCAACCTAGTCAGCATCCTGTTTTTGTTGGTTGCTTCGGCGGGGTTATATATTTTCCTGGGAAATCAACTGCGCGCCGCAGCTAAGGATGCGCCGCGGCAAAAGCCAACTTCAGCGGTGGAGAATGGCAACGAAATCCCTGGGCAGGAAGCTGCGCCACAGTTGGAGGGGACACCAAACGAGTCAGCAGAATTACCCCAGGTGTCGCTAAAAATAGAAGTGCCGCCGATTCCCGATGAAGATCTCAAGACGATTCAAGGAATATTCGGCATCGATACCTTTTTTGCTACCGAAACGATTCCCTATCAAGAAGGAGCGATCTTTAAAGGTAACCTGCGGGGAGAAGCTCAAGCTGTCCACGCCAGGTTGTCAGCAGCTTTACAGGAGCGACTGGGCGATCGCTACCGGCTGTTTTTAGTCGCAAATCCGGATGAAAAGCCAGTCTTTATCGTCTTACCCAGCCGCAACGACCCAAAACCCTCAACCATCCCCCAAAAAGTCCTAGCAATTATACTGTTGCTGGCAACGATCGCTACCTGTTTCGAGGCAGCAGGGATACTGATGGGGTTCGATTTGTTCAACAACTTGGATCGGTTTAACGAAGCGTTTCCCATCGCTGCGGGCATTTTAGCGGTTTTAGCTGCCCACGAAATCGGACATTGGCTGCAAGCATTGCGTCACAATATCCGCCTGAGTTTACCTTACTTCCTTCCTACCTGGCAGATTGGCTCGTTTGGCGCTATTACCCGGTTTGAGTCCCTGCTACCAAACCGCAATGTTATGTTTGATATTGCCTTTGCTGGACCAGCTGCGGGTGGGATTGTTTCCCTTTCTATGCTCGTTATTGGCTTATCGCTTTCCCATCCAGGCAGTTTCTTTCAAGTACCCACTCAATTTTTCTCCGGCTCGATTTTAGTCGGAACTTTGGCGCGGGTGGTTTTAGGTTCTGCCTTGCAGCAGACAATTGTTGACGTTCACCCGCTGACGGTGATTGGTTGGCTGGGATTGGTAATTACGGCGATAAACTTAATGCCAGCAGGGCAATTAGACGGAGGTCGAATAGTTCAGGCAATCTACGGACGCCAAATTGCCTCCCGTGCGGGGGTAGCGACGTTAATTGTCTTAGCGATCGCCACCCTAGCCAATCCCCTTGCCCTATACTGGGCAATTGTAATTGTGTTCTTACAACGGGATCTGGAACGACCCTGTTTGAACGACATTACAGAACCCGACGACGCCCGCGCCGCCTTGGGTTTGTTGGCGCTATTTTTGATGCTGGTGACGCTAATTCCCTTAAGCCCCGGATTAGCTGGTCGTCTGGGTATTGGCGGCTGATAAATTTTGGCTGGTAATTGGTAATTGGTAATTGGTAATTGGTAATTGATTTTCCCCATTACCGATTGCTCAATCTAAAATGTGGTAATTGGTAATTGATTTTCCCTATTACCGATTACCGATTACCCATTACCCATTACCCATTACCAAATAATTCTGAAGCTTATGGCTACAACCCCACCAGTTTTAATTGTTTTAGACCTCAGTACTTTGATGGGCAGCAGCACTCGCGAATGGCAGGATTTCTCGCGGGTGGGTTCTTGCTGCTTGCCCCAAGTTGTTTATGAGGAAATAGAATTTCTTTCCAGCCGCGCCCCAGAACCGGATTTGGAAAAAACTGCCAGAGAATTCCTGCGCTTTTTCCCCAACAGCGGCTGGCAATTGACGAATGCGAATGCCTCCCATCCCGCGCTGACGCCTCCCCCAGGTCAAGCCTTGAGCAAACAAGCTCGATTGTCCCTGGCTGTCGCCCAGTGTGCCTATGGTTTGTCGAGCGAACATGCGGGGGAATTGGTGGTTTTGGTGTCCACCGTACAGCAGCTATTACAACGGCTCTCGGCGTTGCAAAGTCCTAATCTATGCGGGATCGCTCCGGCGGCGCTGTTGCAGTGGGCGCGCACGGGACAGAAACCCCCGGCGGTGACTCAGCAGATGGGGGCTACGCTTAAAGCAGCTTCGACGCCAGTCAGCGCCGCGACAGCTAGCAAACCGGCATCGCCACCGAAAGCGGCAACTTCTGCGCCCATGAGTGGCCCTGCCTCGGCGGCGCGATCGCCTGCATCGAGTTCCAGACGCAATTCTGGCGGGATGCGGGCTTTATCTGGATCGATCGGTAGCGTGTTAGCTTTGGTGGGGTTAGCGATCGCAGGCGGTTTCGCTTGGCGAGCCATTCAACCTGCCAGTTTCGATAATTTCTGGCAACAATTGGGTCTACCCGCACTCCCCGGTCAACAACCCGCCCAAAAACCCAAACCCGTTAAAAAATAAGACTTCCCACTATGCAAACCACAGGCATCCACCACGTTGCTATAATTTGCTCTGATTATGAAAAATCTAAGCAATTTTATGTCGAAATTTTGGGATTTTCCATTATCAAAGAAACTTTTAGGCCCCAAAGAAATTCTTATAAATTAGATTTAAAAGTTGGCAACAACGACCAAATTGAACTGTTTTCATTTCCCAATCCACCTGCAAGAGTTAATAGCCCCGAAGCTTGTGGATTGAGGCATTTATCGTTTGAAGTTCAAGATATCGAGCAGTCCGTAGCCGAGTTAAAATCTCAGGGTATCCTGGTAGAAAATATCAGAATTGATGAAATTACGGGCAAGCGGTTTACTTTTTTTAAAGATCCAGACGGCTTACCTCTAGAAATCTACGAGAAGTAGAGTATTTTTTTACATCTGGAATATAAAATAACAATGAAGCCGCTCTTACTCTGGGATAAATAGTGAGTAATTAACCGGAACGAGCAGAATTCAGTATTTTCATCGTTTAAAAATATCCAACAAAGCAGCAAATTAGTTATTTAGCAAGACCGAGAGAGTTCTGAATCAGAAAATTTCTTAACAGAACAAAGATCTAATTGCAAATATCTCCGATCTAATTGCCCCATGCAGGTTGCACGCCTGCCCTCATGTGCCTTATGGCACATTCCAGGCATAGATAAATGGCTATTATTCCTGAATGCAGGAACTTTTTGAAAGCCGCAAAAATCTTACGTTCTGTAAACAATGGGAAAAAATTCCGGTTACTGTCAGTACCGGATAGTATCAACAAACATTAGTAACCTCTTAGCCCTGACGAAGCATTGGCGAGGCTAGCTATGGAAAACATGACCGCAACTGGTTTAAGCGCAACAACCCCAAGTCAAACAGCAAAGCAGCCGCGTCCTTTGGTATTAGCTTTGCTACTGACCGGCATTTTATACTTTGGTGTCAAACCAACGCTGCCTACCAAATCTAACGTTTTGGCGATGAGGTCTGGCGAAACAACTACAACTCTATCAGAACCCGTTACTAATGCTGTTTTGCAGCACTTGTCGGTGAAGTCGGGGTTGCCGATGTCGTCACTCCAGATTGTAGAGGCTCAACGGTTAACTTGGCGCGATCGCTGTCTGGGTTTAGCTGAGTCTGGTTTATCCTGTACTCCCGCATCCGTACCTGGATGGCGTTTAACCGTAGTCAGTGGGAAGCAACGCTGGTTCTATCGCACCGATGCTGTGGGTTCGGTAATTATCCCGGAACAGAGTAGCACCTCACCCAACCAGAATATCCCAGAAGCAGCGATCGCGGGCAATTTTAAATAGGGTAATTGGTAATTGGTAATTGGTAATTGGTAATTGGTAGGACAGGCAGGATGCCTATCCCACAAGAAAAAAACTCTT
>DNGG01000091.1:0-14490 GCA_003486675.1 Cyanobacteria bacterium UBA11372
GCTTTCTGGTCGAAAATTCAACAGAACGAGAAATGTATGGAAAAGATTTTGGTAATTGAAGACGATGCCGATCAGCGAATAATGATGTCATTGTTTCTGAGAACGGAGAATTTTGAAGTGACGCTGGCTGAAAATGGTAGAGTAGGCTTAGAGTTAGCAAGAAAAATCAAGCCAGACTTGATCCTGTCTGATATTAATATGCCTGAAGTCGATGGCTATGAAGTACTCAAGGCATTACGCGACGATGTGGCTACAGTCAATATACCGTTTATCTTTATCACCGCCGAGGTAGATGCTGAAGCACATTGCCTAGCCATGCAACTGGGGGCGAATGATTATCTCACAAAACCCATCAATTTGAAGCATTTATTGCTAGCGATCGCCATCCACTTGAAAACAATTCCCGATCCAAATCCCCCCAGATACGGCAGCCAGTGCGATCGCTGTAATTCTTCCTTGCCCTCATCCCGTGACATCACCTATCGCTGATGCTTTTTCCCCTTCCCCTTAGCGCAGTTGTACCAGCGATGAAATTTCTTCACAAATAATTCACATTCTTGACTTAGCATTTGATCGCTGGTTCGCTCTAACCCATTATGCTATACGAAAAAAAAGTTAACATCCTGCTAGTGGACGATAACTCAAAAAATTTGCTGGCTTTGGAGGCAACACTAGAGAGCTTGGGACAGAATGTGGTCAAAGCTAATTCTGGCGAGGAAGCATTAAAACGCCTGCTCGCTCAGGATTTTGCCGCGATCTTGCTCGATGTCCAGATGCCTGGTATGGATGGATTTGAGACAGCAGAATTGATCAGAATGCGGGAGAATTCGCGCCACACGCCGATTATTTTTGTCACAGCAATTGGTAAAACGACCGAGTTTATATTTAAAGGTTATGCTGTTGGCGCGGTAGACTACCTGCTCAAGCCAATTGTGCCGGAAATATTGCTCTCTAAAGTTAAAGTATTTGTAGAACTGAAACAACAAGCAGAACAACTCGCAGCCGCGAACAAACAAATGCAACAGCAGCTAGAGCAGATTTCGCAGTTGAATCAGCAATGCCAAATCGCTAACAAAGAACTCGAAGCTTTCAATGCCGCTGTTTGCCACGATTTGCGTAACCCGCTAACGACGATTAAAGGCTTTAGCGATTTACTTTTGACCTACCGTACTGACGGGCTGGAGAAAACAGACAAACAATACATAGAAGAAATCAATATCGCCAGCAAGCGCATGGGGCAACTAATTGATGATTTACTCAATTTATCATTGGGGAAAAGCCGTCAGATCTGGTACGAGACGGTAGATTTGAGTTTGATGGCGCAAAACATTGCGGCAAAACTGCATCAAAGCGAACCCCAGCGCGAGGTTGAGTTTGATATAGCTTCTGGAATGACTGTACAAGGAGATCCCCGATTGCTGCTAATCGTGCTGGAAAACCTGCTCGGCAATGCCTGGAAATACACCGGGAAGCAACCCCATGCCCGAATAGAATTTGGTGTGTTGGAGCAGGAAAGCAGAGTAGCAAAAAAGAAGAGGAGCAGAGCAGACAAGAGAAATAGGTTAGATAAACTAGAAAACCAATCTCCCATTCCCCATGCCCAACTCAGGACTTACTACCTGCGCGACAACGGTGCTGGCTTTGATCTGACACAAGCCGATAAATTATTCACCGCCTTCCACCGCCTGCACGACAAGGAAGAGTTTGAAGGAACGGGCATTGGGCTGGTAACCGTACAACGAATTATTCAACGCCACGGTGGCAAGATTTGGGCGCAAGCGGCTCGCGATCGCGGCGCGACATTCTTTTTCGAGCTTCCAGAGCCAGCAAATTTTCTGACTTTGGATCGGAGCAGCCGCGACGGTGGCTTCAGTCACCAGACTCAAATCGGGGGCTGCACAAACAAAACCCTCTTGAAGATGGCATAACCTGAAGAGCTTAACTTGTAGGGGCACGGCAACGATCGCCTTTGCCATCACCTTAGTTTCAGAGTAGATCTCTGGTTTCCTCTCCCAACCAATTTTCATACAAACCCGGTTTCTTGGCGTTTGGTTGTCGTGCCCCTACATCGCCCTTAATGTAAAAATCGCATTGTAAAAATGCACTTCATACATTTTTACAACTTTTTTGTAACTTCCGATACTAATTTAATCGTTTGATACTAATAGCCTACTAATATGCAATAGATACCGCACCTGTTGGTATCTATTGCATATTTAATCGGGGCGGATTGACCGCAAATAGTTGAGGGGAAAAGAGTTTTTAGTTAACTCACCATTGCCAAAATTCACAGGTTATCAAAGTGAAACTAGCAAAGGTTAAATAAACAAAAAAGCTAGTTAGCCAAAGATAAAATAAAGGCATAAACTCAACTATAATCTTCAAGTAAAAAAACGTTAATTGGGGAAATAATTGGAAGTAAAAATAAAAATGTATAACCAAATATTTGCCCAATAGGTTCAATTTTGTTGTTGATAAGATCGGTATTTTTTAGACCTAAAGAAAGAATTTGATTTAGGTGCAAAAACAGATTAATTTAGAGAAATCACAGGCAGGGTAATTCATGACTAGCACAGCCATACCGACAGCGACTCAAACTCAGAATAAATTTGAAAAAATCAAATCCGAAAAAGATGGTTTGATGGTCAAGGCAGAGTTAGAACACTTTGCCAACATTGGCTGGGAAGCAATGGATGAAGCCGATCGGGACTATCGGTTAAAGTGGTTGGGGATATTTTTCCGCCCCGTCACCCCCGGTAAATTTATGATGCGGTTGCGGATACCAAACGGCATCACTAACAGCGAACAAATCCGAGTGCTGGCTGAGATAATACAGCGTTACGGGGATGATGGCACTGGGGATATTACAACCAGACAAAATATTCAATTGCGGGGTATCCGGATTGAAGATGTGCCAGATATTTTCCGCAAATTAAAATCCGTTGGACTCACCAGCATTCAGTCGGGGATGGATAACGTCCGCAACATTACGGGTTCTCCGGTAGCGGGAATTGATGCGGATGAATTGTACGACACGCGCGAGTTGTGCAATCAAGTGCAAGATACGATCACCAACAACGGTGAAGGTAATCCAGAGTTTACCAACTTGCCGCGTAAATTTAATATAGCGATTGGCGGCTGTCGCGATAACTCCATCCACGCTGAAATTAACGATATCGCGTTTATTCCTGCGTTCAAAAATGGCGTTTTTGGGTTTAACGTTTTGGTGGGTGGATTCTTCTCCGCCAGACGCTGCGATGCTGCCATTCCCTTACATGTTTGGGTAAGTCCCGACGAAGTTGTAGATTTATGTCGGGCAATTTTAGTCATTTATCGCGACAACGGACTACGGGCGAATCGGCAAAAATCTCGCTTGATGTGGTTAATTGATGAATGGGGTTTAAATAAGTTCCGCGCCGAAGTGGAAAAAGAATTCGGGTATCCCCTGCAACTCGAAGCAGACAAAGATGAAATCGAATGGGAAAAACGCGACCACATTGGCGTTTTTAAACAAAAGCAAGCAGGATTAAATTATGCCGGATTGCACATTCCCGTCGGTCGGTTGTATGCCGAAGATATGTTTGAACTGGCGCGGATAGCAGATGTTTACGGCAATGGGGAAATTCGCTTAACCGTCGAGCAAAATGCGATCGTTCCTAACATTCCAGATGCGCGCCTCGACGCCTTTTTGAAAGAACCGTTACTGGAAAAATTCTCCATCTCACCCCAACCTTTAACGCGGGCGCTAGTTTCTTGCACGGGGGCACAATTCTGCAACTTTGCTTTAATTGAAACCAAGAATCGGGCTGTAGCCTTGATTAAAGAATTGGATGCAGAAGTAACATTAACAAAACCCGTGCGAATTCACTGGACTGGATGCCCCAATTCCTGCGGGCAACCGCAAGTTGCCGACATTGGTTTAATGGGAACCAAAGCGCGTAAAAATGGCAAAGCAGTTGAAGGGGTTGATATTTACATGGGCGGCAAAGTGGGCAAAGATGCTCATTTAGGTAGCTGCGTCATGAAAGGTATTCCTTGCGAAGATTTAAAACCGATTTTGCGGAATTTGCTCGTAGAACACTTCGATGCCAAATTGAATCCGGATGTAGAAAGTAAAAATAGCGATGCCGGATTGATTTTTACTGATGATGTGAATTCCAGCAACGGTAAATCGCAACAGTCTTCTCCTCTCTCTACAAACGGACATGCAGATGTTCGCAGTTCTGAAGTTGTAACTAAGAACAAGGTTTATTTTGCTAAATCTGGCAAAGAAATTGCTCTTGCAGAAGGGCAGTCGATTTTAGAAGCAGCAGAACAAGCTGGTATTGAACTTCCCAGCAGTTGTCGTGGGGGAAGTTGCGGCACTTGCAAGCAGAAATTGGTGCAAGGAGAGGTGAAGTATGACGGAGAACCTGCGGCGCTTGACGATCAAGATCGCGCTAATGGGTTCATCTTAACCTGCATCGGGCAGGCAGTTGGGCGAGTCGTAATAGACGCCTAAGAGATTGCAGATTTGAGGTAGGGAATTTCAGATTGCAGATTGAAGATTGCAGATTTTAAGATTTGATTGAAATCTGCAATCTAAAATCTTAAATATGAAATTAAATCAATCTGCAATCTAAAATCAAATCGTAATTTCAGGAAGGTTTGTAATGCTTAAAGAAATGTGGTCATTTAAGGGGCGGTATCGCATCTTGCACATGACCTGGTTTGCCTTCTTCCTCACCTTCGTATGTTGGTTTAACTTTGCTCCCTTCGCGACAACGATTGGTAAAGAGTTACATTTAGCACCGGAACAAATTAAAACATTAGGTATCTGTAACCTGGCGCTGACGATTCCAGCCAGAATTATTATCGGCATGTTGCTGGATCGGTTTGGGCCAAAGGTAACATTTTCTAGCTTATTAATGTTTGCGATCGCTCCTTGTTTGGCAACGGCACTATCCCAAGATTTTAATCAGCTGGTTTTAAGTCGGTTGTTAATGGGAATTGTTGGGGCAGGGTTTGTTGTCGGCATTCGCATGGTATCGGAATGGTTCCCGCCGAAAGAAATCGGAATTGCTGAAGGAATTTACGGCGGGTGGGGTAATTTTGGTGCCTTTGGTGCGGAATTTGCCCTACCGATATTGGCAGTATCTACCGCATTTATATCCGGTGGCGCCACTAACTGGCGACTGGCGATCGCACTCACCGGCATTATCGCCTCACTTTACGGCTGGGTGTACTACAATAACGCCCAAGATACCCCCGCCGGTGCAACTTACAGAAAACCCAAGAAAAGCGGGGCAATGGAAGTTACCAGCGTCCGCAGTTTTTATGCGATGATTCTCTCCAATTTTGGGTTAATTTTCGCCCTGGGATTGTTAGCTTGGCGGTTAGCACAGCCAGCAATTCACTTCCTTTCTACCGACGGAATGTTAATCGTATGGTTACTCTTGGGAGCGCTGTTTGTCTATCAAACAATTAAAGCTACTCACGTTAACCAAGAACTGCTAGATGGACGTAAAACTTATGCCCCATCGGAACGATACGAATTTCGTCAAGTTGCTCTCTTAGAATTCTGCTACGTCGTCACCTTTGGGTCGGAATTGGCTGCGGTTTCAATGCTGCCCGCATTCTTTGAAAAAACCTTCGGACTCGAACATGTAGTCGCAGGGATGATTGCAGCCACCTATCCATTTTTGAACTTGGTTTCTCGTCCTTCTGGTGGTTTAATTTCTGATAAATTAGGCAGCCGCAAGTGGACGATGACCGTTATTACCGTTGGTGTTGGGATTGGCTATCTATTAGCCCACGGAATTGGTGCAAGTTGGCCTATTCCACTGGCAATTGCCGTTACCATGTTCTGTGCTTACTTTGCTCAAGCCGGGTGCGGTGCTACCTACGGCATCGTCCCCCTAATCAAAAAAGAAATTACCGGGCAAGTATCTGGAAATGTGGGCGCATACGGTAACTTTGGCGGCGTGATTTTCCTGACTATTTTTAGCTTGACCGATGCTAAAACCCTGTTTGAAGTAATGGGAGTTGCCGCCTTGATTTGCGCCGCAATGTGCGCTTTCTTCCTCAAAGAACCCAAAGGTTCCTTTGCCGCCCACTACGAAGAAGAACCCGCAGCAGAAACAAGAGAACTGCCTGACTATCCCAGGCTGGCTTACGACAGAGAACAAGAATAGGTAATAGGTAATAGGTAATAGGTAATGGGTAATGGGTGATTTTAGATTTTGGATTGAATGAAAAGCTAACATCTGCAATTACCAATTACCAATTACCAATTACCAATTACCAATTACCAATTATCAATTACGGTGCAAGGACTATGACTGACTCAACTAAAACACTTTGTCCATATTGTGGTGTTGGCTGTGGTTTAGAAGTGTCGCCTCCGGCACAAATGGGAAAACCAACGCACCGAGACAGTCAAGGAAGACCTGTTTGGAAAGTGCAGGGCGATCGCTCTCACCCCTCTAGTCAAGGTATGGTATGCGTTAAGGGTGCCACAATCGCCGAATCTTTAACCAAAGACCGCCTATTATATCCCATGATGCGCGAATCTTTAGATCAACCCTTTCGCCGCGTCACCTGGG
Organism: Cyanobacteria bacterium UBA11372; assembly: GCA_003486675.1. Taxonomy (GTDB): domain Bacteria; phylum Cyanobacteriota; class Cyanobacteriia; order Cyanobacteriales; family Aerosakkonemataceae; genus Microseira. The sequence continues at coordinate 6,585 of DNGG01000091.1, forward strand.
ATGAAGCAATAGATGCTATTGTTAACCGCATCCAAACCCTGCGCTTGACTTCTGGACCAGAATCAATTTGCATGTATGGTTCCGGTCAGTTCCAAACTGAAGATTACTATATTGCCCAAAAACTCCTCAAAGGGTGTTTGGGTACTAATAATTTCGATGCCAACTCGCGCCTGTGCATGTCGAGTGCAGTCGCAGCTTATATTCAAAGTTTTGGTGCCGATGGGCCACCTTGCTGTTACGAAGATTTAGATTTAACCGACTGTGCCTTTTTAATTGGCACCAATACCGCAGAATGTCACCCGATTGTGTTTAACCGGCTGCGGAAAAACCACAAAAAGAACAAAAATGTCAAGCTAATTGTAGTCGATCCGCGCCACACAACAACGGCTGAAGCAGCAGATTTGCACCTGGCAATTAATCCGGGAACCGATATCGATTTAATGAATGGCATCGCCCATTTGTTAATGCGTTGGGATTATATTAATTTCGAGTTTATAGATGAATGTACCAGCGGCTTCCCCGCTTATGCAGAAATAATTAAAGACTACCACCCAGAAATGGTGGCGCGACGCTGCGGTATCCGCGTTGATGAATTAGAAACCGCCGCTAAATATTGGGGCGAATCCCAGCGCGTTCTCTCCTTGTGGTCGATGGGAATTAATCAATCTAGCGAAGGTACGGCTAAAGCTAGAACTTTGATTAATTTGCACCTGATGACAGGTCAAATTGGCAAACCGGGTGCGGGGCCATTTTCCCTCACCGGACAACCAAACGCAATGGGAGGACGGGAAGCAGGCGGATTGTCCCATCTTTTGCCCGGTTATCGCGTGGTGAAAAATCCCCAACACCGCGCCGAAGTCGAGCAGTTTTGGCATCTGCCTGCGGGTAGAATTTCCCCCGAACGGGGTTTGACGGTGTGGGAAATGATTGAGGGTTTGGAAACAGGTAAGGTAGGCTTATTGTGGGTTGCCGCGACGAATCCTGCCGTAAGTATGCCGGATTTGGAGCGGACGAAGAAAGCTTTGTTGCGATCGCCCTTCACCGTCTACCAAGACGCCTACTACCCCACCGAAACCGCCCATTATGCCCACGTGGTGCTACCAGCAGCGCAGTGGAGCGAAAAAACCGGCGTCATGACCAATAGCGAACGCACGATCACCCTTTGTCCAGGATTTCGCGATCGCCCCGGACAAGCAAGAGCAGACTGGCAAATCTTCGCCGAAGTCGGACGCCGCTTAGGTTTTGTCGAACAATTTAACTTCGCCAACTCCGCCGAAGTTTACGCCGAATTTGTCGGATTAACCAAAGGACGCCCCTGCGATCAAAGCGGCATCAGTCACCAACGCCTGCAAGCAGAAGGTCCCATACAATGGCCTTGTGCCGCAGAGGAGCAGGTGGGCTCTTGTGTAGGTGGGCAAGACGCGAATGCTGCTCACCCGCTCACCCGCTCACCCGCTCCTTCCTCAAAGCGACTTTACACCGATCTGCGCTTCCACACCCCCGACGGACGCGCCCGTTTTGCTGCCTATCACTCGCGGGGATTGGCAGAACCTCCCGATCCGCAATATCCTTTTGTTTTAACCGTCGGCAGGGTTTACGGACACTGGCACACCCTCACCCGCACCGGACGCATCGACAAAATTCAACAAATGCACCCCAATCCGTTTCTGGAAATTCATCCCCGCGACGCCGGGAAATTGGGTATCGAGGAAGGAGATTTGGTCGAAGTCAAGAGCCGTCGCGGTAGCGCCCGCTTTCCCGCTAAAGTGACAAAAGCGATCGCTCCCGGTACTGTCTTCGCCCCCATGCACTGGGGCGCACTATGGGCAGACAACGCCGAAGCCAACGCCCTGACTCACCCAGAAGCTTGTCCCGATTCCCTGCAACCCGAATTAAAAGCCTGCGCCGTACAATTAGTACCGATTTCCACTAACTCACAGCCGCAACCTATTTTATCAGGACTTACCCACGAGGAGCCAAGAAACCGGGTTTCTTGCTAGAAACCCGGTTTCTTGGCGTCAGTCCTATGTTATTGCACTCCCCGGAATGCTAGTATCCTCTAAGTTCTGTATTTCAACAGACCAGAGGCAACCGGCATGAAACGCCAGCGCTCTCAGCTTAACCTGATAACGCTGTGGCTCTCAATACTCATAATTATTATGTGGCAGTGGAAAAAACTCTCCAAGCAAATAGCCGAAGCGACTGAGGACGAACATTTCCTCCATAACCTGGAAACGATAGTCGTTATCATTTCCAAAGTTTTATCCCTGGCGATGGTGGTAGTGATTTTAGTTTCAGTTTATGACCTGGGTTTTGTTTTATTTCAAGAACTGTTCATGCCATCAGAAGGCTTCTTTAAAGATACCTTGTTCAAACTATTTGGCCTATTTTTGAATGTTCTGATTGCACTTGAACTATTAGAAAATATTACCGCATATCTGAAAAAACACGTTGTTCAAGTCGAGTTAGTGATCGTCACTTCTTTAATTGCCGTCGCTCGGAAAATCATTATCTTAGACTTAGAAAAGAAAACAGCAATGGATCTGATCGGTCTTGCCGTTGCCATTCTCTCTCTTTCCATCAGCTACTTAGTCATTCGATATATGAACAAACCTCACCAGAGTGAATGAGGGGGCTAACGGCTAATGGCTAATGGCTAATGGCTAATGGCTAATGGCTAATAGCAAATGAAAAAGAATTATTAGCGATGGGCAATTAGCAATTAGCAATTAGCTATTACCAATTACCAATTACCAATTACCAATTACCAAATGACCAAATTCTTCCAATTTGAAGCCGACTTTGTAGAGTCTTTACGCTGCATCCCCATGCAAGTGCGTCTCAAGTTAGATACTTGCGGCATTAAACTAAAATTATCTCATTGGAATCACTTTAATTTGGCAGAACGAGAAGCACTCGTTGAAATGCCTTGCACGACAGAAAGCGAAATTCAAACTTATCGCGAATATTTACAGCAACTGGTGTTAAAACAAACAGGTGCATTACCCAGCGAACTTCCCATCGATCCTCATCCAGCTTGGATGGACGAAACAACCATACCAGAAAGCGTTCAAGAAAAAGCCCAAGAATTTAACCTAACGCTAACACCCCAACAGTGGGCAGCACTAACCCCAGACCAGCGTTTTGCTTTAATTAAACTCAGCCGATCGAGTCACGAAAATCTCAATTTTTTACCAGCCCTGAAAGAATTTAACTTAATCGAAGCTTAATCTATCTGCGGATAGTAGACAAGCCATAGGCTCAAAGGCGATTGTTACATATGTAACAAGATCTCGATGTCTAGATGGATTGTAAAGCATACAAGCAGCGATCGCTCACCCAATCCCTTCAAGAATACTTGCGGGGCATCATCGGTGGCATCATGTTCTCTTTGCCCCTAATCTACACAATGGAAGTGTGGTGGGCAGGTTTCATCATCCATCCATTTCGCATATTTATTTACGTCCTCGCCACCTTCACCCTGCTGCTAGGTTACAACAACTACGGAGGTTTGCGCTACGATGCAAATCCCCTAGAAGTCGTCATAGACTCGGTAGAAGAAATGGGTATAGGAATCCTAGTTTCCACCGCTTTTTTATGGTTGCTAGGGCGCATTACCGCTGATATGACATGGGAAGAAATTATCGGAAAAATTACCGTTGAAGCGATGACCGTTGCTATCGGCGTTTCAGTCGGAACCGCACAACTTGGAGGTGGAGATAACGATAGCAACATGAACGATCAAAAGCAGCCAAAAGGACCACCCAGTCCAATTGAAAACCAAGGGGATTTTTGGGGACAAGTTGTAATCTCGTTGTGCGGTGCGGTTCTATTTGCTGCCAACGTCGCACCAACCGAAGAAATTATTATGGTCGGCATCGAAATTTCTTCGCTCAGGTTGCTCGGTTTAGCTTTAGTTTCGATAGTACTGGGTGCTATTATCCTGTTCTATAGCAACTTCATCGGCGCCGATAAATTTACTCGTTCTAGAAGCATTTTTACCATCATCTCCGGCACTATTATTACCTATGCCGTAGCCCTAGTTGCTTCGGCAGCAATTCTGTGGTTTTTCGGACGCTTTGACGGAGTTGCACTCATCACCGGCGTTGCACAAACAGTCGTCCTAGCACTACCAGCTACCCTGGGTGCTTCTGCTGGCAGGCTTTTATTGCAACAGGGATCTGGAAATTGATTAGAACTGACGCAAAGCTGCTGGTGGCTAATCGCTAATAGCTAATAGCTAATGGTAGAGCCAAAAAATATTCCCATCAGCAATGAACAATTAGCAATTAGCAATGGGAGCAACTTAAGATTGTCGTGACTAAGTTCTGTTGATATGAAAAAGTTACAAAAAAATTGGCTAGAGTGGGTGACTTTCGCAGTCGGTTTTGTCCTCGTTGTCAGCACCTTGGGCTACCTAATTTACGACGCTGCAACGGTAAGCGAAGCACCGCCGCAAATCGAGTTTCAACTTGGCACACCCCAATCTCAATCCCAGCAATTTATTGTTCCCGTTGCGGTTACCAATACAGGCAATCAGACAGCGGAAAATGTCCAAATAGAAGTAGTACTAGAAAGCGGTGGCGAAGAACAAGAGCGGGGTGAGTTTCAAATTGCCTTTCTGCCGCGCCGCGCCACGCGGGAAGGCTGGGTCACGTTTCAAACCGATCCGCGCACTGCCTCACGCATCAAAGCACGCGCTCTAGGCTTTGAAAAACCTTAATAAAATTTTAGATTTTAGATTTTAGATTTCAGATTTGAATTTAAATCTGAAATCTGCAATCTGAAATCTGCAATCTGCAATTACCAATTCTCATGCAGCAACCTGATTGAACTCTCTCATTAAAACTTGCACCAAAGCTTTTTTGAGCTTTCTGTTGGGGTGAGCGAAGATTTTATTGATAAAGACTTGTTGCAAGGAATCATCTACTTTTAAGAGCTTTTCCAAACAGGTCGATATCACTTCATCGGCGTATCGCTCATCAATGGAATTTATCACTTGCTCAAACAGGTAATTTTTTTTCGCACTTGTACTTTTGACCAGCGAAACTATATCGTTGGTAATAATTGAAACATCATAGGCTTGTAACTGCATTTTTTATCTCCGTTGGTGAACTCTAGCCAAACTACCGCTCATGCACCTGATGACAAGCCAATGGCAATAGGTCACTTATCCATATCGATAGCCAATGACTTTGGCTGATGCCAACCCGATCTGGTAACTTACCAGATCCTCCTTTAGGAGGATGTATTTGATCTCAACTTCCCCGTCACCTATGACAAGAAAAATTAAGCAATGTAACAGAGGCATATAGTATTATGCTTTATATTTAATACAAAATTTTAGTAAAAACTAACTTAAGAAATTATGAAATTTTATCGAGCAAATTGAATTTTCCCCATCATGGTTGTCTGGGCTGGTTAGAGCGACCAAGCGTCCCATCGAGGCTGTTGGACAAAAGAGCGATCGCGCCCTTTTGTCCATCAACTTTTATTACTTGCTCGCTTGATTAGCGTAACTTAGATTAACACAAATATAATATTAGTTAATTTTATATTTAAGTCTGCTCTCAGAGTCAGATTTTGTAAAATATGTCAAGGTAATTTAATGAGCCGTAATGAGAAAATTTGACGACCGTAATTTCACAGAGACGGAGAAAGCGATCGCTCTGTAGTACAGCAGTTTTGAGTGAGAGCGATCGCTATGTAGTAGAGGAGCATCAGAGATATGGCGCGTCCCTACAACGTCCTGCATCGCGCCCAGTTGAAAATCGCTGTCAAAATACGTTCGCATAACTCGGATTTAGTTTAGTGGTTTTTGCGGTTATAGCAAGTAACTCGATCGAGATGAAATAGATAATTTCACGATGTTGCACTCGGTTGCTGTGGGCTATGAAAGTAAGCTGTATTTTTGAGCCTTAGGCATAGAAAAAAATATAGGAAAGTTTCCGGATGAATATTAAAAGCGTAGAAAACAAGGAATAGCATCTCGATTGACTCAAGTCTGAGCCAAGCTAAATCGGCTAGTCCGAGATGCAAGTCTTGCCTGGGAACTGCCTATGGTCATGGACTTTAAAAATAATTTTCCGCCTGGTGAAGGTGGAATCAAAGGATCTACAAAAGCAAAAAATAGTTTTGCTTAAGTTCCTTAAACTTGCACTCAAAAATTACTCAGGGAAAAACAATGGCTAACCCTATTTCTGGTTCTTTAGGTCGCAATACGGCTTACTCGAATGACGCTACTGGCTTGAACAATTTCAACAACGAGTGGCTTGTAGCAGCTGACAATCAAGGTATCGATATCACCGGCACAACCACCTCTACTTTCAACGGTACAGGCGCGAATCTATCGCTGTTAAATTTCTCAACCGCCACAGATCAGAACCTCAATAACTTGGCTCTGACAAACCTCAATCAACCGGGTAACGATACCTTCGGCAGTGTTTTGGGTATCGGCGTCGCAGATTCTTTTGATGGCTGGTACAACGACACTAGCAAAATTCGCGCGGAAATTAACCACAACCCCAATAATGGGCAATCGCAAGTTTTGCGGTTCAAATGGGCAGATAACGTATCTGTTACGAACGCATTTATTGACCTGAGTAGCTTTGCTCCCATCGCTGACGAAAAATTTGGTACGGAACGAGGTTTCGTTCAGGCATTCAAGAATGGAACTCCGGTGTCAATCACAGGGCTTCGCTACCTGAATGAAAACACCGCCGCGTCTACTCAGACCTCGATTCAGAATACCGCCTCCGGCGTCATTTTCATCGCCGATAAACTCAACACTGGCTTGGGCGACTACAAGTTTAGGCTTTTTGGTGACTTTAACGAACTGCGGTTCACTGCTTTATCCTACCTGGAAGGAACCGCTAACACTCCGCTCGGTACTAACGGTAGCGGCGGTACTGTCTTGACAGATAGTTCTGACTACCTGGTACAGCAAATAAAATATCAAGGAACTGAAGAACCAATCGGCACGCTTCAGTTTAGTTCCCCAATATTTAGCGTTAACGAAGATGGAACGCCCATTGCACAGGTAACGGTAACCCGCACAGGGGGGAGTTTTGGTGCAGTTTCGGCAACAGTTAACTTAAGCAATGGCACGGCAATAGGTGGTTCCCAACCTTTTGCACCGGGTACCGACTACAACAACGCGGCTCAAGTTGTCAACTTTGCCAGCGGTGAAACCTCTAAAACCGTTGTAATTCCCATCAATAACGACACCCTAGTCGAAGCCACCGAAACCGTCAATTTGACTTTAACTAACCCCACAGGTGGTGCGACGATTGGGGCGCAGAATACGGCTACTTTGAATATTTTGGACAACGATAGCACTATTCAATTTAGTAGTCCAGTTTTCAGCGTCAACGAAGATGGAACGCCGATAGTCGCAGTCACAGTCACGCGCACTGGCAATACTAGCACTGCCGCTGCTGCAACAGTTAATCTCACTAATGGCACGGCAATAGGTGGTTCGCAACCTTTTGCACCTGGTACCGACTACAACAACGCGGCTCAAGTTGTCAACTTTGCCAGCGGTGAAACTTCTAAAACCGTTGTCATTCCCATCAATAACGACACCCTGGTCGAAGCCACCGANNCCCACAGGTAATGCGACTATTGGGGCGCAGAGTACTGCTACTTTGAATATTTTGGACAACGATAGCACGATTCAATTTAGCAATCCTCAATACGTTGTTAACGAAGATGGTACGCCTATTTTAGCCGTAACGGTAACTCGCACTGGCACTACTACCAATGCCGCTTCTGTAACAGTTAATCTCACTAATGGTACGGCAACAGGTGGTTCGCAACCTTTTGCAGCGGGTACCGACTACAACAACGCGGCTCAAATTGTCAACTTTGCCATTGGCGAAACTTCTAAAACTGTTGTCATTCCCAT
>DNGG01000091.1:14817-15453 GCA_003486675.1 Cyanobacteria bacterium UBA11372
CACCCAGAATACGGCTACTTTGAGTATTTTGGACAACGATAGCAGCATTCAATTTAGTAGTCCAGTTTTCAGCGTCAACGAAGATGGCACACCTGTATTAGCTGTGACAGTCACGCGCACTGGCAATACTACCAATGCCGCTACTGCAACAGTTAATCTCACTAATGGTACGGCAACAGGTGGTTCGCAACCTTTTGCAGCGGGTACGGATTTTGACAACGCGGCTCAAGTTGTCAGCTTTGCCAGCGGTGAAACCTCTAAAACCCTTGTCATTCCCATCAATAATGACACCCTGGTCGAAGCCACCGAAACCGTCAATTTGACTTTAACTAACCCCACAGGTGGTGCGACTATTGGGGCGGAGAATACGGCTACTTTGAATATCCTGGACAACGATAGCACTATTCAATTTAGTAGTCCAGTTTTCAGCGTCAACGAAGATGGGACGCCGATAGCCGCAGTCACAGTCACGCGCACTGGCGATACTACCACTGCCGCTGCTGCAACAGTTAATCTCACTAATGGTACGGCAACAGGTGGTTCGCAACCTTTTGCAGCGGGTACGGACTACAACAACGCGGCTCAAGTTGTTAACTTTGCCATTGGCGAAACCTCTAAAACTGTTGTCATTCCCAT
>DNGG01000091.1:15730-19219 GCA_003486675.1 Cyanobacteria bacterium UBA11372
TCCAATCCCACAGGTAATGCGACGATTGGAACGCAGAATACGGCTACTTTGAATATTTTGGACAACGATAGCACTATTCAATTTAGTAGTCCAGTTTTCAGCGTCAACGAAGATGGGACGCCGATAGCCGCAGTCACAGTCACGCGCACTGGCAATACTAGCACTGCCGCTGCTGCAACAGTTAATCTCACTAATGGTACGGCAACAGGTGGTTCGCAACCTTTTGCACCTGGTACGGACTACAACAACGCGGCTCAAGTTGTCAACTTTGCCAGTGGCGAAACCTCTAAAACTGTTGTCATTCCCATCAATGACGACTTGTTAGTAGAGGGAACCGAAACAGTTAATTTAACCTTGTTTAACCCGACTGGCGGTGCGACTATTGGCACCCAGAATACGGCTACTTTGAGTATTTTGGACAACGATAGCAGCATTCAATTTGGTGCTTCTAACTTCACGGTTAACGAAGATGGCACACCTGTATTAGCTGTGACGGTAACTCGCACTGGCGATACTACCACACCAGCTTCAGCTACAGTTAACTTAAACAATGGCACGGCAACTGGTGGTTCCCAACCTTTTGCAGCTGGTACGGATTTTGACAACGCGGCTCAAGTTGTCAACTTTGCCAGCGGTGAAACCTCTAAAACTGTTCTGATTCCCATCAATGACGATACCGACATAGAGCCAACCGAAACGGTTAATTTAAGCTTGTCCAATCCCACAGGTAATGCGACTATTGGGGCGCAGAATACTGCTACTTTGAATATTTTGGACAACGATAGCAGCATTCAATTTAGCAATCCTCAATACGTTGTTAACGAAGATGGTACGGCTATTTTAGCGGTAACGGTAACTCGCACTGGCAATACTACCAATGCCGCTTCTGTAACACTTAATCTCGCTGATGACACGGCAACTGGTGGTTCCCAACCTTTTGCAGCGGGTACCGACTACAACAACGCGGCTCAAATTGTCAACTTTGCCAGCGGCGAAACCTCTAAAACTGTTGTAATTCCCATCAATAACGACTTGTTAGTAGAGGGGGACGAAACGGTTGATTTAAGCTTGTCTAACCCGACTGGCGGTGCAACGCTGGGAACCCAGGATACAGCCATTTTGACCATTTTGGACGATGACGTTATCCTGCCCAAACCCGTCGTGTTCGTGGGTGCCCTCGACCCCAGCGCTGGGGAACCCGGTCTTGCGGATGGCAATGGTGTATTTCAGTTTGCGCGTACCGGAGGCGATCTCAGTCAGGCGGTGACAGTTCGGTACACCGTTACAGGTACGGCGACGGCTGGGACGGACTACACTCCATTGAGCGGTACCGTCACCATTGCTGCGGGACAGACTGTTTCTGCTCCTGTGAATGTTGTTCCTCTGGCTGACAGTCGCAACGAACCCGTTGAGTCGGTGATTGTCAAGGTAGCTGAAGATACAGCTTATCAGGTGGGATCTGCTGATACTGCCAGCGTCAGAATTCTCGACAACAATCCGCTGACGGGGACTCCTCCGGTTTCTGGTTTTGTCCTGCAATATAACTCTAGCGGAGCATTCCAAGCTGGTTATAACAACATCACAACTGCAGTTGCGGCGGCTAACCCAAACGATATCCTGTTTGTACAAGCGGGGACTTATAACGAACCGGGTACTGTCGTCATCAACAAACCTTTAACCTTGCGGGGCGAGAATGCGGGTGTTAGTACTGCCAATGGTTCGGCGGTCGATCCAGCGGTTGTTCAGACCACAGCTGGTCTACCTATTTTTACGATCAGCCCTGGTGTCAATAATGTCACGATTGAGGGATTGACGATTCAGATGGGTGGTGACAACGCGATCCGCCTGCAAGGTGCGAGTAATAATCTCGTCATTCGTCAAAATACGTTCACCGGCAATGGCCCCAATAACGGCGGCGTTATCTTCTTAGATACCGGCCTTAATCCTTCAACGGGTAGCGTCGAGGTGATTGACAACTTAATTCGCGATGTGAGTGTAGCTACTGGCAGTGTTACTAGCGGCGTCCAAGCATTCCGGTTTGACCAAGTCAGGATTACAGATAATACCATCGCTAACCTCACCGGCCCCGGTATTGCTGCGGATGCGATCGCGAACTCGGCTAGTGTCATTATTAACAACAATATCAGCAATATACGGGAACAGGGGATTCAGCTAGCCGGTGGCAGCGCCCGGATCGACAACAACGATATCACCAATGTCAATACCGCCAACGATATCGACCGGGGTGGTATCCGACTGCGGGATTCTGGCTTTGGTACGCTGGCACTGGGAACCGTAGATGTGCTAAGCAACGTCATCACCAACTCCTACAATGGGGTGGCGATTCGCAACGGTACCAATATCACTGGTACTGTCCGGGTGAATAACAATAACTTGATCGGCAACTCGAATGCCGGTTTATACCACGGCGGTACGGGTGCGGTGGATGGCACAAATAACTGGTGGGATGACATCAATGGACCAGTTGTAGGTACGGGACCGAATGCGATCGCAGGCGCAGGTGCTGCCAGCGTCACTGGTAACCCCTTCTCTACCACAGTCCTGTAATCTAATCATCGGTTGCACCAGGTCAGAAACCGGGTTTCGACCTAGATCTCCAGCTGCAAAACCGACGATTTTTCCAAGAAACCGGGTTTCTTTGCCTAAGCTGCAATCAAATAGCGGGTAGTGGGAAAACTTAACCTACTACCCGTTATCTTTTACCGATTACCTATTACAATAATCTGTAATTAGAGCGTTATCAGAATTAAAAATATGGCTGCCAAAAAGATTTTAATGCTCGTTGGCGATTACGTCGAAGATTACGAAGTGATGGTACCTTTCCAAGCTTTACAGATGGTGGGACACACGGTTCACGCCATCTGCCCCGATAAAAAAGCTGGGCAAACAGTAAGAACTGCCGTCCACGATTTTGAAGGCGACCAAACTTATAGCGAAAAACCGGGTCACAACTTTAGTTTAAATGCCAATTTCGCTCAAATAGACCCCTCGGCCTACGATGCTTTGGTTATCCCTGGCGGACGCGCACCGGAATATATTCGCCTCAACGATAAGGTGTTAGAAATAACCCGCCACTTCGCCCAAACAAATAAACCGATTGCCGCTATCTGCCACGGGTTACAAGTCTTAGCAGCAGCAGGTGTATTGGATGGCAAAAGTTGCACCGCTTATCCAGCTTGCGGCCCAGATGTTACAAGGGCAGGGGGTTTGTACGTGCATATTCCCGCTGATGAGGCGATGGTTGATGGTAATTTAGTTACTGCCCCTGCATGGCCTGCCCATCCTAAATGGTTGGCTGAATTTATTAAACTATTAGGAACGAAGATTGAGCATCAAGAATTGGCTGCTGTTTAAGAGGCGCTGACGTTAGAAACCGGGTTTCTTTTGTCAATGAACCCATCGGGGCGGGTTTAGTTAAATTGTCTGTTTTTATCGTAGGTTATCCGTAAAACCCGCCCCTACATTGCT
>DNGG01000398.1 GCA_003486675.1 Cyanobacteria bacterium UBA11372
CCTGGAGGCTCTGCCTCCGGTGTCGAGACGAGCGGATTGATTGAAGAATGAATCTACCACGAGTAATCCTGGTATTAATTGACGCATCTTCTTCGCCAGTTGCCAACGCAGCAGCGACGGTTGTATCGACTTTGCTGGGAATAGAGAAAAGTTGGCTGCAAACGCCTGGAAGTGAGGGAAAAGTCAAATATCCGAAACAGTCAGTTTTAATCCTGTCCACGGAACAGATTAGCAGATTGGCAGAACTACGCTGGCATGGTTTTGACGGAGCGGTTTTAGTACTTGGATCGGAGTCGTTTGAGGCTTTAGGAGCAAAACACCCAATTCTGCTTTGGGGACAAGGTTCCCACGATGTTTGTACCTATGCTGGGAAACTCCCCGATCTGCTGCAAAAAGTGGCGGAATTAGTTCCTATGGAACCAGAAAATTTAAAAATGCTACAAAAGGAACTAAAGGCAGCAAATCAATGGTTTCAGCGTCGGGTGATCCCTTGTTTGAGAAAATTGGAAAAAATGCCGCAAAATGGTGCTTGGGATGCCAAAGCGTTAGCATCCCTGGCAACAATTATCGAACAGCTACGCGCTCATACCCCCGTTGCCTGTCACGCAGTGGTGGAAGTTGGAGGTTATAGCGCTCAAATTCAACAGCATTTTCAAATATTACTCGAGCAGATGAGTCAGGCAGATACATGCGATCGCACTCAAATTGTGTTGCTTCGCGAAGTTTTTGCGAAATGGCGCGACTTGGTAGTGAAGGCAGGAGAAGGACTTCGAGCGTTTTCTTAGGCGATAATATGGGTGAGTTGAGTATTTTAATTCTGGATGATGATGAAAAATGGCTGGCGCTGCACGAGCGTCGCTTAAGGCAAGCTGGGTTTAAATGTCGCGCCACTCAATTTGCTAAAGAAGCAATTGAAATTGCCAAAACCGATCCGACAGTCAAATTTGCTCTGTTGGATGAAATTTTGTTTGTCCCGCCAGTTCCTGTGGAGGGAAAAACCGGGGAACTCCAGCGATGGCAAGGCTCTGGTGTGGTGCGAGAAATTGCCAATCATCGGAGGGACGTACAAATTATTATGGTCACATCTGCCCCTCAACTGCGAAGTCAAGGAGATAGCCAACTCTTCAGCAAGGAGACTGCCAAATTAAGGCGGCAACGCGGTGTTATTGATATTATCCACAAACAAGATATTGATGAAGATCCGGATCGGGAGTACAGTTGGCTGCTGGATTTAATCAAGAAACCCCTAACTGCTTTAAAAATAGAGATCGTCAAACCCCGATTGTTGATTGGACTGGGAGTGCAGCCAGAAGTGCTAAATGGTTCTAAGTACAAGCGCTTGCGTCAGTGCCTCAAGGAAACGGGAACTTCTGAATCCGAAATGAATGGAACGGTGAAACGGTTTTTGACCAAACTGCAACCGACAGAAAAAGCCGTGTTTGTGGAAATGCCAGGTTCTAAGAAACTTGACCGCACTTCTAGCATCAAACCGGATTCCCAATCATTTCAAATTTTGGAAATTTTAGCGCAACGAGCCGAGCAGGGAGCTGAAGTGGCGATTTGCGTATCTGATTATCACTTTTCGGCGCGTAAATCTGGCACAGGCATCGATCCGAGTATGGAGTTGGATCGCCGGGTTGTAGAGGATTTTGCCTTTGGATACAATTCACAAGGCAGAAAAGGCTTACAATTAGGCGTGCAGATTGAAGGGCGATCGCAAATCAGTTCCCGCTTAAAAGTCGCCATTCACCGCCTGAGTCAACAACTGGTTAAACTGAATGTGGGTGCCGCTGGTCAACTGTTTTCTTCTGAGCAGGGTTGCTACCGTCCAACTTTTGATCTGGGGATTGTCCTCTACGCCATAGAAGCTCCGAAAGTTCAAAAGAAAAGGGCATAGGGGATTGGAGATTTTGGATTGATTGAAATCTATGCCCACTTGTGGGGGGCAGTGTTTTTGATGTTGTAGGGGCGGGTTTTACGAGAGATATTTGCCAAGGGCGCCAAGAATAAATAAACCCACACCGTAATTGCCCACCAGGGCGGGTGGAATTAAATTGTCGTATCAACAGCGATCGGTAAAACCCACACCGTAATTGCTCACCTGCCCCCCTGCTCATCTGCCTACCTGCTCCAGGTGCGATCGCTCATCCGGTTACAGACATAGTTTTGCCTCTCACTCGCTCTCTCTCAAGGTAGAAATTTAGCTCTAATCCAGCTAGGGCAAGGGATTCGGGCTGCTAGAGGTGGAGTAACTTTCGTAACTCAGTTTCAAGTTACACGAGGGGCGATGGGGATGGAAAGTAGCTCCGGTGCAAGGTTTTTGCTGGGGCAGGGGATTTATCAGTAATTTTTGAAACGCTAGAAATACAGAGGGTGCTGTTTAAGGAGGAGTTGGAGCAGGCGAGCGGCTTCACTCCGATGAGATTAAGCCTAACAGGCTGAACGCTGAAGGAACCGCGATCGCTCGTTTCAAGTTGCCGTCTCGAAGAGATTTGCACGCTTGGCTTGAGCAATATCAAATTCGGTGCGTCCCCCGATCGCAATTAATCGAATAACCGATTTGGTAAAAGCAGGTTTTTCTGGCTTGGGGTTTACATAGGAACGGGACTAAGTGTTAGTTGCTTAGCTCGAATGCCAAGTTTAACTCACAAGAGCAATTAATGCCTTGGCTTCGGATGCTCGCTCATTTCGACGAAATCATTCCCTGTAGCCGCATTTTGCTGCGGTGCATTACCCCTGCTGTGAAACTATGAACAGTAAACTCTCTAACTTTTCTTTTGAGACGCAAGAAGTTTTGGCTGACTCGGCTACGTTCAACCATGAATTCCCAGAGCAGGAGCAAGGGTTGGAAATGAATGTCGAGACGCTAGCCGATCATATTGCGATGGAACTAAAGAATCGTACCCAGTTGGTAACCAGGGTAGAAGCGGTGCATCCCGCGTCGTTACAGATGGTGGCAATGCGAATTGCTGCTGAAGTGGTGCGAATTTGTCGCTCTAGCGCGCGCATTCAAAGGTCTGGTTGTGTCCGCTGTTGGCAAATAAGCTTGGCGGGGCATCGGATTGCCAAGTGTTTAAAGTATTATAATTTGGGGTCAAAACAAGCGAGGATCGAACTGCACAGTACGCTAGGCGCGATCGCTTACCGTTACATTGCACCGATGCGCTCACCTGTGAGTTTCCAAATTCGCTCTAACCTGTTGGAGGACTTTCTCCAAAGTTTTTACATCGAGTCGCTGACTGTATTCCGCCGCGAACACCAACTAGCTGAAAATTACACCCCCCGCACGACACTGGAATTAGCCGAATACATGGCATTTACCGAGCAATATGCTCGCCGCCGCATCACGTTGAAACGGGGTGGAGCGCAGCAGTTGCTCGTATTGCGCGCCCAAGGGTTTGCCCGCCGCCAACCGGCGGAAACAACCCTGGATATGGAATTGGCTGCCGAACCCCCCCGCGATGATGGAGAACTCAACCGCTGTCAAGCGATGCAACAGGTGCGTGCGGCGATGGTATTGGAGGCGATCGATCCGGCAGAGGGTTTTTTGCGCGATCGCGTAATTGAGGAGTTGGTAGACTATTTACAATCCAACGGTCAACCAGACTGCATAGATTATTTAATCTTAAAACTGCAAGATTTTTCTGCACCAGAAATTGACGATATTTTAGGGCTAGAAGCGCGGCAGCGGGACTACCTGCAACAGCGTTTCAAGTACCACGTAGAAAAATTTGCCAAGGCGCATCAATGGCAACTGGTACATCAATGGTTGGGAGCGGATCTGGAAGATAATTTGGGTTTGAACGAAAAGCAGTGGCAAGCATTTTGCCAGCAACTGCAACCGCAGCAGCAACGACTGTTGCAGCTCAAACGAGCCAACCAAAGTGAATATGCGATCGCGCAAACTCTGCAATGGACAACCAAACAAGTTCAACGCCAGTGGTTCCAGCTTTTAGAACTTGCTTGGCAATTCCGCAATGGCACATTTAAACCCAAAGTTTCCTAATTGCTCATGGCTAATTGCTAATTGCTGATGGGAATATTTTGGTTATCTACCATTAGCCATTAGCCATTAGCCATTAACAACCGATTGATAAGCCTCAGCTACAAGCTGGGGCTGTTTTAGTTTTATAGGCGTTTCCTTAATAGCGTTCAGTAATTGAATCAAAGCCTCTGGTATTTGTTCTGTGGATTGACTTTCCCACTCTTGAGCGATATCTCGCTCAAAATTTTCCCAATTAATAGTTTGATTGTCTTTATCCCGTAGCCCCAAGCCATCCACCCACCAGCTTGCATCGCTTACCAGCTCTTTTTTAGCGTTGAGATTTTTCCTAATTTCAGAAACAATCGATTCTGGCAAATCTTCACATCGATCGTAAATTGCCAAATAGCCTTGACAAATAATTTTTAAAGCCGAAAGCTGATTTAATTCTGTTGCTATCCAATTTTCCAAGCGCCAATTTGGTGATTTTTCTGTTAATTCCTTTTCTAGTCGTTCAAAGTGCTGAATTAAATACTCTGTACCGCATTCCCAAATTAGCACGTTAGGAAATTCTTTCTGGTATTTTTTGTTTGCTTCCTTTGCCTTTCCAGCTCCTTGAATTAGAAATATAATTAAATTAAAATTGATCTTACTTATTTTATTTTGCAGCTCGGCGTTATTCCTTTGGCTGGCATGAATTATGCCTACTTTTGGATTTGAAGATAGCGTGCCGTTAAAATTAGCCGAACGACTATCTAAATTGATATAACCTTTTAACTTAGGTTTTAATTCATCCTGTAAATCCTCATCCATGCGTTTGAGGTAGTAATAAATTTCAATTTCCGAGGTCATATTGTATGGGGTTAGGCTGACATTACCCATTTTATATCAATTTTATTTAAAAATTTGCTAATGGCTAATCGCTAATAGTTAATCGTAGTTATAAAAACCATTAGCAATTAGCAATTAGCAATTAGCAATTAGCAATTTTTAAGACCAAGTTTTAGCCACGCGAACTACTTCATCAATGCCTTTATCCCATACTTCGCGGATGGCTGCACGCCGTTGCGCCATTTCTTCCCAAGACATTAACTTGCCCAATTTCATATCAAAATAAAAGATTTTGGGAAACGCATAAACTTGACCTCTCCCCACTATAATTTTCAGCGCATCTAAAACTCCCATTGAGGCGCCAAAGTAGGCTGGCGGCGATGAATACCAATAGTAAGAAGGATTTTCGATCAAAAACTTTTCTAGAAAATCGGGTTCGTAACTGGATAAAGCTGCTACCCAAATATTCCATTCTTTTTGGATTGCTTCGCGGCTGACGGGGTTATTTAAATCGGGAAAACCATCGTTCCAAGTTAAGCCTTGAACGTCGCGCCAAATAGTACCGTAGTGATGTTCGCCGGGAAAGTAAACTGTATGGAGAATGCTCCAACCAATGTTAGCAGCTACTACCATCGGGATATTTTTTTTAGCGCAAACTTTGCCCAGCATTAGCCTTGCAGCAGCATTATCTACGCCTGCGACGAGGACATCAATTCCATCTACCAAACGCATCGCTACTGCTTCGTCGCTGAGATCTCCGGTAAAAGCATTGATTTCAGCAAATTGGTTGTGGCGCTTCATTTCACAACTCGCGGCGGTGACTTTTTCTACGCCTGCGGTGTCGTAGGTGGCGAATGCTTGTTCGACGATATTTTCAACGCCATAGGCATCGCGATCGCATATCCTAATATAACCAATTCCAGACTTAGCCAACATCAAAGCTGAAATCGCACCAATTCCCCCAATTCCTCCCACAGCAACTTTGGCATTTCGGAGTTTTTCTTGACCTTCGCAACCCCACATGCCAAATTGTCTTTCCATCGCCACCATGTAATCAAGCATATTCGTTCTCCGTTTCGGGTATGTGTATGGCTGTTATCTGCAAAAAAACCGAGTTGGAATCGGATTTATGTTCTTTAATCCAGCGATTTTCGCTTAAATTAAACGTTCCTTTTCTCCCCACTACCTCCAATTTGGCGGCAACTTTACGCAAAAGTTTAATTTGATCTATTGTTCCTCCTTGGTTAGGTTGATCTCTGTAATCATCGCCTTTCCTATTCGCCCAAATTTTAATTACCCGTCCCCAACTATCGCCGTTAACGGGTTCGCCTTGTTGGTCAATTTCCCAAGTTTCAATTTGAATCGGTGCATCGGTGCCTTTTTGGACAACTAAGCTAGCAATTTCGCTTTTCAGGTTCTGCCAAGCTTCATCCGGATTTTCCCAAAGTCCGTACAGGAAAATAGGATGTTTTTCCAGGTAGAAAATTTCCGATAAGTTGACTCTGTAATACTTTTTACCACCTGCTAGTATTTTTTTTCTAAACCCTTGACAGTCGGCGATTTCAAAATGCTGGCAAGCATTTTCAAAACAGCGGTCGAATTGCTTTTGTTTTTTGGGTTCGAGTAAACCTTTAATCGCCTTTTCTGTATTAATTCCGTGCGCTAAGCGGCAAAATAAATATCTTACCAAAGCGTGACCGCAAGCGCTTTTGAGTAGAAGACCTGCAACTTCTTTGCGATAATCTTTTGGTACTAAGGTGCGGATGAGTTCGTTAGGTATTTTATTACTCATGCCGTCGCGGGGTTCTTGTAGTTCTAAAAACCCCGGTTCGTCGCCGCTGAATAAATGTTGAGCGCAAGCTGAAGCGGAAGTTGGCGTTGGTTTTAAAATTGGCAGAACTTTTTTACACCAGCTATCGGCGTGGATTTTGTCGGGAAATAGATAATTATAAAAAGCTTTTTTTAAGATTGCTTCTAGTTGTTTTTGGTCTTGTTCGATTTCCTCGAAATATAAGTTACCCAAGACTTGCTTTTCTGCTAGTTGTCTGAGATAGCTATAATCGGGATAGGCGCGCAGTTCTTCCCCTAAAGCGGTGAAAATAGAGGTACAGGTTTTAGTTTTATTTACGAGTGCGATCGCAAACAACAATCCCCCCAATCTTGGATGGTTTCCGTGAGGATACTCTGGATCGCGTTTAAAGTCAATATCGACTAAGCAAATATCAAAATGCATATCCAGCATGTGATTCTTTGCATACTCTAAAGAGCGACAGATTATCACCTCTAAATCGAGTTCGCTGTTATAAACACATTCTAAATTGATTTCCGGATTGATACTAATTGTACGTTTATACTTTCCCCATCCTTCATCCTTTAAAATCAGCAACGATGGATAAATCTCGTTAGCGAACATTTGATCGTCAAGCACCAGCACCCGAAAACCAATTTCCGGTGGAATTTTTATCGGCATTAATCGGGGCAGCAGTTGTTGTTTTAATGCTTTAGTTTTACTTGTAACCATTTTCATTCACCGCCATTTTCTAAATCTTACAGGAATGACGCAAAACCTCTAATTGTAGGGTGCGTTAGCTTTCTTCGTAACGCACCATCCCACCACATATATTGTCGCTACGTATCAATTATTAGCCAGCAAGTTCATGCCTTTTTCCCATTGGGTGAGGTTATAATCCATTATCGTTGAGTAGGTATAGCCATCCGGATCTAATTCACCTTTAGCATTTCCTCCAAGCGCTTCAAAAAAAGCTTCTAAAGATTTAAGACCGTGAATCGGACTCTTCTGTCGATCGTATTCATATTCATAATTAGGTACCTTTTGTGGGTTCAATGCGTTGGTTACTTTGATTCTAAATATTTGTTTACTTTCGGTTTCATGCCCAGGGTATTCGCGCACCATCATCACAGGAGCATCGATCTTTTCCATAGTCGCTAGTAAAATTTTTACTTTACTCCCAGCAATGCTATTTTTTTCAATATTTGCTACAACTTCGCTCAGCGCCGACATCAAATACAGTTCGTTAATCCATTTATTTGTATCTTTGCACAACTTTTGATAATACTCTTGATGAATATCGCAAGTAATTTCGGTACTAAATCCTCGCCGTTCTTCAAGTTGCTCGATCAAAAACTCTGAAATCGACTCGACTAAGTTATATTCTGAACAGTCAACAGCTCGCAAACCATCTGTAGAACTGTCCATATGTTCCAAAGGACGACGACTGACAAAGCTCATCATTGCCGGTAAAGTAGCAATTTCATTTGTTACGTCGATAATTAATTCTTTTGCTTGCTCTGATTTTATGTGCTTTCCGACTAAAAATTTAATCGTGGGTAA
Source organism: Cyanobacteria bacterium UBA11372 (assembly GCA_003486675.1). GTDB lineage: Bacteria > Cyanobacteriota > Cyanobacteriia > Cyanobacteriales > Aerosakkonemataceae > Microseira. The sequence continues at coordinate 8,166 of DNGG01000398.1, forward strand.
AGCCTCTACGGTAATATAAGTTCTAACGGTGTGAACGATATGCCGACCTGCTTCTAATTGAGCAATCTTTAAGCCATCATCTAAAATATGCGGCGAAACAGCTAACATATTCCAGGCAAAAGTAATTGCATCTACAACTTCAGCTAATTTTTGATTTTCTAAAACTTCAGCAGTCAATCCTACAATTAAACCGAAGTCGTTTTGCGGTCTTTTGGCAAATTCTTTCCGGGTTCCCAGTAAATATACTAAAATGGTAGATTTTTTAGTTCTACCTCGAAGCTCATAAATTTCTTCAGCCAACATACAAGGATAAACAGCAAACCATTTCCAGCTTGCTTGGATTAACAGTTTTTGATCGTTTATTGGCGAAACTTCATTGAAAAAATTATTTATCTCTATATTATTCGTCTCTCCAGGCGGAAGGATAAAGTCTAACCAAACATCTCCACCGAATCTTAAAATTTCTTTCCGATCTTTTTCGCTTACTTCTACTTGGGATTCTGGTCTTTTGAGGTAAATAATTTTGGGTGGAAAGCACCCAACTTCACCAGGGGTTTCTATCCGTCGAATATCCCAAGGCCAAAGACCTTTGCCCAGATCGGGATAGCGAACTAATCCCATAAATTGACAGAATTTTTTCTCCAATAATTGGCGAGAATTCAGATCTAATTGAGAATCTACGATATGGGAACCGGGAGCAATTAAACGGTTAAAAATATTAACCATCATTCTGCCCTGCACCTCGAATGCGGTGGCGAATGAAACAAAGTCTATTTCCTCCCACTTTTTCAAAGCTTGTTCCAATATATTTTTTAAGCGCGTTTCATCCGCTCCGTTAAAATTAAACTCGAAGTCTCTAACAATTGATAATAGTTTGATCGGATCTTCCATCTTTTTCTCCTTAAATCATTGGGGTGTTGTCCATTTTCCATCGACTATTTTCCGTACAACTATGGGAAACTCAACGTTACCATCTTTCCCGACAGAAACATTTCCGACTGCTAAAGGGACGTTAGCGAGATTTGCTAACCCTTCCTTCAATTTTTCCGCTTCTGTTCCTCCTCGGTTAGCCGCCAATAACAGCAATCTAAGGGAATCATAACCAAAAAACTCAAAAAACACCGGATTCGTGCCAAAGCGGGTTCTGTAGGCGGCTACAAATTGCTTTAATTCGGGGGTACCAGCATTCAAATCGGTGGCAAATTCGGCTGTGGTATAGTAGAGGCCGTTGGCAGCTTCTCCAGCTGCTTGTAAAATTTCTGGTTGGCTAATCGTACCCATTGACAAAAATGTTGCTGTTACTCCGGCTTCGCGCAGTTGAATCGGAATATTGGCGATGCTTTTACCATATCCCACAATATAAACTGCATCCGGTGCCGCCAGTTTGATTTTTAAAGCTTGCGCCCGAAAGTCTACATCATCCGGATTAAAAGCTTGTGTTTCTATTACATTTCCTCCTAGTTGGCTAAACTTTTGCGCGAAGCTGTCCCGATAGCTGATCCCCGTACTGTTGTTGACGTAAATAATTGCCGCTTTGCGTTTGTTGAGCTTGTTAACAGCATATTCTGCCATTGTTCCCGCATCGCTTTTGGCGCTGACAAAAAAGCGGAAAACCCAGGGATTTTGACCGGCGATATTGTTATCAGGAACGCTGGTTGCTAGTAAAACGCGCTGGTCTTTTGCGGCTAATGGAATTAGTGCTTTTACTCCTTCCTGAACGGCAATAATAGACTGGCAATTTTTGACGTTGACTAAAGATTGATAAGCGGTGACAACTCTAGCCGCTTCTCCACCCGTATCTGAATATTCCAGTTGGAGGCTGAGATTTTGATTAACATCTGTCCCGGCAATATCCATACCATTTTTAATCGATTGACCGATATAAGCTGAGTTGCCAGTAAGCGGTAAGATTACCCCGACGCAAAGGTGATTGGCGGCTGTCTTTTGATGCCGTCCAAATACGTAACTCAAGCCGAACGCGCTGATTATGGTTGCGATCGCAATCGAAATCGCCCATAGTTTATTCGGCCTCTTTGTTAGATAAGGCTTATAATTATACATCTTTAGTTTTGGTTCTACACCCCGGTAATTTAAACTGTTTAATCCTGCCCGTTGCTAGTGTCTGGATGTCCGATAAAAAAGCTGTATAAAGCTATTTCCGAAACACCATCAACGTCCAACAAGTCATGAATGGCATCATCGTAAAAACTGACGATAGGACACGCACCCAAATTCAAAGCGGTAGCTGCTAAAACTAAATTTTGCCCCACATGACCTGCTTCTAAGTGAGCATAACGGTATGCTCGATCGCCATATTTCCACGTTAATCGCGGAATGACTCCTGTTAATAATGCTACAACAGGTAAGCGCTGAGGGAAATGGACAAATGCGGCGCGAATTTCTGCCGCCTTCACCCGATCTATGCGCTCGATAGCGTGGGAATTCGGCTCATAATGCCAAATATCGCATTCATCGTCACTTTCATCGCTGGGCAGTGGTATAACTAAATACAATTCCAGGGGAAAAAGGCGACCCGCAGAAGGGACATAGCGGTAAGAAATCTCTCCCCCGTCCAATTCCACATCCCGTTTTGAATTCCAACCGTAAGTTAACTCGCACAAAACGGCAAGTTGTTCTAATGTTACTGGTTCAGATCGAAATTCGCGAATCGACTCGCGCTTTTCGAGTACGTCTTTCAGGGTGACATCTGCGATGGTATCGAGGGAGTGGGGCAGCTGATGGCGAGTGGCGGAGCGATATTTTTTGCCTCCGGTAGCGACGGTGGATTCAATTTCTGCGATCGCTACCATATTAGTATGTCGATTTAATGCCGCGTTGGGATTGGTATCGGCATTCACAACTCTCGCTTCCAACAGCGGATGCATCTTCGTATTTTCATGATAAATTTCATAGAGTTTCGGCTGTTGAACTTCCGGAGTTGCTGCTAACATCCGCACAAAAGTTTCATCGGTTTGCATAATGCTAATTGCTAATTGCTAATGGCTAATTGGTCAAGAGGGGCGGGTTTAGGTAAATTGTCTGTTTGCGTCAAAGGTTATTGGTAAAACCCGCCCCTACAATGTTTATCTGCGGTATTTAAGGCCAAGGATGGGGCATGGTATTGATGGTGGCGTCCCTATCTATATTTATTCCTCCTATTGTTGTGGGTAAGCGATTTGCTGCTAATTCATCCGTTCCTAAATCTGCAAAGTAAAACGGTACCAATCCAGGCACAATTACCTTAACTACATAAGCACCCATTTCTCTCACATCAGGTGTCGTCAGATCGAGAACAAAAATGTCTTTTAGTAATTGGTAATTGCCGATCAACTCGTTCCCAGGTTTGCCGATCAACTCGTTCCCAGGTTTGCCGATCAACTCGTTCCCAGGTTCAACCTGGGAACGATATACTAGAGGCTCTGCCTCGGCTAACGAAGCGGGTTCTGCCTCGGCTAAGGGGGCGGGTTTATTGAGGTTATCTGTTTGAGTTAAAGATGGTTGGTAAAACCCGCCCCTACATTCTTCCCCTGCTCTTTCATCAAACAAAAAGGATACTTGAGATACCATTTCTGAATCAAAATAAAGTTCTGAATGTTGGGCAAAACTGCGGGGAATTGCTTCTTCTCCTTCGGAAACATCTTGCCGCAAACCACTTAAACCAACTCGCCAAGAAACGCCTTTCCACCCTAAACAAGCTTCCCGAAAAGCATGTCTGGCGGCATCATTAATATTGACAGCAGCACCGGCACCAAAAGCAAAAATCGGCGAGCCTGTTTCTGGGAAATTACCGATAATTGCTAAAATCACTTTATAACCAAATTCAGTAGAAATATCGCGGATAATTGTTTTAATCCCGCGATTCGCCATCCGCTGCACTTGTTCTAGATAATTGTCTGGTAAGATGGTGGAATAATCAATAAAAGTTCCCCCATTTTTGTATAACCATACAAGCATGAGCGCATCGCGTTCTATAACTTCCCTCAGCCCTCGATCGATGGCATCTGCTAAAGTCATACCGCACGCCATGCCGTTGGTAGTTTGAAATAGATTGATGCTTTCGTTTTGGATGAGGAATTCAACGGGTAATTGGTAATTGGTAATTGGTAATTGGTAATTGGGAGAATTAGGATCTAGTTTCCATGCGGGTAAGATGCGGTGGGGGGAGTTAATTGCTTGTTGGCACCAAGTTTTTCTAGAGATGGTTTTGGGGAGTAAAAAGGGTAGGTTAAAGATGAAGTCGGTGGAAAGGGAATTATCTGGATTTTGGATGGGTAATTCTGCTAGTAAATCTTCTGTGAGAGCGAAGACATAACGTTCTAAAGCTTCGCCGCAAGCAGATGCGATCGCATTCTCGTTTTCCTCCGATATTCCGCATCCCACAAACCGATCCGCTGTTTCCGGAAGTCTCGCTTCTAAATCTTGGCTAATCCGCGTGCCCCACACGTGAAACCGAAAATCTGTAGGGCGTCGCTGCAATTTCACCAACTCGCGAATCGGACTACCTTTTCCCACCCAAGCACTTAACGATTTAGGTTTCATAATTATCAGAGTTATTTGTGTAGGGGCAAGTTTTACCAACCATTTATACAATAATGCAAAATTTATCTAAA
>DNGG01000461.1:0-18072 GCA_003486675.1 Cyanobacteria bacterium UBA11372
ACGTTAGCGATTGGATATGCTATTGCAAGTGGGTTAAAAGAAAAACTCAATCGCGATACCTTAATTGCTCAAACCATCAGCTATTTGGATGCAGAAACGCCGCTGGTAGCACAACTGCGACAAGTGCAAAGTTTATTAGAACAAGGGGCGCCAAAAGAAATGGCGCTAAATAAACTAATACCGCGTCAAACAGCGCCACCGCCTAATTTTCCGGTGGCGTTAGCGTTTTACTGTTTTTTGAGTACGATAGAAGACTTGCGTCTTTCTGTGCTTCGTGCTGCAAGGTGTCCGCAAGCGCAGGTGACTTGTGCGATCGCCGGTGCGATATCTGGGGCATACAATAGCGTGGCGGGCATTCCCCCAGCGTGGCGTTTGGCACTCGAACAACAAAAAGGCGACACATCGCCTTTAGCAACACTTTGGGGTATAAATTCAGAAGCAGAACTATTGCGACTGGCAGCGCGTCTGTTAGCAACTTGGTCAGGCGTTTACGATGCGGAAAAATTTCTCATCGACACCAGTCAAGTTTTTGCCGTCGGCGCACCGCAGGTGATCAAACCCCGTTAAATTATATAGCAGGTGGGCAGGTGAGCAGGTGAGCAAAGTAGAAATCAACTACTAACTCAAGTTGCTAGTTATCTCAAACCTGCGGCTAATAGCTAATGGCTAATGGCTAATGTCAGGATATTATTGTGAGCTTCTCTCTCCCAATTAGCAATTAGCAATTAGCAATTAGCAATTAGCAATTAGCAATTAGCAATTACCGCTATGTCAGAAGAACAAAAACCTCAACTACCACCCACTGAAGCTATCCAAAACTTGCTTAACATTGCAGCGGATAGCTGGTTTGAATATCCCGTGCGAGTGCAACCTCACCACACAGATTATTCTGGTGTAGTTTGGCACGGTTGTTATCTTGCTTGGATGGAAGAAGCGCGGGTAGAATGCTTGCGATCGCTTGGGATTGAATTTGCCGATTTGGTAGCCCTAGGTTGCGATCTGCCAGTGGTAGAACTTTCGGTGCGCTACCATCGCTCTTTGCGACTGGGAATGACCGCAGTTGTGAGGGCGCGCATGTTAGAAATGACAGGGGTTCGTTTGAATTGGGATTACCAAATTCAGTCGCTTGATGGACAGGAACTCTATGTAACGGCGAAGGTGACATTGGTTGCAGTCGATATGGAAAAAGGCAAGATTATGCGACAATTGCCACCAGACGTAAAAGATGTATTTGCGAAACTGACAGGGAAAATATAAACCAGAGGAAATCCGACTTGATAACCCCGCTGATAGCTCGTACCAAAATGTCAAATGTGCAAGTTGACAATCTGGTACGACTTCCTTGCTCAATCTTGAATGCTGCTGTACTGTAAACAATTTTTTAACGTTAAATAATTTTAATTGGTCTTGCGGCATCATGGGGTAATATCATTTCCGGTAGCAAAGGTTGTGTATAGTAGGGGCGGGTTTTACGAGAGATATTTGCTAATAGCGCTATTGTTAAATAAATCCTTCCTTTGCTTACGTTACCGATGCCACCGGACATGATCCCAAATCTTACGGGTGTATCAATAAATATGATTGTTGGATGATGGCGACATCTGTTAAAATTTAACCAGAGGAAACAGCGAAAGTTGAGAGCGATCGCTGTCAATTGCTCTGATTTCTTTGCAATTGACTCTATCTTAGTTCAACATCTGTAAGTTGAGGATTTACGCTCGTGGAAGAGAAGAAGTTTAGAATCTTAAGTTTAGATGGTGGCGGTATTCGGGGTGTGGCTTCGGCATATATGTTGCACGAAATTGAGAAAATACTGGAGGAAAATAAGCAGCCTCCGATCAGAGAGTATTTTGATATGATCGCTGGAACTTCTACCGGATCAATTCTGACAGCGGGACTTGCACTGGGTTACTCGAGTAAAAAATTAATCGACTTATATCAAGAGCATGGATTGAAAATTTTTCCTTACCAGAAATTGTTCGATCTCAATCGATGGCAATTGCTCCTAAAATATGGTTTGTCGGCTCCAAAATTTTCTAATCAAGGATTAATAGAGGTCCTGACAGAGAAGCTGGATAAATTTAAAAAATCAGATGGAAGTTATGTGACGATTAAAGAAGTAGGAGGAGATGAGAAAAAACCGATCATCGTAATTTTGGCCTACGATACAACCTATCGCAATACTACTTTATTTACCAACTATCAAACCTTAGAAGAAGGGAAGCGATGGTATAGCAACATACCAGTTTGGCAAATTTGCGTTTCTTCTGCCGCAGCACCGACTTTCTTCCCGCCTTACGAACTAAAAAATAAGGAAATCAGTCAAGATGGAGAAATTCAAGAAGATTGGAGTTTTCCCCATGTTGATGGGGGTGTAACTGCGAATAATCCTACCTTGTGTGCGATCGCGCGAGCTATCCAATTAGGTCACAAACTAGAAGAGATTTCTGTGCTTTCCATTGGTACTGGAGAATCCAAAAAACCCTTGACTTTTCAGGAAACTGAGGGATGGGGATTAATTCAATGGGGACTGCGGATTCCTGATGTGTTTATGGAAGGTCAAGCTGAGCTGCAAAGCCGGATTTGTTTGCAGTTGATGGGAGGGCCAACTTGCCGTCGCTATCTGCGGTTGCAATACGAACTTAATGAAGCTTTTGAAGAAAAGCCGAGAAATTATTTGGCTCAACGTCGCATATTGCCAGAAAAAGACAGGAAGAATTTATGGACGAAAACACCTATTGCAGAAACAATGGACGATGCTAGAAAAAGTAACATTGACAAGTTACTCCATGCGACTGAAGAATACATGAACAGGGGAAATGTTTTTGAGAACCGATTTGAACATTATGGCACGGTGCAAGAGGAAATTAAGCAATTTATCTTAGAAAATGGCGATCCGCGAGTTCGTTATGCTAAGACTTAGATAAATGTAAGTTGTTACGTTTTAGTGCTAAAGCGTAACAACTTGCATTTTTCACCAAGAAATGTTGCAAGGATGCCCACACTGTACCGATAGCTCAAGCGATCGCTTTTACTGGTGCAAGGAATGCGCTCCCAAAATGATAATGTTTCCCTAAATCCGAGATAAAATTGCCTGGGTAACTCGTTGTGCTGATTCCAGTGCCGAATCTGTCGCATCATGGGCGGATAACCATCTTTTTCCCAAAAGCGATCGCCGACTGACGCCAAAAAACCGGGTTTGTATGAAAAATCTTTGGTTTGGTAAGGAGATATCTATGCAAAAACAAAGGTGATAGGCTTGTCGTGCGTCAGCCCTGTTTGCATAATCAGCCCCTGACAAGCAAGTTTAATTCCGATCATTTTTTCATTGTCCCCAGAGCGCTCAACTAGGCGTATGTACTCGATGTAAAGGTTGGAGCATTCAAGCTCTAATCCTGAATCGGATAGGCTTCCCGGCTATTTAAGCCAGCCGAGAAAAAGTATCAAAAAGTATCATTTGGTATCCTGCAAGTTTTTATGAAGTTTTATCAGGCTAACTGGGTTTGAGGCTATTTTCAAGATAAATTTTGTTTAAGTCCCGCCAGGATGGATGAGGTGCGATCGCTCGATTATTGTAGAGTACATCAGCATTTATTTAAGTTTTATTAAAAAATATAAAGCTTTACAAAAAAAACCTAAAAAAATAATATAGTGGTGTAAAAATTTTATTGACATTTAATTTCAGGAGGCAAGTTAGATTATGGCAATTTTATTGAGCAAAGGACAAGGCGTATCGCTTAGCAAAACCAACCCCGGTCTTTCCGAAGTATTTTTAGGTCTAGGATGGGACGTTCAATCTAATAACAATGTTGATTGCGATTTAGATGCATTTGCATTTCTTTTAGGTGGTAACGAAAAGCTAATTTCTGATGCTCATTTAGTTTTTTATAATAACCTTACAAGTCCCGATCCAAATCAATCAGTGCAGCACATGGGGGATAACTCAACAGGTGAAGGTGAGGGCGATGATGAAGTTATCAAGGTAAATTTAAAAAAAGTGCCTGCTGATGTACAAAAAATTGTTTTGGCTGTAACAATTTTTGATGCAGAAGAACGCAAGCAAAATTTTGGACAAGTAAAAAATGCGTTTGTGCGCTTAGTCAACGATCAGAATCAAGAAGAAGTTCTACGCTACAATCTGGGAGATACTTCCTCTACTGCGACGGCAATGATTATGGCTGAACTATACCGCCAAGATGGAGGATGGGCAATGCAGGCTGTAGGCAAAGCCTTTAAAGGTGGCGCTCAAGAATTAATTGATAGTTACACTCGTCAACAGGTTATCAACTGGCGGTATCGCGCTCCACAAGCAAGAAGATAAACGAAAAAGAAACTGGGTTTGGACCTAGATCTCTAGTTTTAATAGAAACCCGGTTTCTTGGCGCGGATTGATTGGTTAAACCTCGCGCCTACAATACAAAAAACACTGGCATAAGCATTGCTAGGGGAAATGATATGATGTCCGTTGAATTGCCCATAATAAAAAAACCTCACAAAGTCGTTGCGTAGGGACACGGCATCATAGGCATCATAGATTTATCGGACAAACAGATAACGTTGTTCGTGCCGTGTCCCGGCTTCTAATTATGGGTAATCTTAAGGACATGATATGATATAAGCGATCGCTGCTAAGGGTATAGGTAGTTTACCAAAATAATGGGTTTAAAGCCCCGTCCTTACAGGACGGCTTTATAAAGTTTTGTCAACCTGCCGAAAATCTTATATTGGCTAGATTGACAATCCCCGGCGTGAACGCGCGGGGAGTGTCAAATAAGTAATGTACAAGCAAAATTTGTCCGAGCGCATTTACGGTGACGGCAATGCGATCGCACATACTCCCCAGTAACTTACACCTAATGCGATCGCTTCTGAAAGAGCAAACCGGGTGAGTATTATTTACCAGTTACCATTTCCCAAACAATTTGGGGAATTTGGACAATTTGCTGCCAAAGCCGCTCGGGGCCGATGCCAAAGGCTAGCTGTAAAATTAGTATGATGATAGCTACTGAAATAGCGGTGATAATCGTTGCTTTCACAACTTTGAGCAACCAGGTTAAGACTAACCCAGCTACGATTAAAGCTGCAATCCAAATAATTAAATCTACTGGCATAACTTTTGCCTATTTTAACTAATTACTTCGAGGATATGACATGAATCTTACCTCGATTGGCATGTTTTTATTTTTAATGTAGAGACGTTACATGTAACGTCTCTACATTAGTTATTCTAACGAACTGAAACTACGCGATCGCTTAAAACCTGGCTCGCTTCCAACACTTGCCGCCTCGCCCATTCATCCGCTGCCAAAATATCATCTAAAGAAGGATTTGCTCGGTTATCTGATTGATGTTTATCGCACACCCATTCTATACAGCGGGGAATATCCAAAAATCGGATTTTTTCATCTAAAAATAGAGCGACTGCCTGTTCGTTGGCTGCATTTAATACCGCTGGCATCGAACCTCCTGCCCTTCCTACAGCATAAGCTAATTGCATACAGGGATATTTTTCATGGTCGGGTTCCCTGAAGGTAAGATTGCCTGCTTTGACTAAATCCAACCGTTCCCAGTTTGTATAAATTCGCTCGGGCCAAGATAGGGTATAAAGTATGGGCAACCGCATATCAGGCCAACCTAATTGGGCTAAGACTGAAGTATCTTGCAGTTCGATCAGCGAGTGAATAATGCTTTGGGGATGGATAACAATTTCGATGTCGTCGTAGTCCAAACCAAAGAGGAAATGCGCCTCGATCACTTCCAGTCCTTTATTCATCAACGTGGCCGAGTCTACGGTAATTTTACGACCCATCGACCAGTTGGGATGTTTCAATGCGTCTGCTACCGTCACTTCTGATAATTTTTCCACAGGCCAATCTCGGAATGCACCTCCGGAAGCGGTAAGTAATATGCGCCGCAAACCTTTATCTGGGACACCTTGCAAGCATTGGAAAATTGCTGAATGTTCCGAGTCGGCAGGTAATAACTTGACGCCGTATTTTTCCACTAGAGGATTTACGACTGGGCCGCCTGCGATTAAAGTTTCTTTATTGGCGAGGGCGATATCTTTGCCCGCTTCGATGGCGGCGATGGTGGGTAATAACCCGGCACAACCGACTATTCCGGTGACGACGGCTTCGGAATCTCCATAGCGGGCAACTTCGATGATACCCGCTTGCCCAGCTAGTAGTATAGGTTGCGGGTCTAGGTCGGCGATCGCTTGTTTCAATTCGCCCAATTTGTCTGCATCAGAGATGGCGACAATTTCCGGGCGGAATTGCCGAATCTGTGCCGCCAGCATCTCCACGTTGCGCCCTGCCGCCAATCCCACGATGCGGAAACGATCGGGGTACTGCGACACGATATCTAACGTTTGAGTCCCAATAGAGCCTGTAGAACCAAGTAGAGTTATTGCTTTCACAATTGCTTAATTATCTCGTTGCCATTTACTATAAATTGCTTGGGGATCGGTTGGGCAGGTGGGCAGGTGTGCAGGTGTGCAGAAGAGCAGGTGAGCAGAGAGAAATTTAGCCATTAGCCATTAGCCATTAGCCATTAGCCATTCCCTACAGCACAAAGCTGGTCGCCTTTAGGTTCGATTGGATACCTGAAATTTTAATTTATGTCAAGATTTTGTGAAGTTTAGCGGCGGTTGATTTATCCTGGCAAATACATCATCGGTTGATCTCCGATATTGTACCCATTTCATCATCCAGTACCCAATTCAAATTCATCGGCGATTTTCCCGTAGCGATCGCCCGTCAAGGGATTGAGTAGGAATGTTGCATTGCACATTTCTATACCCGGTGCTATATCTGGCAGTTCAGCCGAAATAATATGCTCCACCTCGATTAGGCTTCAAGAGAAAACAACCTCAAGGGCAGGCAGGATGCCCACCCCACAAGATATCTGGTCGAAGTCTAATGACTGTATCAAAATCGCGCTTTGATTAAGGAGATGTTTTTATGACTCAAGATTGCGCTTCCCGCTTTTTTAAAGCCGCACAGCAAGACGAAGCATTACAAGTAAAACTCAAAGCTACCACCGATCCGGAGAGTTTCATCAAGATTGCCGCAGACAACGGCTATCACTTCACGGTGGAAGAGTTGCAAGCTCAGATTGAAAAATTACCCCCAGAAGCGATCGCATCTATGGTCAATCCGGGGGTGGGACCTCGGCTGCACCTGGTACGCCGGTAATTGTTCAAATCTGTTGGCGAATCCATTGGTGAAACAATCTGTAGGGGCACGGCACCAACAAATATTCTTCTCAAAACAGAGAACGTTTATACTGCCGTGCCCCTACCGCTGTTGGCGAATCGATTCGTGGAAAAACCTGTAGGGGCACGGCACCAACAAATATTCTTCTCAAAACAGAGAACGTTTATACTGCCGTGCCCCTACCGCTTGCGTCCATTAAAATGGACAAAAAGCTAAAAATCTAAACTTGAACATTCCTCGCTCGCTCTGGGTACAGCTAAAATCCCATCCGCTCGGCGCCATAATTGTTGCGATCGCTCCGATCTTTTTTGCATCCAGCAGTATCAGACACGCTTTGTTTCAATCTTCGGCGTGGGATTTAGCCATTTTTGACCAAGCTGTTTATTTAATTAGCCAAAATCAATCTCCCTTTTCGTCTTTGATGGGGTTTCACATTCTAGGCGATCACGCTGCTTTTGTGTTATATCCCCTAGCATTGCTGTATAAAATTTACCCGGATGTCCATTGGTTGCTAGCTGTGCAAGCCTTAGCTTTAGCATTGGGAGCGTTACCAACTTGGTATTTATCCGTAGAAGCGGGGTTAAAAAGATCGCAAGCAATCGCCATGGCGGCGGTATATCTTTTATATCCGCTGGTGTTTAATATTAATTTGTTCGATTTCCACCCAGAAGTCTTCGCTTTACCCGGAATTTTAGCGGCTGTTTTGGCGGCGAGGTTAGGTGCGATTAGGTGGTTTTGTGTTTGGATGATTTTAGTTTTAAGTTGCAAGGCGGTATTAGCTTTAACGGTAGCAGCAATGGGATTGTGGCTGCTGGTGTTTGAAAAGCGACGTTTGTGTGGTGCGATCGCTCTCTTTTCTGGCATCGCTTGGTTTATAATTACCACTGGAGTTATTATTCCCTTTTTCGGTGGCGAGTTAGCAACAATTGGACGCCACCTTTCGCGCTATCAACATCTGGGAAACTCTTTTTCAGAAATTGTAAAAAATCTTCTGCTTCAGCCAGGTTTATTTTTTAAAAGCCTACTATCTCTGGCTAATTTAGAATATCTTGTTCTGCTATTAGCACCGATAATTTGGGGAATTTACCCTAAACATTTAACGCCTTTAATAGGTGCAATTCCCGCCTTGGCGATGAACCTTCTCGCAGATGAATCCAGTCAAAAAAATTTAGTGCATCAATATTCACTGCCAGTTTTGCCGTTTCTGCTATTAGCAGTAATTTCCAGCTTAGCCGCTCGAAGGGGATGGCTGCGTCCACGGGGAATAATTATTTGGTCGTTAGTCGCTTTTTTAGCATTGGCAAAGTATGGTTATTTTGGTTCTATTTATCTGAATTCGCTGGATACTTGGAAGGGGACGCGGGATGCGATCGCTCAAATTCAAACATCTGGTGACGTCTTAACTACCCATAATATTGCACCTCATTTAGCGCAACGAAGTTTAATTAAATTTACCAACGTTAATTCACCACCGACTAACTTGAATAAGTTTGAATACATCTTGCTAAATTTGCGCCATCCTGGTTGGAAAAGTAGCCGCGAATTTGCTGAAAGTTTAGTGAATAAATTGCAAGCTAATCCTAATTTTAAGTTAAATTTTCAGCAAAATGACGTTTATTTGTTTAGGAAAACGAATCGTTCGTAGTAAGGACTTCAGTCCTTGATATGTGGCTGAATAAGGACTAAAGTCCTTACTACAAACAGTGCGCGATCGCATCCCACCAATTCCTGCTGAATCTTCAGGTGCGATCGCAACTAGCTATAAGAGCAAATAAAATTCACTCTTGATTAGCAATCAAATTCTTCATCGTCAAATTGATGCTGAATCATCTTTTCAGGTAGCTGAGGTACGAAATAACTGTTTATCCAGTCTGGTCGAGGAGGAACATTACCGCGCTTAATCTCATTTTGCCACTCAGAATCTGATTTGCGCGAAACTCCCGGCATCTCAAATTCGTAATGGGACAGCACTGGTCCGGCATAGACCATTTTGTCTTTACCGTTATCGACAGCAATCATCAGCATATCGACATTACCTATGCCCTGATGAAGCACACAACCTGGATCTCCCATTATTGGATCGGGTACGTCTGTATGTACATCGGCGACAATTGCATCTTGTTTTTTAGAATCTTCATGACCCTTATAGAAAAGACCAAAATACCAGCCGCTGTAGGTTGGTCCCCCCGATCCCTGATGGATCACCTCGACTATCTTTTTCAGAAAATAGTTTTCTGCTTCAGTGAATTCCTCTTGGGCAAGTTCCTTCATCGCAATTCCTTTGAGGATGGCTAACTTCTCGGCGAAATTCTCGAAGAACGAAGATTGTTTGTGCTGTAGGTCTTGGAGTTTAACTTCATATTTACGACCCCATTCATGAGATTTCTCAATAGAACGATTAGGAAACGGAGTCTTTAAAATCAGATCGGCTGCTAGCAGAGCCATTTTCTCAAAGCGCTGCCAAAAAGCGGGTCGAGGTTCTACAAAACCTGCTGGGTAATAGCACAAGAGGCCACGAGTGTAGGATTGTTTGACGTAAAGGATAGTGTCGTGCCGCAGTTGCGTCCAGGAAGCCAGTTGCGTGTTGAGCGTTTTCATTCCCCACGCACGGGTACACATAGCTTCGGGATATTTCGAGTCTGTTGTGGGTGTAGAAAGTTCGCGCAACGTAGCAAGCCAACTCATGTAAATGTTCTCTTCCCAAACTGCTGGATTTTGCTCGTCAATTACCTCTTTGACTGCTGCTAAGTTGTGCTGATAATTCAGTCCATCTCTGAATTGTCGCCCTTCAGTGTCGGTCATGCGGGAAACGAGTTCTGGCACAACTTGATTGTTCCCCAACGCAGCAAAAGCTACATCTAAACAACTAGGAATGCGACGCCGAACTTTCTCTGTGTCCCACTCGATATCGTCGTATACAACTTTGGACGTAACCCAACTATCGATAACAAACTTTTGTCCGAGAATAGTGAGCGATCGCGGCAACTTAATCTTTTCCGATCCCAAGGGAGATTCATAGTAGTGACTGCGAATATCTTGAACGCCGATTTTACTAGCTAGGATATCAGCTTGTAGTTGTTCTAACGTTCCCAAATCCTTAACATCTGCGGGAGATTTAATATTTGCTTTCTCCAAGATGTCGCCTAGTTGGGCAAAGGTCATGGAATCTGTTCGTCCGACAAAAGTTTGGAGTAATTCGTCGAACTGCTGCCATTGCTCAAACTTACCAGATTGTTTGAGCAGATCGTAAAAAATTACTGCTGCGCCGAGTTCTCGCGGTGAGGATTTAGCCGGGGAAGATTCAGAAGGAATTTCAGCAATGCGGAGGTCAATTCTGCCGCACCACATCATGGCACGGAAGTACCGCTTCAGTAATTCAGAGTTCTCATAATGCCCGCGTACTTTAAATTGAGAAAAATCCACCTCACGCCAGCGTCCAAACAGTTCAAATTTCTGAAGTTGCTCGCTTTTGATCGCTTCAAGGGTACTGGCAGAGCGGGCATCTTGATCTAAGCAAGTCTTGATCGCCTCACCTGCAAGCAGGGAGCGTGCTACGCTCAGGAAGTAGTCAGCATCGAGGATGCTTGCACCAAGCACTCCCTTGCCATACTGATTCCAAGCGTCGGGAATTCTTTGTTGCATTCCCTCAAGAATTTCATCGAGGGAACTAGACAAATAAGTTTCTTCAAGTTCTTCGAGAATTGCATCGTATGAGCGATGCCAAGCATGAAGCACCGCATCGGCAGAAACGAAAACTGGCAAATCGTTGCTGTAGATGCGATAGAATAAGTCGGCAAAATTATGCCCTCCTAGCCTTTCGCTGACTACGAAGCCATTTTTCTGGAAAATTGCCAGTTCCTCTGGATTGAGCCGAAAGTCATAGTTGCGCCAATTTTTCCGATTGGGATTGTTGTTGTTCTCTTGCGGATCGAGATTAAAATCGTCCCAGAACTTTGCAGTAGTTGGGTCGAAGCTAATTTGAGGGAGATACTTAGCATTGCTGGCATATCTTTTGGCAAATTCTTGCGGGGAAATCTGCCCAATTTTTTGCAGTGCCTCCTCAAAAGCAGCCGTATAACCAAACACGTCCTCTGGTGCTTTAGCAATGGGTGTTGTAGCCATAGAAGTTTCTCCTTGAGGTTTGAAACTTGCGCGATCTGGTTGAAGTAGTGTTACAGGAATTACACAATTTGGAGAGCGATCGCTCTCAAGTTATGCTGTTGTTCATGGCGATCGCTCTCATGACCTGTTGATAGTATGGCAAATTTAACTTGGGCTGCACTACCCACCCCACCTAAGCGCCGATATAGGGCCTTGCAGCCGTATGAGGTACAGTGGGCGTTTTTGTAGCTGTAGAGACGTTACATGTAACGTCTCTACAGCTACAGAAAATTCACCAAAAGGCTACCTCACACGAAAAGCAATCTGCTGTATATCCGTTCTCGCTTGTGCGATCGCGCTTAACCCCCGTATTATTCGACACTTTTTCTGAGTGCAAACACTGTCACGCCATCAGGACTAAAGTCCTTACTACGAACGCTCTTTCAATTCGATTGGGCTAAGGAAAAAAGTTGCTCTGCAAAGGATACAATTAAATCGAAGTATGCTAGGCGATCGCGCCAAGAAGAGGGTATCCCCTGTTCACCATAAAAGGCTCCGGCTAACTGTCCGTAAACTGCCCCCGTTGTATCGGCATCATCCCCCAAATTGACGGCTAAAAGACAGCCTTCTGCAAAAGATTGACTGTGGTAAAACGCCCACAAAGCTGCTTCTAAAGATTCGACTACATAGCCGGAACCTTGAATTTCTGGTGGTTGACGATGTTTAAACGAACCTGCTGCAATGGCGTCGATTTCATCAACTAAAGGGTTTTCTTGCCAATAGTTGGGAATCGGGCTGTAATATTGGGAGAGTAACTCATCTCGACTGGCTCCATTGACGGCTCCCACAAGCAGCGCGCCTAAATATCGACAAGCATCAATACAGGTTTCTGCGCCATGAGTTGTGCGAGAACTTTCACCGGAAAATGCGATCGCATCTTCAGGGTTTTGAGCGAAAAACAGGGGTACGGGTGCCAAGCGCATAATCGAGCCATTCCCAGCACTGCGGGGGTTTGTGTCACCACAATAGGGTTCTCTTGTCTTTTCAAACCGAGTCAGCGCCTTTCCCACAGTACGACCAATATCAAAGCAGTATCCCGTGCTGCTAAGGTGTCCGCGTCTAAACCATTGCAGATATCGTTGCAATTGATCGATGGGGACAAAACCTTTTTGCTCGATCAAGCTTTCTGCTAAACACAATGCCATTGAAGTGTCATCAGTCCACTCACCTGGTTGCAGTTCAAAAGGGCCGCCGCCAACCATATCATTAATAGGTGTAAATGTGCCAGGTGGCTGGAACTCTAGAGTAGTTCCCACCGCATCGCCAGTAGCTAAGCCGAGCAGACATCCCCGATAACGCTCGATTGGTTGCATAAAATTAAATCATTTTTTCTAAAGCTGTTTGCAAGTCTTTTGTCAGATCGGCAACTGCTTGGCGACGATTGCTTTTATAAGCATCCCAACGTTCTGATATTGATATCGGTTCTCCTATACTTAAGCATACCCGTTGCTTACCCAGTTTTGGGCGCTTGAAGGCGTTACCGCCTTTAATTTTGGTCATTGTATCCCAAATCAGTAAAGTTGTTTCGGCAAACCGTTCGGGTGTTTGTTTTTCGATCGCGTACCTACCAGTTACAGCTACGAAACTTTCCACCAAGCGCATGTGCCACATTCGCAAACTGGCCTCTTCGGCGATCCGATCTGCGAGTCCTCGTTCTAGAGGTGGTAAAGCATCAATATTTTTGATATCTTCTCGAAATATCCAATCCCATCCCGCTTGCTCTAGACGCCGACAGCGATCGATTAAGCTACCTTTAGGCTGGAGGTTAAACGCTTGCTCTGCTACTTTTAAGGCTACATCTAGGAGCGATCGCAGTCGAGTTACTAACTCTTCATTCGTAGTGGGGAGAGGGTATCCAGTGCTGGTGGAAGCGGCGGGCAAGGTTTGGTGATAAAACCTGGTGTAGAATTCTTCCACGCGGGTGAGTAAGTGCGCGCTTAAGCGAAACAAGCGCCGGTAACGCAAATGATGTTGGCTTTTTGCGGTTTCCTCGCTTAAATTCACATCCTCTACAGGTAAACCGCTATCAATTTCTAATTGAGTTAAAAGCTTGTCTAAGGCATCCCACGGATCGTGAATATACTGATATTTAATCCCAATTGGCACGATTAAAACTTGTTCCGAGCGTCCGGCTTTCAGTATATCTTCGACACACCAAAATCCCAATTGGCAGATTCCCGGTTCTAACGGACTGACAACTTCATTATGTCCGTTGGTAGCACCTTCTGGAGCTGCCATCATCGGCAAATTTCCGTTAGCAAATAGCTCCCGTGCCGAGCGCAAACCGATTCTGTCTACTTTCCCGCGCAGGATAGGGGTTCCACCTAGACGCGGATATAACCATTCTACGATTGAACCAGCCCATAGGGGAATTCCCCGATCGTAGATAAAGTGAGCGTGTACCGGATAATGAAGTGGGATTCGCTTTCGTTTGGCAAGCTGGGGGACTAAATTCCACAGCAGGTGCATTAAACTAAAAGGATCGTCGCCACTGGGATGGCGAAATGCCATTAAAAAGCGGATTTTCCCAGATTGAAACTCGTGGTAAAGATCGACGAGGCGTTCGACGTTATCAGCTTGAATTTCGCTGATATTGGTGCGCGATCGCAACCAAAACGGTAGTATCCACTGGCATCCCCGTAAAACTACGGAGTTGAGCGCTGGTGGAATAAACTCTAAAGGCGGTTGAACCTGACTCATAGCTGTCTTTATTCGGTGTAATTGATTACCTTATTTTATTTAATCTTGCTTTTCTATAAGACTTCTATCAAGTTCAGAGCTTTAAAACGATTGCTATTTTTGCTCTACTCAAAAACTAAAATTATTAGAGAGTTTAGTCTGATTTGTCAACCTGAGAATTACTGAAATATTGGGGGATTTGGCGACCAGTAGCTAGCAGCCATTTTTCCTAACTATATTCAGTAGAATAACCCAAGACATTTCTACGGAAAGTGTATTTTAATTTACGTATAAGAATTGAGAACTGCTTCACAAAAACTTTAAAAAACCCAGCAGCTAACCCCGCTCCTGTAAAGTTTTTGTGAAATCACACTAAAAATATGACCGGCGTCACAAACAGGGGTGTATTAATATGAATAAGAGTTCAATTTTCATCTATCTCAAGGATAAAATTTGAACGCTTAATAGATGCAACCTCGACGTTGAGTAAAAAAACTAACAGTTTCGGCATAGGTAATAGAAGAGATTGGCTAATTTCTTCTCTGTGCAGCAAGATTAAGCAGACCTAAATTTACTTCATCAGGGGTTTAATCAGGGTATCTAGGTCTGAGATGAAGTTGTGATTCTTGCGGATAAAAGTCGTTTGTCAGATAGGTAGTTATGTTCCACCTGAAGTCCCCTAACCCTAATACTGTTGACCAAGCTTTGAGCTTACTGGAACAAAATCCTGCGCTCTCAGATTCATTATTGGCTGACTGTAACCACGACGTCCAAAAGGTTACAACGATTATCCAACCGATTTTGAATGCTGCCTTGCGTTGTGAAATTGCTCGCTTCTACATACAGGCAATTACAACGGGTAGAACGACTTTTCTGGTGACAAACCTAAAAGAGTCCGAAGCACTTCAGATTACGGACAGTGCTGCCAGCTGGTTGCTCGGACGATCTGCCAATTGCGCGATCGCGATTAAAGATACCTGTATTTCTCGCCAACATGCCGTGATTGGACATGTCCCAGGCGGAGAGTTCTATATTACAGACGTTGGTAGCACCAACGGGACTTGGGTAAATCATCGCCGCCTAGCTCATTTGGAGCGTTGTCCCCTGAGAGATGGCGACTTAATCCAGTTAGGTCCGGTGCAGCTAGAATTTTTTATCGCTAGCAGTCAAATCGTGTCACCCGCAGTGTCTGACGTGGGTGTTACTGAATTTTGTTAATTCGGAAATGGGTAATGGGTAATTGGTAATTGGTAATTGGTAGTAGGAAAGAGTTTACCTACTACCGATTCCTTTATGTTGCCGCAGGTTGGGCGGGTTGGTCGATCAGTTCTTGGAACCGGATGGCATCGGAGCGGGGGTCAACGTAGCTGACGCGGACTTCCAGTTGCTCGCCCAGCGCCACGGAGCGCTTGATCTGCATGGGTAATTCTAGTCCCAGATCTTCTAGGAGAATTAACCCCAAACGTTCATCTTCCCTCAGCCAGCGCAACAATACCGCTTGCCAAGCTTGCTCGGAGGTGCGTCGGAGATATTCCAAAGCCCAATAGCGCTGGGTTTGACGTTCTACGAGCGAAGCTTCTTGAGAAGCCGTCGTGACGCCGATCATCACTTCTTTGACTTCTTCTGGGGAAAAGGGCGGCTGTTCGCCTCGCAGGTGGGCTTTAATTTGGAAGTGGGTGAGCAAGTCGCTGTAGCGCCGGATGGGAGAAGTTACCTGGGTATAGCTATCCAAGCCCAAACTGGCATGGCGCGCGGGGGTAATGCTCATTTCGCTGCGGGGCATACAGCGACGGATAGCGCAGGCGCGCACTGGACCGGCGGGGAGTTGTAGCAGTTCTTCATCTGGGGGCAGTTCGGGTTGGGGTTGAGAGCGGAAGGGTAGGGCAAGCTGGTGCGTTTGCGCGTAGCGGGCGGCGACTTCGCCTGCTAAGATCATCATTTCTGCTACTAATTGCCGCGAAGGCGAGTCCTCCAACACTTCGATGTGGATCTCGTCGGCGTCAACTTTAATGCAAGCTTCTGGTAGGTGGATATTGATCGCGCCTTGGGAACGCCGCCACATTTGTCGCCGTTGGGCGTATCGCGCGATCGCATCTATTTCCAGTTCTGCTGGCACTCCCAATTGCAGCATCTCATCGACATCTTCGTAAGTCAGCCGATAGGTAGGTTTGATAATGCTGGCGTGGATGCTGTATTGGGCAACGGCACCCTCGTCATCTAAAATAATGCCAAAACTGAGGGCGTTGCAGATTTTCCCCTGCACCAGACTCATCGGCCCGGTAGCCAATTCTGCTGGGAACATGGGAATCATGCCAGTTGGCAAATACAACGTCGTGCTGCGCCGTCTGGCATCTAAGTCTAATTCATCACCTGGAGTGAGCCAGCGCGTCGGATCGGCGATGTGAACCCACAGCCGCTGTTTCCCGTCTGGCAGTAATTCCCAACTCAAACCATCATCGATTTCTTTTGTACTTTCGTCGTCAATCGTATAAACTTTGAGTCGGGTCAGATCCAGGCGCTCTGAGTCCGGGTCGGGGGGAGCAACTTCAGTTCGCTCTTTCGCCACTTCTAGCACCTTTGTTGAGAAATTAACTGGAATTGACGATCGCCGCAGAAATAAGTTTTCGTGGCGACTCCACACGCCCAAATCCACCAACAAATCTATTGCACCTTGGGGATTTTCCGGTCTTTTGAGGGCAGCCAGGGTTTCCACTGCGGCAGCGCGCCCTGTTGCTTCGTCTCCTTGGATGGCAAACCGTTCCAGTGCTTCTAGGCGATGGCGATCGCTCTGCTGCCATTCTACCTGAAAGCCACCCAGAGCTTGTTCTACCCGCGCCCAAAACTCCTTCTGCTGAGTCTCCCGCTCTCTGGCAACTTCCAATTGATGTTTGATTTCCGCCACTTGGTTCGTCGAGCGGGGTTCGTAGCTCGAACCTTTTTGTTTAAAATACAGTTTGTCTTCCGATAACAAATAGTACGCCGCATAGCATTGCGCCGGACTTTTTTCCGAAAACAGCAGCATTGCCATTTCTGCCGGATCTACTGCCAAACCCTCTTCTACTAGGAATTCCCAAGCGACTTCCAAGCTTTCTGGGTCGATAAACGGATCTACCTCTTTGCGGAAGCGGGGGATATCCGAGGGTTTGTAAGTTTCACCGTTTACTTGGTAACTAACTTGTTTAGCATTAATGGTACGAGCTTGACCGCGATCGTCTACTACGATCCAGTGGTTTTTGCCCTCCGGACGTTCTGCCACGGCGAGGCAGCGCTCTCCATGTAACCGAAATTCGACTAACGTTCCTTTTTCCACAAGTTACTTTTATTCCCGGCACTTCTATATATATAAGTTATACTAGACCCGCGCGATCGCTCCGTTCCTAGGCAAGCGCTGTCTTCGCCGTTCCCGACTTTAAGCTCTTCTTAAGAGTGCCAAATTCCTCTGTTTATTAGCTTCAATAGTTATGAGTGTAGAGTTGAGTTCCTGCTTTCCTCGTCAACTCTCGAACAGCGATGAACCCTTATCTCTACCACTCAAAACTATTTTTCTTAGCCTTCTTGATTGATGAAAGGCAACAATGCCACAATCCGTGCCCGCTTAATGGCAAGTGTCAAATCTCTTTGCTGCTTGGCAGTCAACCCAGTAATGCGGCGCGGCAAAATCTTCCCGCGTTCGGTAATAAATTTCCGCAACAGATCGATGTCTTTATAATCAATTGGTTCGCTCGGTTTAATCGGCGAAAGGCGACGACGGTAGTAGGTCATAGTTGTTGGTAATTGGTCATTGGTCATTGGTAATTGGTCATTGGTAATTGGTCATTGGTAATTTTTCATTCCCATTACCGATTACCGATTACCCATTCCCGTCTACTTGATTTCTTTGTGGACGGTATGTTTGTTACAGTGAGTGCAGAACTTTTTCAGTTCTAACCTTGCCGTCGTGTTGCGACGGTTCTTCGTGGAAGTGTAACGAGAGACGCCGTTTGAGCGCTTGGCTGGGTTAGAGCGACACTCGGTA
>DNGG01000461.1:18364-29219 GCA_003486675.1 Cyanobacteria bacterium UBA11372
ATTAATCACAAATTTCTATTATCCCATAAGACAAGTCGCTTGTGCAAGCAGGTGAGCAGGTGAGCAGGGGGGCAGGTGAGCAGGGGGGAAATTGTGCAACTGGTGAGAGCGCAAGTTGGCGTTGAAATCTTTAGCCAAAGAAACCGGGTTTGGATGAAAAATCCCAGAAACCTGGTTTCTAGGTTGCCCTACCCAAAGAAACCGGGTTTGGATGAAAAATCGTCGCTTTGGAATCAGAGATGGCAGCAACAAACAAAGGTGATAGGTTCCCCTGGTGTAAGACCTGTAAATCTAAAATCTAAAATCTAAAATCTAACTTATTGTACGAGGCTGGGGACAAGGCAATGCTTTCGGTTCAACAAGCAGAGGAAATCATCTTCAATCGGGTGCAGCCGTTGGATGCAAAGCTGGATGCAGAGGTTGTAGACTTATTGGCGGCTTTTGAGCGCATTTTGGCAATGCCGGTAACGAGCCATCTGGATTTTCCCCATTGGGATAATTCGGCGATGGATGGTTACGCGGTGCGATCTGCGGATGTGGAAGGCTGTAGCGCCTCTCAGCCAGCAGTATTGGAAATTGTAGAAGAAATCCCGGCGGGCAAGCAGCCCCAGCATACTATTAAACCAGGACAAGCGGCGCGGATATTCACCGGGGCAATGATGCCAGAGGGGGCGGATACCGTCGTGATGCAGGAAGTAACGCGAGTTGAAGGTTCCCGCGTTGCGATTTTAGCAGCCCCAAAACCCCAAGCTTTCGTGCGTTATCGGGCATCTTATTACCAAGCTGGTACGCCCTTGCTGATGCCGGGAATACGCCTATTCGCCCCGGAAATCGCAATTTTGGCATCGGCGCAATGTACCCAGGTTTCAGTTTACCGCCATCTGAGCGTGGCGATTTTATCCACGGGTGACGAACTGGTGACGCCGGATCGGCCCTTACAACCGGGTCAGATTGTAGACTCGAATCAGTATGCAATGGCTGCTTTAGTGGCACAAAGCGGCGGGATTCCGCTTTTGCTGGGTATTGTTCCCGATCAACCCGAAGCGCTAAAAGATGCGATCGCTTCCGCCCTCACCTCTGCCGATATCGTTGTTTCTTCCGGCGGTGTTTCCGTGGGAGATTACGATTACGTAGACCGCATTTTAGAATCCCTCGGTGCTGAAATACACCTGCGTGCCATTGCCGTCAAACCGGGTAAACCGCTGACATTTGCTACGTTTAAGGGCGGTGTAGCAAAGCGCTCGGTTTTATATTTCGGACTTCCGGGAAATCCCGCATCTTCCTTAGTAACATTTTGGCGGTTTGTCCAACCAGCACTGAAGAAACTGTCAGGACTTGCCCAAGGTTGGAAACCGATGTTCGTGCAGGCGCGTGCTGGTCAAGATTTGCGTTCCGATGGCAAGCGAGAAACATACCTCTGGGGACAGATGCATTTAATAGATGGAGTGTATGAATTTCAGCTGGCAGGTGGTAGCCACAGTTCCGGTAACTTGATTAACCTATCGCGAACCAATGGATTGGCGGTTCTGCCGGTGGGTATAACCTCAATCAACGTTGGAGAGGCGGTGCAAGTTTTACAAGTTGGATTGCCGATAGGGGATTGAAGACTGGGAAGTTGCCGGATTTGACGGAAATCCGGCGTAAAAATAGCTTTCAGGATACAAACTGTGCGATCGCAGCCCTGCCAAAATTTAGAACAGCAGGCTGGGTATGTTGATTTTAGCTAGTGGGAAATCAACAACAACCCGCCAAGGTGGAGTTACTCGATGTTTATTGAACCAGTAAAGCAGGTTATTGCTAAAATTTATGGACAAGTACCGCTGCCAACAGTTCTGATCGTTCCATTTGTCCTGCAAATTGCCGCAGCGGTGGGACTGGTGGGGTATCTCTCCTATCGCAACGGACAAAAGGCTGTTAATGACTTAGCCAGTCAATTGCGGCAGGAAATTACCAAGCATATAGAGGATAACCTGCGTGCATACCTAGCCATTCCCCATCAGGTGAATCAGAGCAATGCTGCTGCGATTCGTCTTGGTCAATTGAACCTACAAGATACGGCAGGATTGGAACGTCACTTTTGGCAGCAAATCCAGATATTTGATAGCCTAACTTTTGCCGGATTGGGATTAGAAGGAAAAGATAACGTCGGGGCAGAAAGGCGCGATGATGGTGCTCTGACAATTCGAGTGGGGACTTTAGCTACGGGATATGATTTTCGGACTTATTCTACAAATGAATTGGGCGATCGCATCAAACTCCTAGACAGCGCAACCAACTTCGATCCTCGTACTCGCCCCTGGTATAAAGCTGCCGTTGCTGCTGGTAAACCCACTTGGAGTCCGATTTATCCTCATACTCAAGGCATCACTGCTTATCTGGGTGCATCGATGCCTTTTTACGATCGACAAGGTAAACTTCAAGGAGTTTTACTAACTAATATTAATTTATCGCAAATTGGTTATTTTTTAAGAAAAAAAGAAATTGGAAAAACCGGACAAAGTTTTATTATCGAGCGCGACGGCATGTTGGTGGCGACTTCGACAGGGGAACAACCTTTTCGCACCAAACCAAAGAAATACGGAGCCGAAAGAGTTAAAGCCACAGAGAGTCAAAACCCTCTCACGCAAGCTACAGCCAGATACTTAGCCGCAAATTTTGATCAATACAAGCTGTTTCAAAATTCAGAGCAACTGGAATTTAAAATCAACGGTGAGAAACACTTTTTGCAAGTCGTGCCGTTTAAAGATAATAAAGGACTCGACTGGCTAATTGTCGTGGTGATTCCAGAAACTGACTTTATGGAGCAAATTAATGCTAACAATAGCACGACATTCCTGTTATGTCTGGTAGCTTTAATTTTCGCTATATTCATCGGCATTATCACCGCTCGTTGGGTCACGAGTCCGATTTTACACCTCAACGCCGCTGCCAAAAATATTGCTAAGGGGGATTGGGAGTTGACGGTAAAAATTGACCGGGTGGATGAAGTAGGGCAATTGGCCAATTCGTTTAATAATATGGCTAAGCAACTGCAAGAATCCTTTGCCGAAATGAAAACATTGAATCAAGCCTTATTAGCAAGCGAGCGCCGACTGAATCAATTTTTGGAAGCCTTACCCGTCGGGGTGTGTGTGATTGATGCTAAGGGTACGGTTTCCTATATCAATCAAACCGGACAGCGTTTATTCGGTCAAGGGATTGTCCTGGAATGCCAGCCAGAACAATTAGCAGAAGTTTACCACATTTATTTGGCTGGAACCGATCAATTCTACCCCACAGAGCAACTGCCAGCGATACGGGCATTAAAGGGGGAAACTGTAACCGTTGATGATATGGAAATTCATATAAACGGAGAAATTATTCCCTTAGAAGTACGAAGCATCCCCATTTTTGACGACCAAGGCAACGTCATTTATGCCATCAATGTTTTTCAAGATATTACAGAACGGAAAGAAGCAGATCAAATTCTGACTGACTACTATTTTACTTTAGAAACTAAAGTAGCGGAACGCACCGCCCAACTAGCCCGCGCCAATGCCAAATTAGAGCAGGAAATTGCCGAACGAGAGCAAACAGAAGAAGCATTGCGGCAGAGCGAAGAACGCTTCAGAAGAGCTTTTGATACGGCTGCAATTGGCATGAGTTTGGTTTCTTTAGAGGGTCAACCTTTGGCTGTTAATCCTCAAGTTTGCCAAATGTTTGGCTATTGGGAATCAGAGTTACTATCTTTATCGGTTGGGGATATCACTTATCCAGACGATCGAGGTAGTGACCAGGAATACGTGCAGGAATTATTGGCTGGGACGCGACCTTATTATCACATGGAGAAGCGGTTTCTGCATAAAAATGGGCAGACGATATGGGCAAGAATAAGTGTTTCCTTAGTGCGGGATTCGCAGCAAAAACCGCTTTATTTTATTTCTCAAATTCAAGATATTACAGCGCGTAAAGAAGCGCAACAGGCATTGCAAAAGAGCCAAGCGCGGTTTCAGAAATTAGCGGCAAACGTACCGGGAGCGATTTATGAAATTGTGTTTCGCCCAGATGGTTCGGTTGATTATGAATACATGAGTGCGGCTTGTTTAGAAATTTATGAATTAGAACCGAAGCAGGTGATGAAAAATGCTCAGTTAATTTATGATTGCATTCATCCGGATGACCGAGAAAGTTTTTATGCAGCGGCTAAACAAAGCTCTAAAACTTTAGAACCTTTTGCCCGTGAATGGCGGATTGTGACGCCATCTGGAAAGATCAAGTGGTTGCAAGGAACTTCTAGACCGGAAAGGCGGGAAAATGGGGATATAGTGTGGCATGGGGTGGCGATTGACGTGAGCGATCGCAAGCGGGTACAAGAAGAATTAGCCAAAGCCAAAGAAGCCGCCGAAGCCGCCAATCGCGCCAAAAGTGTCTTTCTTGCCAATATGAGCCACGAATTGCGGACGCCCCTCAACGCCATTCTCGGCTTTTCCCAACTTATGAGTCACAGTCCAAACTTATCCCCAGATCAAATAGAAAATCTCGGCATTATTCGCCGCAGCGGCGAACACTTGCTGACATTGATTAACCAAGTGCTTGATTTGTCAAAAATTGAAGCCGGACGCCTGACGCTTAACGAACAGAATTGCGACCTTTATCAATTGCTCGATGATGTCAAACATATGTTTTCTTTGAAAGCAAAGGATAAGGGATTGCAGTTACTGTTCGAGCGGGCTGCTGATGTTCCCCAATACGTGGGAACCGATGAAGTTAAATTACGGGAAGTGCTAATTAATTTGCTCGGTAATGCGATGAAATTTACCACCACGGGCAGCATATCAGTCAGAGTGGGAAAAGAAACACCGATTACCAATTACCAATTACCAATTACCAATTACCAATTGCATTTTGAAGTAGAAGATACGGGAACAGGTATTGCCCCCGATGAATTAGATAGAATTTTTGAACCGTTCGTGCAAACTGTATCAGGTCAAAAAGTGCGGGAAGGAACGGGTTTAGGATTAACGATTAGTCGCCAATTCGTGCGGTTGATGGGGGGTGAAATTAGCGTCAGCTCGCAAGTCGGAAAAGGCAGTATTTTTAAGTTTGATATTCAAGCTGGCGTAGTTGCTGGCACGGCGATTGAGAAGAAACAACCAAAGCGGGGCATGATTGCTATTGAACCCAATCAAACCCCCTATCGCCTGCTAATTGTGGATGACCAAGATGACAGTCGCCGACTGTTGATAAAAATTTTTGATTCTCTTGGCTTTGAATTACAAGTTGCTAACAACGGTAAAGCAGCTGTTGAAATTTGGTCGAGTTGGAAGCCACATTTAATTTGGATGGATATGCGGATGCCGGTTATGGATGGCTATGAGGCAACTCAACGCATTCGAGCACAAGAGCAGAAAAGCAGGGGAGCAGGCGAGCAGGGGAGAATTGTAGAGGCTAGTTTGACCAATAACCATACAACTGGTACAGACAATTTAACTCTTCCCGCCCCTCTTGATTCATCGCCAGTGCCCCAGAAGCGTACTGCGATCGTTGCTTTGACTGCTAGTACCTTTGAAGAAGAGAGGGCTGCTGCCTTATCGGTTGGCTGCGATGATTTCATCCGCAAGCCTTTCCGTGAGGAAGAAATTTTTAGTTGTCTGAGCAAGCATTTAGGGCTGCGATATATCGACTCGGAAGCGATCGCTTTGCCTGTTGGCGCCCAGTCGGAGCAGGGGAATCCAATCCCAATTGGGGATAGGCTGCTGACAAGATCTGACTTAGCTGCTTTACCTGGGGATTGGTTGGTTAGTTTACATCAGGCAACCCTCGAAGGGCATATTAAACGAATGCAGGCGCTGATCGAGGAAATCCGTCCACAACATGACTTTGTTGCCAAAGCTTTGTTAGATTTGGCTAACCAGTACCAATTTGAGCAAATATTAATCTTAACTCAGCCTAAAACCGATTAATGAATCCCGAACAGCCTGTACCATACAAGGGAAATATTTTAGTTGTTGACGACCACTATGCCAATTTAAGCCTGTTAACTCAGGTGTTGTCCGAGCAAGGGTATGAAGTGCGAGTCGCACCCAACGGCAAACTGGCGCTGAAATCAGTGTTAGCCACTCCCCCTGACTTGATTTTGCTGGATATTATGATGCCAGAAATGGATGGTTATCAAGTCTGCGATCGCCTGAAAGCAAATAAGAGAACTCGCGAAATTCCAGTGATTTTTTTGAGTGCTTTAGGTGAAGCACTAGATAAGGTAAAAGCTTTTGATGTGGGCGGAGTAGACTACATTACAAAACCCTTCGATCCGGTAGAAGTTTTAGCCCGCATCAAGAATCACTTGCGCTTGCGCGAGGTGGAATTAAAACTAATCGATCAAAATGCACTGCTGCAAAAGCAAATTGAATCCCGCCGACAAGCGGAGGTGGAAATTCGCCTGTTGCTGGCAACAACCCAAGCGATTAGCCGCTGCGATGACGTTCACTCGGCTTTAGCAGCGGTTTTGCGTTTAGTATGTATAACAATTCAATGGAATTATGGAGATGCTTGGATTCCCAGCAATGATGGCAAGGTTTTAGAATGCAGTCAAGGTTGGTATGCTAGCGATGCCAGTTTCTCGGATTTCAGACATCAAAGTTTATGTTTAAAATTTGGCTCCAACGTCGGGTTACAAGGAAGGATTTGGACTTCTAAACAGCCAGAATGGATAGAAGATATTGCCGCAGAAGACGAGCAAAGTTTCCTGCGTTCTCAAATTGCGATCGCCGCCGGATTAAAAGCGGCTTTTGGCGTGCCGATTCTAGTGAATGACCAAGTGTTAGCGATTTTGATTTTTTATAAAAAAACAACGGCGGCTACCAGTTCCCGCTTAATCGAGTTGGTGACGGCGGTAGCAACTCAGTTAGGAGCGCTGATCCAGCGCAAGCAAATCGAAGATACGCTGCGAATTGCTGAAGAGCGCTATCACAGCATCGTGGAAAATGCGGTGGAAGGCATTTATCAAGCGACGCCTTCTGGACGTTTGTTGAGTGCTAATCCAGCGCTGGCAAAACTGTATGGTTATGACTCTCCCACAGCCTTGATGACGAGTTTACAAGATATTTCCCAGCAGCTTTATGTTGATCCCAACCGCCGGAACGAGTTTGTTGCTGCAATGGAAACAGATAATGCAGTCATTGGATTTGAGTCGATGATTTACCGTAAGGATGGGCAAAAAATTTGGATTTCGGAAAATGCCCGTGCGGTGCGAGATGCTCAGGGACATTTGTTGTACTACGAAGGGACGGTTTCTGATATTACGGCGCGGAAACTAGCCCAAGAAGCTTTAAAATATCAAAAGGAACAAACCGAGCGACTTTTGTTAAATATTCTGCCCAAGCCGATTGCCGAACGATTGCAAGAACAGCCGCAGATTATTGCCGATAGTTTTTCGGAAGTCAGCGTTTTATTTGCGGATTTGGTCGGGTTTACCGATTTTTCATCCCAAAAAAGTCCGACCGAATTGGTGGAATTTCTTAACTTGATTTTCAGTAAGTTTGATTTATTATCTCAAAAACATGGTTTGGAGAAAATTAAAACTATTGGAGATGCTTATATGGTAGTAGGAGGTTTGCCGACTTATCGCGAGGATCATGCTGAAGCGATCGCGCGCATGGCTCTCGATATGCAAGCGTCTCTGGATAGCGTCAATAATAAGCTGGGTCAAAGTTTTTGCCTCCGCATTGGTATCAATATCGGTCCCGTTGTCGCTGGGGTAATTGGTTTGACTAAATTTATCTACGATTTGTGGGGCGATACGGTTAACGTTGCTTCGCGCATGGAATCAAGCGGTATTCCCGGCGAAATTCAGGTTACTTCAGCAGTTTACGAGCGCTTAAAACACAAATTTGCCTTGAAAAAACGAGGTGATATTGCGATTAAAGGCAAAGGGGAAATGACGACTTATTTTTTAGTGAATAGCCATGAATCAACTGGATAAAAAAAATTAAATATCTGGGAAAAACGGATGTGTAGCACCTAGACAGCAGCAGCCAAAAATTTATGATTCAGGATCGATATTTCATAGCGAGTTCAGATATATTAGTGATTGATGATAGCCCTACTAATTTAAGCTTGTTAACCCAAATGTTGTCAGAGCAAGGGTATAACGTACGAGTAGCACCCAACGGCAAATTGGCGCTGCAATCTGCGTTGACAAATCCCCCAGATCTGATTTTGTTGGATATTATGATGCCATCAATGGATGGTTATGAAATCTGCGAAGAGTTAAAAGCAGATGAACGAACTCGCGACATCCCGGTGATTTTTTTGAGTGGTTTGAACGAAGCCGTGGATAAAGTGCAAGCGTTTGCGGTGGGTGGGGTAGACTACGTAACAAAACCCTTTGAGCCTTTAGAAATTTTAGCGAGGATCGAGAATCAATTGCGCTTGCGATCGCTCCAGTTACAGCTGCAAGAGCAAAATGCCCAACTGCAACTCTTGCTAACAACTACCCAAGCGATTAGCAAAGCTGCTAATGTAGACTCGGCATTAAAAGTAATTTTGGAAAAAATTTGTCAAACCATTGGTTGGAATTTTGGAGAAGCTTGGCTTCCTAACCCTCACTTAAAAGCTCTCGTATGCAGTCGGGGTTGGTATGCTAGCGATAGCAGTCTGTTACCGTTTCGCCAACACAGTCAAGGGTTGACTTTCCCACCCAATGTAGGATTGCCAGGACGAGTTTGGTTATCAAAAAAACCTGCATGGATCGAAGATATTTCTCAAACAAACGAGCGCTGTTTTAGGCGGTTAAAAATTGCCGCCGCTGTCGGAATTAAATCGGCTTTGGGCGTGCCGATAATTGTTGGCGATCGCGTCTCGGCGGTATTAGTATTTTTGCATAAAAATCAGATCGCACCCGATGAACGCTTAATTGAATTAGTTAATGCCGTCGCAACGCAATTGGGGGCGCTGATTCAGCGTAAAAAAGCCGAAACCGCTCTCAAAAAAGCCAATCAAGAATTAGAACGACTGGCGGCGTTAGATGGCTTAACCTCCGTCGCCAATCGTCGCCAATTTGACAAAATTCTCCAACAGGAATGGTACAGACTAAAACGGGAACAGTTGCCTTTATCGTTAATTATGTGTGATGTGGATTATTTCAAACGCTACAACGATCGCTACGGACACCTAGAGGGAGATAATTGTTTAAAACAGGTTGCTAGTGCGATCGCTAGCGCCTCACGACGCCCAGCGGATTTAGTCGCGCGATATGGAGGAGAAGAATTTGCGGTTATTCTACCTAATACAAGTGCTGAAGGAGCGTTAAAAGTAGCTGAATTAATCCGAAAACAAGTGCAACAACTCAAAATTCCCCACGTTTTATCTGGTGCAAGTCAATACGTCAGCTTGAGTTTGGGCGTCAGTACGATTGTTCCAAATGCCGATAGTTCGCCTTTGGAGTTGATCGAGATTGCCGATCTAGCGCTTTACGCCGCCAAACAGCAGGGGCGCAATTGTGCTGTGGGGCGTAGTTATGCGATCGCTACGAGTTAATATTGAGCAGGCGTGCAGGTGTGCAGGTGTGCAGGTGAGATCTGTAGGGGCGGGTTTCACCAATCACCTTTAAAAAAAGCAAACAATAAAACTAAACCCGCCCCTCAAATGTAAGCAGGTGAGACGGGAAATTTAAGCTTACCCGAAGCTAAAAGGATAAAATAAACTATGAGAAAAGAACAAAGTCAACGCGCAGTTGCAGCTTTTCAAGACTTCCTGAATACGCCCCTAGATCTGCGTCTAAATCGATATCAAAATGACTCTCCCCAAGCAACTGTACTTTCTTTATTTCGCGATGTGGCGGCGCAGGTTCCTGCTTACAGAGCTTTTTTAAACGCACAAGATATAGATCCGGCTTCGATTCAAACATTTGAAGATTTCCAAACACTGCCGTTAATTACCAAAGAAAATTACTTACAGCGTCACCCCCTCGCCGAGTTGTGTCGTGGAGGACAGTTGGAAACCTGCGATATGATAGCTGTTTCCTCTGGTTCGACGGGCAAACCTACATTTTGGCCTAGGTTTTTTGCCGATGAACTTCAAATTGCCAACAGGTTTGAGCAGATATTTCACGATAGCTTTCATGCCGATACTCGCCGCACTCTAGCTGTCATTTGTTTCACATTGGGAACTTGGGTAGGCGGAATTTATACGACGAATTGCTGTCGCTATCTGGCGAGTAAAGGCTATCCGATTACGGTAATTGCTCCGGGTAATAACAAAGAAGAAATATTCCGCGTTGTCCAAGAACTTGGTACCGCGTTTGAGCAAGTTGTATTGTTGGGTTATCCACCCTTTATTAAAGATGTCATCGATACGGGCAATGCGCGCGGCTTAGAATGGCAAAAATATAATATTAAAATGGTCTTTGCGGGAGAAGTTTTTAGCGAAGAATGGCGCAGTTTGGTGGGTGAAAGAGTCGGTTCAATTCATCCTTGTTACGACTTTGCCTCCCTGTATGGAACAGCCGATGCCGGAGTTTTAGGTAACGAAACGCCCCTGAGCATTTGCATTCGCCGCTTTCTAGCAGAAAATCCCGCTGCTTCCCGTGCTTTGTTCGGAGAATCTCGCCTGCCGACGCTAGTTCAGTACGATCCTTTGAGTCGATTTTTTGAAGTTAAAGATGGCACGTTATTGTTTTCTGGAGATAACGGCATTCCGTTGATTCGCTATCACATTTCCGATACTGGGGGAATTATTTCTTATGAGGAAATGCTAAAGTTTTTATCAGAATGGGGCTTCGATCCAGTAGCTGAATTATCTCTTTTGGGGCAGACTTCTAGCTTACCAGCAGAAAGGGGCGGGCAAGATGCCCACCCCACAAGAGAAGAGGATGCCC
>DNGG01000460.1:0-9727 GCA_003486675.1 Cyanobacteria bacterium UBA11372
GATACTCGCTCAGAGTTTTACTTGGCGCTGGAGCGCGATCGCATTTCTCTTTATTCAAGCACTTTGATGATTGTGGCAAGCGGGATAAACAATGAAAACTCATCATCCTCTAGCGTTACAAAGCCGTATTTCAAATAAAAATTTTTGGCTTGCAGATCTTTAGCATCGACTACTACTGCAAATATTCCCACCTCCTCGGAAAGACGAAGGGATTTTTCAAAACAATTGATCAACAGTTTTTTGCCCAACCCTCTGCCTTGCATAGAAACAGCAACTGCAAGTTTACCAAGGCGCATAGCTGGTACGGGATAGCGAGGTAATCCTCTCCGATAATTTTCGGGTAGGGACTCGCGTTTAATTTCAGCCATGCTGACAGAGTAGTACCCTGCAACATCTCCATTTCCACCTTCAGGAATTGCCACAAAGGTTTTAGCAATTCCTCTTCTATCATTCTGTCGCGCATACTTTTTCAGATATTCATTTAACTCCGGTACGCCACAGTCAAAAGTTTCTCTCCTTACTCTGTCATCATCTATTGCACAAAAAATCCATCTCATGGGTTACCACTTTCCATACTCTTCCTGATACTCTTTAATTGCTGCTTTTAGTGCTTCATTGGGTTCGGGTGGGTTTTCAATGGCTGATGCAAAGATTTCCCAGTCGCGATCGCTCAATACAATTTGCTCTATTTCTGGAGTTTCTTTGGCTAAAGAGAGAGCTATTTTAAGCAGATACTCGCTCAGAGTTTTACTTTGCGCTGCGGCAGCTTTTTCGAGAGTTTCTTTGTCTTGTTGGCTGAGGGTTAGCTCGATATTTTCTGCAACTTCCGCTTTTTGCTTCTCAATTCGCCGTTTCTGGATGAGTTCAATCAGTAAGTCTTGGTCTTCCGGGGAAAGTGCCTCAACGTATTCGATAACGGTTTGTAATGCGATCGCGTTGCTCATGTTTTTAGTCTCCAAATCCCCAATAGGATACCTTGTGGTTATTACTACGATAGCGTTTGCGATATGTCTCTGGTACGAGTAGCGCGATCGCTCGACTCATATAACTGCAACCTCAGAGCAAACAACTATCTAACTACCGTTATACTATGCAGCAATTTCATCTTTTAACAAAAGCCTTTTAAGATCGCTATACGGCGCGGTACGGTAAGTTTGATGCTGAGTGGAAATTTGTCATAATAAGCTCTGCAAAAATGCTTCCAGTTCTGTCCGTCCTTGTTGGGTAATTGAGTTGTAAAATACTTGTTCTTTTTCGTTGGGAGTGTAGAAGCGATAGAAGCGCCGATCTCGATCGACTTGCCGCAGGTAAACGAGGGGAACGCCAGCAGATGCAAGGAGTTGGGCTTTTTTGCGATCGCGCACCTGCACCTCTAAGCGATCGTGCCAGTGAGATTGACATTCTACTACCAATTTGGCTTGGCGGCTGGCACAATAGCCGCGTTCCATTACAGCGATATCGACTCTGGAACTAACCCAAAATTTCCAAAGTTCATTGGGAAGACGGGTGCAAGTTTCTGGACGGGAACAGATGACTTCTAGGGGAACTTGGGGACAGTAACGGAAGCAATCGCCTAAAATCATCTCTAGAATATCGAGAGCGATCGTTTCTAATTCGTTGATGATTTCTCCGCTTTGGAATTGGGGAAAGATTTTCAGCGAATCATCATCGCTGTTGAAGTCGAACTCGTCTGAATAGTTGTAAGTAGAAGTCATTGATAGGAAATTGAACTCGATAGTTTGAGGTTACCAAGGTCAACCCTTGTCGCGCCAGTTCAGATCGGTTCAGAAAAAGTGAACCGATCTGAACTGGTCAAGAAACTAGATGCTGACTATGCTAGGGATAGTTTTGATTGAGATTTTGCGCCTGTGGTGTTGTCCCGCCGTGGACTCAAGTCCACGGCTAATAGCTCAAGTCCACTTAAGTGGACTGAAGAGCGCTTTTTTTGGTCAGCATTTAGTCCTCTTTAGAGGACTTTCGCTATGAGCCAGGGGTTTAAACCCCTGGCGGGCTATGCAACTGATGCAAGATTCTCAATTTCATCGATTTTGGTTGTTAGGGATGAGTCAAACTATGGCATCTCGCAGTGTTCGGATTGATGGCGCAGGTTTGGATAAAGTTCGTCAACAGATGGCTAAATTGGAGAAGCCACTAAATCCAGATAAACGAGGTTGGTCTCAAAAAGACCTTGCAGAGCAGGCTTATGTGGGTATCAGTACCGTAAAACGGTTTCTTGAAGGTACGCCACGCGATCGCGGTCCTGTCATTTCAATTCTTAAAGCATTAAAATTTGATGATCCCATAAACTTTATTGCCGAACATGACTCAAACTTGCAGAATTCCGAGCGAGATCCACAGCAAAACATTGCCATTGATTGGCAGCGAGTTTGCCAATCAATGTTACACGAGCAGCAAGAGGAGCAACGCTTCAGACGGAGAGCGACAGAAATGGGATTTGAAGTCAATGTTTTTGTGCCGCTAGGGTTAATCGAACGAAAACAGCAGCAGCGTCGCAGTGGGAATGTGCCTATGGAATTGGTGCATCAGTTAGAACAAGAAGTTATTACCCGAATTTACGAGCATGATGAATTCATGACTGACGTTATTGGACAAAACCCTAGTGGGAAAAATAAGCATATTGCTATTGTCGGAGAACCAGGATCGGGAAAGACAACGCTGTTAGATAAAATCGCCACTCACATTCAGCAAAATAATCAAGATTTACCGATTTGCATTACGCTTGCAAGTTTGCAAGGAAAAATGCTGAAAGACTATATCCTTCAAGAATGGTTACCGGAAGCTATTTCTCTGGTTTATCCCGATATTGATGTAGAGAAGTCTCACGAAACATCTCTACAGAAACGGTTGCGTCAGGGTGGAGTTTGGTTATTACTCGATGGTGTCGATGAAATAGGAGAAATTTCACCCGCCCAATTTGAAAAAATCCGTACTCAACTTACTGATTGGTTAGGTAAGGTGCGAGTTGTCTTAACCTGTAGAACCAATGTTTGGGATGCCCATCTCAACAATCCCCTCATAGGTTTTGATACTTACAAAACTCAGGAATTTAAATCAGAGCAAGTCGATAATTTTATTCAGCAGTGGTTTGCTGAAGCGAAAAATATTCAACGGGGACAGGAGTTACAGAAAAAGCTACAAGAACCGCAAAAAGAACGCATCCGCCAACTCGTAACAAATCCGCTTCGGTTATCTCTACTGTGCCAAATATTTAACAAGAATAAGCAAGCCGAATTACCAGAAACAAAAGCCGAACTATATCAACACTTTGTCCGCTATTTCTATGAGTGGAAACCAGCCCAATCGGGTATTGATTGGGCGACTCAACCAGGTTTACAAGAAGAATTACATCAAGCCCTCGGTCGTTTGTCTATAGCAGGATTGGATAGCGATGCTAGATTTCGGTTGCCGCTAAGTTTAATTCAGAAAGAGATGAGCGACAAGCTGTTTAAATTAGCCTGGAATCTCGGTTGGCTGAACTTGGTAGATCGGGAAGCCACAACAGATGAACCTGTTTACGCATTCTTTCATCCCACATTTCAGGAATATTTTGCTGCCTGGGCGATTGATGATTGGTATTCCTTCCTAAATCACGTTCCTCATAATCCAGAAGAAGGTGTGTATCGCATTTTTGAACCACATTGGATAGAAGTTATTTTGTTTTGGTTAGGATTTCCTGAAACAAAAGTTCAATCAATAAGGAAGAATGAGTTTATTGATACTATGCTAAATTTTGAAGATAGTTGCGGGAATTTTTATAAATATAGATCTGATTTTTTAACAGCTAGGTTAATCGCAGAATTTAGAAACTGTAATCGTTCCAACGAAATATTATCATGGCTAGTTGAGTCAGGCTTTGGCTATTTCAGAAAAGAGGACAATAATTGGCAATCTTATGACGGCTGGACATCAGAGGCAGCAAGACAGGCAATCTTAGAAACAAATTCTTCTCTCGCTGTTTTTGCCCTAGTTAATCTTATCTATAAGTATCCTAGCAAAGATATTTGCCAGTTGGCGGCTTGGGCGTTGGGAAAGATTGCTTTGAGAAATACACAAGCAGTTAAGGCTTTAGTTTCTCTAATTTATACCAGTGTTCCTGATGCGCTCTTATATCAGTGCGACTCCGCCCATTATCAGGCAATTCAGAGCTTAGGCGAGATTGGCTTCAATAACCCAGAAGCTATCAATGTATTGCTTAATCTTATTGACACGAAAACTGATAATTCTACTCGTGTCAGAGCTGCTGAGAGTCTGGGTAGAGTTTCTTCTGAGCATCTTACAAAATCAGTCACAACTCTGCTCGAACTTATGGAACCCAATGAAGATGCTTGCATCCGTTGTCGAGCAGCGTATAGCTTATGGTATATAAACTTTGAATATTTAGAAAAATCAGTTGAAACACTGGTTGAAATTATACAGAGTAGCCCTGATGAATTTATTTGTCTTTATGCAGTTGATTACTTAAGAAGAATTATACCCAACCATATTGAAGTAATTAAAAGAACTATTCCCAAACAATTTATCTCTACTTCTCCTGAAGAAATTATCGAGGCACTCAATTTAGTATGTGATATTTATGATGATGCTGATCGGATTCAAAGATTCACCATGTTTTTAGAAAAAATAGATGTATTTAATCCAAGAATTATTAATAGAATAGTTTATTTAATGCTGTGCAATTATAGTTATTTAACCCGTCATTACCTCAGTGAAATATTGATCAAAAATATTCATAACACCCAGTTAAATATAGCAGTTTCATTATTGAAAGATTGTTTAACAGATGAGATTCGTCGTAACGATTTTGACCTCTACTATTTCTGCTCTAGGATTCTATGGCACTGTGCCCAAAATATGAGTTATCCAGAATTTTATCGCGCTTGGCACCGTTAACCTTAATTCCAAGACTGCTCGTGAATTCAGTGAAGCTTGCTTAACTGCATTGAGTACTTTTGGCGGCGCGATCGCAATCATCACCAATCAACCCTGCGACAACGTAAAACGCATTTCTCCTAACCATCCGAACCTCATCAATGCAGTTTTAAAATGGCTAAATCGATCGGTTTTGGAGGCTTGAATTTTGATTTGGGGAGAAGGCGATCGCTTTTTCACCAACTCAGGCGCGATCGCTCTCACACCCCCACATCCAACTTGGCGCAACCCGGCAATCAACTCGAAACATTTCTTCATATTTCTCTTAATTAAGAGAATCGTCGGCTAAAACAGAGAAGGAGATTTTCCGCCAACTCAAATCCTAAGCCTGGGGTAGCCAAGCGCTCAACCAAAACCCCTGTAGGAATACCATCCAAGAACAAAAGCATCTACTTAGCAAAACTTTTATCACCTTCTTTGAGAGTATGGAAATGAATACAGCCGAACGTAAATCTGAATTACCGGGGACGACGAGTGGCGTTATTCGCCTCAAACCACAGCAATTTATTCACGTTTTAGATAACAATACGGGTGTCACCCGCCTAGAAGTTGGCCCGCAAACGATTACCTTGCGCGACCACGAACGCCTAATTTTAAAACCCGCACCGATGATTATCGTGCCGCCTCGCCATTATTGTTTGGTGGCAAATCCAGTACTAAGAGATGAAGAAAATCAACCCATTTCTGATGCTCACGGTCAGGTGAGATTGCGCTATGGGGATGAAGAAATTCGCTTTGCTCAAGACCCTTTTCCCCTCTATCCCGGTGAGGAATTATTGGGAGAAGTAATGCGGCTGGAAGTTGTAGAAACTAATCAAGCTTTGCGTTTAAGAGCAATTCGCGATTTTACCGAAACCATAACTGCAACCGTTGATGGAGAAATTGAAACTCAAACAATTAATCGTTTAGCAGGAGATGAATGGTTATTTGAAGGGCCAAGAACTTATATTCCCCGCGTCGAAGTTGAAGTAGCAGAAATTGTCACCGCGCAGGTGATTAAACCCAATCAAGCTTTGCGACTGATAGCACGCCAAAGTTGCACCGATAGACAAGGAAATCGCCGCCGTGCGGGTGAAGAATGGTTAGTAAGAGAAGAAGGCGCTTATTTGCCTGGGGTTGATGAATCGGTCGTTGGTACGATTAAGGCTTACGTCTTAACCGAACGGAAAGCATTACATTTAATCGCCAAACGCACGTTTACCGATATTTTTAATCGCCAGCGCAAAGCGGGAGATGAATGGTTGGTAACGTTTGAAGATGCAGAAATTCACATACCCGATGTGTATGAAGAAGTCGTCAGAGAAGTGGAAATTACCACGCTGGGTGACAGAGAATGGTGCATTGTTGTTAACCCGATTGACGATTTAGGCAAACCGCAACTAGGAATGCGAGAAGTTCGTCAAGGAAGAACTTCCTTTTTCTTGCATCCCGGTGAGTCGTTGGAAAATGGGATTCAAAAAGTTTACGTTTTGGGGGAACAAGAAGCACTTTTACTCAGGGCTAAAGAAGCCTTTACCGAGGGCGAAGCTGATAGCTTAATTCAGCATCAACCGGGAGATTTGTGGATGATTTCCGGGCCGAGGGATTACATTCCCCGCGTGGAATTGGAAGTCGTGGAAAAACGTAAAACGATTCCCTTGGATAAGAATGAAGGGATTTACGTGCGGGATATTCAAACCGGAGAATTAAGGCTGGTTAGCGGCCCGCAAGCGTATATGTTAAGCCCTTACGAAGAACTTTGGGAAAAAGTTTTAACGCCTGTGATTGAGGAATTGCTGAGCCAAAAAGGCGATCCAATCTCTGAGCGAAGCCAGCATTATCGGGAAGGTGCTGAAAGCCCTACAAGGGATAAAACGAGAGCGGTTGTGTTTCACGTTCCCCAAAATGCAGCGGTACAAATCCACGATTATAAAGAAAGAAGCGCGCGCACTGTTTTTGGGCCGGATTTAGTGATGTTGGGGCCGGATGAATCTTTTACGGTGCTGAGTTTATCTGGTGGAAAACCTAAGCGACCGAATTTGATCAAATCTCTGGCTTTATTATTAGGGCCAGATTTTATGACGGATGTGTTTACTGTGGAAACATCCGATCATGCTAGGCTGCAACTTCAATTATCTTATAACTGGTATTTTGATGTTGACAGACACGACGAACAAGCTGCTGCAAAATTATTTCAAGTGCCGGATTTTGTGGGGGATGCTTGTAAGGCGATCGCCTCCCGAGTCCGAGGTGCGGTAGCGGGAGAAAAGTTCGACGAATTTCATCGCAATTCAGCTCGAATTATTCGCACGGCTGTATTTGGCACTGACAACGAAGGACATATTCGAGAGGAATTTCGGTTTAGAACTAATAATTTAGTCATCACCAACATTGACATCCAATCAGTAGAACCTGTAGATGAAAGAACCCTAGAAAGTTTGCAAAAATCGGTACAAATCGCGATTCAAATTACCACCGATGCCCAAGAAGCAGCCGCGAAACAAGATGCAGAACGGATCGAACAA
Organism: Cyanobacteria bacterium UBA11372; assembly: GCA_003486675.1. Lineage (GTDB taxonomy): Bacteria > Cyanobacteriota > Cyanobacteriia > Cyanobacteriales > Aerosakkonemataceae > Microseira. The sequence goes on from DNGG01000460.1 coordinate 7,455, forward strand.
GCTGCAAAAGCCAGACTGGAACGTCAGGTGATTGTTGACCGAGGTGCAGCAGAAGCAGAACGCAAGAAACTGCTGGAATTACAGGCAGAAAATACGGCAATTGAAGCGACAGGCCAAGCCACGGCAGAAGCCAGAGCCAAGGCGGAAGCATCGCGGATTCAAGGGGAATTAGCAGTTAATTTAGCGCGGCAAGAAGCCGAAGCGGCAAGAGTTCGCGCCGAAGCAGAATTGGCTCAATTAAGAGCGCGTCAGGAAGCGGAATTAGCTCACCAACAAGCGCTGATTAATTTGGAGATTGAAAAAGCCCAAAGAATGGCAGAAATTACCAGTGCAGAATTCAGCCAAAAAGTGGCAGCAATTGGATCAGAGACTTTGAAAGCGATCGCGCAAGCTGGCCCCGAAATGCAAGCAAAACTTTTGCAAGCTTTGGGCTTACAAAGCGTTCTGATTACTGATGGCAGAAATCCGATCAATCTATTTAGTACGGCTCAAGGTTTGATTAATCCGATTCAATCGCAATTGCCTTCCGATTCCCAGCAATCTTAGCTGGTGAGGGTGCGTTATCCAGTAACGCAAGCAACTTGAGTTACTATCGGTCAATTGCGACTAGAAGCATCCTGTTGCTGCCACTGGCGTTTCGCCAAAGCACCAGCACCCACAGCACCCAACGTCAAGAATGCCAGTGCAGAAGAAGGTTCGGGAACAGATTTGGAAGTATTGGGCGTTAAGAGAAAGGCTCGCTCTTGACCATTGTAAAGGCCAGTGCCGACAATCTGCCCCACATTGTTGATGGCTACTACACGGTTTAGTATCCAGCCAGGAGCCCAAACCAAGTTGTTGAGGTCACTGATGCCGCTGCTCTTTTCCCACAAGAAAGCGCGACTTTCCCCACCGATGTATGAGTAACCAATCACCTGACCTAAGTTGTTGATGTCCGTGGGATAGCTCTCGTCACCCCCCAGTGTACCCAGGTCACTCATGCCGCTGCTCTTTTCCCAAAGGAAGGGGATATATTGCTGCCGAGCAGCGGTGTATGACATACCAATCACTTGACCATAATCGTTGATGGCAGTGGGATAGCTCTCGTCACCCCCCAGTGTACCCAGGTCACTCATGCCGCTACTCTTTTCCCACAAGAAGGGGCGACTATTTGAATTAGCAGTGTTTGATTGACCCATCACCTGACCTAATTCATTGATGGCTTTGGCACGGCTGTAGTAACCCCCCAGAGTACCCAGGTCAATTATGCCGCTGCTCTTTTCCCACAAGAAGGCGCGACTTTCCCCAGCGATGTATGAGTCACCAATCACTTGACCTAAGTTGTTGATGGCATTGGCATAGGTATTGTAACCCCCCGTCACAGTACCCAGGTCAATCATGCCGCTGTTCTTTTCCCACAAAAAGGGGCGAAATTGCCCTTTAGGGGTGTTTGAGCTACCAACCACCTGACCATAGTCGTTGATGGCTCTGGCAGAGCTATCGTTACCCCCCAGAGTACCCAGGTCACTCATACCGCTGCTCTTTTCCCACAAGAAGGCACGATATTGCCCATCAGCGTTGCGTGAAGTACCAACCACCTGACCATAGTTGTTGATGGCATAGGCAGCGCTAATGTCACCCCCCAGCGTACCCAGGTCACTCATACCGTTGCTCTTTTCCCAGAAGAAAGCGCGACTTTGACCATCAGCGGTGGATGAAGTACCAATCACCTGACCATAGTCGTTGATGGTAGTGGCGGAACTATTGTTACCCCCCAGCGTACCCAGGTCGCTGAGAGAAAAAGTAATAGCGGCAGCAGGTTGGGCGGTGGTCATTCCCAAGAATGCAGCAGCAGTTAGTGCGATACCGACTTTACAAGTGTTGAGTATTTTCATAATGTTTTCTGACCAAATTGATTGCTTTAAAAATGACTTTTTAGAACTATTCTTTCAGCCGAATGTGGTGATAGTTATCCTGTCATTGACGTAATTTAAGTATTTTCATTGACTCTGACCGTTAAATTTGCTGTGATTTACCAAGCTGTTTCAGCAAATTTACCATCTGGCTGTCCACTAAATTTTTGTTTCACGATATCTTCACCGTGTTTTCACAGCTTCTTCACAAATCAAACCAGTATTTTTACCCAAATTGCAGGCGAGGTGTTGGAAAAGCGATCGCCCCAGTTCCATTCACCCCAAAAACAGCCCAGAAACCCGGTTTTTTAGATAAAATCTTCGCCTTGCATCCGGCACCCGCGCATGGTGCCGCTACACAAACAAAGGCTGCCTACGCAG
>DNGG01000460.1:9947-11874 GCA_003486675.1 Cyanobacteria bacterium UBA11372
GCAGCCTGTAAGAATTTCAGCCCGCGCAGGCGTTGCTCGGTTTGTGTAGCCACACCATGCGCGGGTGTGGGCGTTTCAGAAAATTGGCGAAGGTATTATTAGAAAAACCGGGTTTCTTGAACTTGGATGAAGCCTGTATTGTAAAAAATAAAGAAATAGTAAAGAGAAATTATGAACTTAGATGTCATTGTCATCGGTAGCGGCATCGGCGGTTTAACCGCCGCCGCCCTCCTCGCCCGTTACGGCAAGCAGGTATTGGTATGTGAAAGTCACGCCATTGCGGGCGGTGCGGCTCACAGTTTCGCGCGGCGCGGCTTTACCTTTGATTCTGGCCCCTCGTTCTACTGCGGCCTCAGCGACCCGCGCAGCCTCAATCCGGTGCGACAGGTTCTCGACGTTCTGGGTGAATCTATCCAAACGGTTAGTTACGATCCTTTGGGACACTATCATTTTCCTGAAGGTACGTTTTCGGTTTATAGCAATGGGCAGCGATATCGAGATGCTGTGGCAAAAATTACCCCTCAAGGCGCTATAGAATTAGAAAAATTTGAAAATCGCCTGTTGCCTTTGTACGATGGGATGAAGGGTATTCCTACTATTGCTTTACGGGCAGATTGGCAGATATTACCTATTTTATTTGGAAGATACTTGCCATCTTTATTAAAATTATTGCCCCATGTGGGAGTAATTCAAAGTTCGGTTGGCGATGTGATGGATAAAGAGGTAAAAGATCCTTGGGTGCGGCGTTTAATCGATTTAGAATGCTTTCTGCTATCCGGTTTAAAAGCACAAGGAACTATCGCCGCTGAAGTTGCTTTTATGTTAGGCGAACGTACTCATATCGGCGTCGATTATCCCATCGGCGGCAGTGGGGCAATTGTTGATGCTTTGGTGCGAGGTTTGGAACGCTGGGGCGGTAAATTGCGCTTGAATGCCCACGTGGAGCAAATATTATTAGAATCGGGGAAAGTGGCGGGGGTGCGATTGCAAAATGGGGAAGCAATCAAAGCGCCTATCGTTATTTCCAATGCGACGATCTGGGATACTTATAATAAGTTGTTGCGTCGGGAAGATTTACCATATTCCTATCGTCAGCAGTCGCTCTTAACTCCCGCCGTGGATAGCTTTATGCACTTGCATTTAGGTATCAGGAGTGAAGGGTTAGAACATTTGACAGGACATCACGTTGTGGTTCATGATTCTAATCGAGATATTACCGAACCTGGGAATACTTGCATGATTTCGATTCCTTCGGTATGGGATAGCAATTTAGCACCAAAGGGACATCATGTAGTTCATGCTTATACTTTGGAACCTTTCGACGGATGGCGACGGGATGATAGTTATGAAGATAGGAAAAAAGAGCGATCGCATCCCCTCTTCCGCGCCCTAGAAAAAATTATCCCCGATCTACGCGATCGCATAGTCCTCGAACTTATCGGTACACCCCTCACCCACGCCTACTATCTTCGCAGATACAAAGGCACATATGGCCCAGCGATCGCTGCGGGTAAAGGTACATTTCCCAGCATCTATACTCCCATCCCCGGATTGTACCGCACGGGCGATAGCACGATGCCCGGTATTGGAGTTCCCGCCGTCGCCGCTTCGGGCATTTTGTGCGCCAATAGTCTGATTTGAGATTTTATATCATGTCCGGTAGCATCGGTTGTATATAGTTTTTGATGTTGTAGGGGCGGGTTTTACGAGATATGTTTGAACGCAGCGCAATGGATTTATAAACCCGCCCCCCCTGATGCTACCGATTCAAGCGGACATGATATTAGATTGTAGATTGCAGATTCAAAACTTATGCAGCGAAACTATAGCGCTGCTCACTGGTGTAGTTACAGATTAAACAATGGATGCTTTATCGGGAGAGATTTAGCTCAAATGTACTGTAACTACGCCAGAGCGCACTGCTATA
>DNGG01000647.1:0-2536 GCA_003486675.1 Cyanobacteria bacterium UBA11372
TCGATTCCTTGGGTTCCCCCCGGGATTGAAATCGACGGTAAAACCGTTTTTACTAGCGATGATGGTATCAAATTAGAATCGCTTCCGCCTTGGGTGGCGATTATTGGCAGCGGTTATATCGGTTTAGAATTTTCCGATGTATACTCGGCACTCGGTTGCGAAATCACGATGATTGAAGCGCTGCCAGAGTTAATGCCGGGATTTGACCGCGATATTGCCAAAATAGCGGAACGGATTTTGATTACTCCCCGCGATATCGAAACCAAAGTCGGGGTTTTGGCACAAAAAGTTATCCCCGGATCTCCGGTAGTCATCGAACTCGCCGACGCTAAAACTAAAGAAGTAATAGATGTTCTGGAAGTCGATGCTTGTTTGGTAGCTACTGGACGCATTCCTTATACTCAAAATTTGGGGTTGGAATCCGTCGGCGTGGAAACCGATAGGCGCGGATTTATTCCAGTTAACGACAAGTTGGCAGTATTATCGGCAGGGGAACCAGTTCCCCACTTATGGGCGATTGGAGATGCCACGGGTAAGATGATGCTGGCACACGCCGCATCGGCACAAGGGATTGCAACGGTAGAAAATATTTGCGGACGCTCGCGCATCGTAGACTATCGCAGCATCCCCGCCGCCGCTTTTACCCACCCAGAAATCAGCTTTGTGGGATTAACTGAAACTGCGGCTAAGGAGTTGGGGAAAGAAGAAGGGTTTGAAGTCGCCGCCGTGCGAACTTATTTTAAAGGCAATTCTAAAGCGATCGCCGAAGGGGAAGCCGACGGTATCGCCAAAGTTGTCTATCGCAAAGATACGGGAGAAGTCCTCGGCGTCCACATCATCGGATTGCACGCTAGCGATTTAATTCACGAAGCATCGAATGCGATCGCTACCCGTCAGTCAGTCCAATCCCTAGCTTATCTGGTTCACGCCCATCCCACACTTTCAGAAGTCCTGGATGAAGCATACAAACGCGCCGCAGAAGTTTAGCAATTGCAGATTGCAGATTGCAGATTTCAGATTTAAAGGCAATCTAAAATCTGAAATCTAAAATCTGAAATCTAAAATCTAAAATCTAAAATCTGAAATCTAAAATCTGAAATCTGAAATTCCCATGCAGATTCGTCGTCGTCCCCCCAATCCCGCCGTTGCGGTAAAAGAATTGCGCTATCAGGTAGCAATGCCAGATGCCTCGCCGCGCCATATCTTGGAAGAAATTGTCTGGTATAAAGAAACCGAAGTTACCCAAATGAGGGAACGTCTGGCGCTGTCGGAATTGCAGCGGAAAATAGCCGACGCGCCAACACCCCGCGATTTTGTCGCCGCTTTGCGACAAGGTAAAACTAAACCAGCACTGATTGCGGAAGTTAAAAAAGCATCTCCGAGTAAAGGGGTAATCCGGGAAGATTTTGACCCGGTAGCGATCGCCACAGCTTACCAAACTGGCGGCGCGACTTGTCTTTCGGTTCTCACGGATGAAAAGTTTTTCTGTGGTAGCTTTGAAAACCTGGCTCAAATTCGCGCTGCGGTTGACTTGCCTCTTTTGTGCAAAGAGTTTATTATTTACCCTTACCAGATCTACCTAGCTCGCCTGAAGGGTGCTGATGCCGTTCTGCTGATCGCGGCGATACTTTCCGACCAAGATTTGCAGTACTTTGTTAAAATCACCAAGGCTTTAAGGATGACTGCCCTGATCGAGGTGCATACTTTAGAAGAGCTAGACCGCGTGTTAGCCCTAGACGGAGTTGACCTGGTTGGCATTAACAATCGCAACCTGCAAGATTTTTCTGTCAACCTGGAAACAACAAAGGAAATTTTGGCAGCGCGGGGTGACCAACTGCAAGACCGGGGTATTCTGGTCGTGAGCGAGTCGGGTTTGCATACACCCAATGACCTCAGCTTAGTAGCAGGTGCTGGTGCTGATGCCGTTTTAATCGGCGAGTCATTGATAAAGCAACCCGATTTAGTAGGAGCGATCGCGGCGCTGTTTGCTAAAGCGCAGTCTACCACCTAGATAATCCGGGAAGCCAGGGACTTTCGTGGCTTGAGCCAGGAGCGGGAACTTGGATTCCTCAAAATGAGGCTATAAAACTGAGGTAAATTCGCATAAATGGAGCAAATACCCCTTCCCTCCCCGATTCACTACGAACTGGTTCTGCAAATGTTAGAACGACAAACTATGTTCGCTGTGACGGGCACTCCTGCTATGAGGGAAAAAGTGCAACAATTGATTATTACCATGCGGAAAGCAGCTGCCCAACAAAAACAACTCGAAGAAATTTTCCAGCAGGCAGGTTTACAAGTAGACTACCGTTGGTCGCTCAATCACGTCAATAGCGATCCTAATTCGTCGTCAGATCGCTTCCCCACTCGCCAAACTCCGCCTGCTTAACTTCTGGTCAATTAACAGTACAATAAAAAGTCCCAAACTGGTCGATCGCTCTCAAACGACCTCAACGTTTCTGCCCTGAGAAATATTAATTCAGATTTGAGAAACCAAGGAATCGGAAAATCTAGGGGCTAAGATTTGGAAACTCCA
>DNGG01000647.1:2738-10014 GCA_003486675.1 Cyanobacteria bacterium UBA11372
GGGGCTAAGATTTGGAAACTCCAGACTATTTCAGTGTTATAGGACAAAAATGAACGACAAGCTGATGCTGATGATACCCGGTCCTACACCCGTGCCGGAACAGGCATTACTCGCTTTAGCCAAGCACCCCATCGGTCACCGCAGCAGCGAGTTTGCCCCAATTATGGCGGAGTGTACCGAAAACCTCAAGTGGTTGCATCAAACGCAAAATGACGTGCTGATGCTGACTGCATCGGGAACGGGGGCGATGGAAGCGGGGATAATTAATTTTTTGAGTCCCGGCGATCGCATCTTGGTAGGATGCAATGGTAAGTTTGGCGATCGCTGGGCGGAAGTCGGCGAAGCTTACGGCCTCAATGTAGAAAAAGTTACGGCAGAATGGGGCAAACCCCTCGACCCGGAACAATTCCGCGAAAAGCTGGAAGCCGACAAAGAAAAGCAAATCAAAGCCGTAGTCGTTACCCACAGCGAAACTTCTACGGGTGTCCTAAATGACCTGGAAACGATCAACCGCCACGTCAAAGCCCACGGAGAAGCGCTGATAATTGTTGATACCGTCACCAGCATGGGCGCGGTCAACGTCCCCGTGGATGAGTGGGGACTCGATGTGGTCGGTTCCGGTTCGCAAAAAGGCTACATGATTCCCCCCGGCTTGGGTTTTGTATCGGTAAGTGCCAAAGCTTGGGAAGCCTACAAAACTGCTAAACTGCCCCGGTACTATCTCGATTTAGGTAAATACCGCAAAGACGCTGCTAAAAATAGCACACCGTTTACCCCGCCAGTTAATTTAATTATCGCGCTGCAAACAACGCTGCGGATGATGAAAGCGGAAGGGTTAGAGAATATCTTCGCGCGGCATATTCGTCAGATGAATGCGACTCGCGCCGCCGTGAAAGCGATGAGCTTGCCATTATTTGCGCCGGATAGCGCCGCCTCGCCTGCGATTACCGCCGTCGCCCCGGTGCAAGTGGAAGCGGAAAAAATTCGCTCGATCTTGAAGAAGAAATTCGACATCGCCATGGCGGGGGGACAAGATCACCTCAAGGGTAAGATATTCCGGATCGGGCATTTGGGATTTGTCAGCGACAGGGATATATTGAGTGCGATCGCATCTCTAGAAGCTGCCCTAATTGAACTGGGATACGATGCCTTTACCCCCGGTGCGGGTGTCGGTGCTGCCGCCAGCGTCTTCGCTCAACGTTAAAATCTGTGGTGCGTTACGCGCTGCGCTAACGCACCCTACTGGCGTGGCAAGGCTAAAATAGTGCATTCAGAGTAGGCGCTTGTTGACGCCAGGAAACCCAACATCAGCAAGGGTTTGTTGGGTTTCACTATCGTTCAACCCAACCTACATTTTTAGTCTTGCCACGCCACTACTGGCATCCGGTTAAAATCTGTGGTGCCGTACTCCGCTGCTAACGCACCCTATTGGCACGAGTTCAGGGCGGTAAGGAGTCGCGGTGGGTGCTTCAGCAATCAGAACCACTTGGCCTTTTTCGTTAATTATCCAGCCTGTTGCTTCCACTAGCTGAGTCGAGGTATTTGTAGCAGATGTAACTATAGATTCCTCAGTATTACCTCTGCTCCCCTGCTCCCCTGCTCCCCTGCTCCTCTGCTCTTCCGCTTCCAAGGTAACTAAATCTACCAGTACCGTTTCGCCGTTCAAAGGTTCGTTGGGGCTGGGGGGAATACCACCGCTTCCGGTGACCACAAAGCTACTGCCAGTACGCACGGGGGCGCAGCGGTCAACAATTAGCCTGGAACGATCGCCGATTTCCACTCCGTGTATCTTGGGCTGTTCGGTTTGGATATCTCCTTCGATGGTTAATTGCCCGCTGGCGTTGATGGTACTATCCGGGGATTGGAAGATTGCTTCTGACTCATCCAAAGGGGAAATTCTAATATTACTTCCCCCATTGGGAGCAATGGCATCGGTTCTAATTTGGCTGGCTTCTAGCAGGACTAGCGTTTCTGTATTAATCCCAATATTACCTTCTGCGGCTCCTGGGGCTGAGGCGGCAGAGATTTCACTTTGGCGGCGCAGTTGGATATTTGGCGATCGCACCTGAATATTCCCGCCTTTACCCGTGGCGGATGTAGCGAGTAGACTTCCTTGGTTGTTTAAACGCAGATCGCGAGATGTGACGTTGAGGTTGCCCGGATCTCCTCCCTGCTGACTGCGACTGCTGACGCCCAGTTGGGCGCGATCGCGCACCCTTAATCTGTCAGCATTTACAGTAACCGTTCCCCCCCTGCCTCTGGCATTGGGAAACACTTCAGCCGTCAAGCGACTGGGTACAAAACCATTTGGACTCTCAAAAACGAAAATTCCCGAACCATCAAAACCCGCTAAACCACCGCCGATCTCTGCTATTGATGCCCGAACGTTTACAGAACCGGCATTGCCAATCCCGCGAGTAGCAGATGATATTTCTGCCCCATCTCGAAGCGTCAATCGTCCAGTTTCAATCGTCACCCTACCCCCATTACCAAGGGTGTTAAGACCAACGTCACTGGATATGCGGCTGAGGCTTGGTAATCCCGATGATGAGATACCAAACAGTTCTACTGACTCCGACGCGCCGATCAAAATATTTCCTGCATTACCGCCACCGGGAAGTGTGCCTGGTTTAGCGGGTGTAGGTTGTTCCCCAGGACGGAGTTGTTCAAGCGGTTTAAAAGCTGTCCCTGCTGATATTTCCGCGCCATTTTGAATGCTCAACCGCTCAGTTTCAACAGTTATATTCCCCCCATTGCCATCACCAAAATTAGTCGCGCTTAAGCTACTGGGAGAAAAAGTACCAAGCGTACCCGTTCCAATCAGTTGTACATCGGTAGCGCGAATGGTCACATTTCCCGCATTGCTCGTACTATTTGCACCCGCATCCGACGATATCTGCGCGCCATCTTGCAGCATTAACCGCTCAGTTTCAACGGTTATATTTCCCCCATTTCCGGCACCAAAAGTAGCAGCCGCTAACCTGGTTTGAAACTCTAAAGTTTCTCCATTATCTGGAGCTTGAAAGATCCTGGTTCCAGAAAGTTGCACAAAAGAAGCCCGAACAGTCAAATTACCAGCATTGCCTTGACCTAAAGTACCAGCTGATATCTCTGCCCCATCTCGCAAGATTAACCTTTGAGCTTCAACGGTTATATTTCCCCCTTTTCCCGTGCCTCCTCCTCCGCTACCTACAGCCCATATTCTGGAAGGGAAAAAACTTTCTGGGGTAGCGCCAATCAGTTCCACATCGGTAGCGCGAATCGTCACATTTCCCGCATTGCCAATTCCATCAGTAGCTGAAGCCGAGATGTCTCCCCCATCTCTAACGGTTAACCGCCCAGTTGCGATCGTTATACTGCCAGCATTTCCAAAACTACTCGCTACAGTATCTATACTGCTGCCGTTCGACTCCACAGACTCGGAAGCGTTTATAGTTATATTTCCCCCAGATCCTGAGCCAAGAGTTCCAGCACTTACGGCTGCCCCATCCCGGAGCATCAACCTCCTAGTATTAATCGTTACATCGCCAGCATTTCCACGACTGTCAGGTTGGGTGCCAGTTATCAAACCGCTAAAGCTGCCAATTAATTCCACTAACTCGGAAGCGTTTACAGTCAAATTCCCCGCTGCTCCATTGCTTTGAGTTACAACGCCTACAGTTGCCCGATCTCGAACTGTTAACCTGCCGGTGTTAATTGTCACGTTGCCAGTGCTTCCCTCTGCTACAGTTCCTGACTCAATTGCGCTAGAACCAGAGAGGTTTACATGGTTAGCGTTAATTAAAACATTACCTGCATTGCCAGTGCTTGCCGTCGCCGAACGCACAATAGCACCCTCTGCAACGTTCAAAGTTTCTGCATTTATGGCGATATTGCCAAGATTGCCCGTACTACCGGGCAAAGCTAGGCTGTACAAACCACTGCCATTAATAGCTCCCTCACCGGACAAGCTGATAAAGTTAGCATTGACGGTAATATTTCCCCCATTGCCCGCTCCTGTTGTGGCTACAACTAAGCGTCCGCCATTGGTAGCAGTAAAGTTATTAGCATTGACGACAATATCGCCGCCTGCTTGTCCACCTGCGATCGCGATCGCATCATTGGTCAAACTAACATTGGCTCTTGTGGTAATGTCAGCAGGAAAGCTCAAGCTCAGAGTATTCCCATTTACTGCTAATCCAACAATTCCAGCACTTGCCAATCCTGCCAATTCAATGCGACCACCCGGAGCATTTAATCTGCCGCCTTCTTGTATAACATCACCACCTAAGAGCGTTAAACTTCTCCCCGATCGCACTTGCATTCCCACAACTTGACTATTACTGTCAGTTGCTATCGATCGATTAACAATACTTCCTGGATTAGTTCCTATTTGCAAGCCGATGGGAACATTGATAGTTAACAAAGGTGCAGCTTGGGGATTTGTCGCGCTAAATTCTACCCCATCGGCAAACTTAAAACTACTCGCCGTAGTTGCTATAAACGAGCCACCAATATTCAGCCTTGCATTAGGGCCAAAAATAATTCCACTAGGATTGAGCAAGAATAAATTAGCATTGCCGTTGGCTCGAATTAAACCATCAATATTAGAAATTGTTCCACCCGTGACGCGACTGAATATATTTTGAATTTCTTGGGCATTATTAAAAAAAGCTTCTCCACCTGTAGGAACCGAAAAATCGCGAAAGCTGTGGAAAAGATTGTTTCCGGAGCGGTTTCCATCGTTAATTGTAAAGTTAAGATTATTGGTAGTTGTAACATTGGTAGAGAGCGTCCCATCTGGGGCAATTTGCGAATAAACTGGGCTGGTATAGCTCAGACAGGCGATGGCAATACTAGCTGCAATCGAGAGGGAGCTGGGGAAAAAACCCATGCTGCGGGCATCACCCTGTTTCATAAATTAACTATCTTAAAGTAATAATTATTATAAGAACTTATAAATACTGAAATTTGAGTTTTTTTACATCTACCCTAAGATAGAGATTGAAAGTAAAGGTAGGGTGCGTTAGCCACGAGAGTACGCCACCGCAGCTAAGCCTACAAACGCTTACTCCCCCACAACAGTAGGCAATAGATCGGGAATTTCATAAACACCCCAATCTTCAGGATACAAACCCTGTGCTACAAACCGATGCAAGCTAGAAAATTGCCATTCTCTCGGCGTTTTGCAGTTTGGGTTTTATAGCCAATTGCCGACTAAAACAAAAGGCGCCCAGTAATAGGGATGCTTGAAATTCTCCGACAAAGATATTTGGGCGCGGCGCAATGCTTCTGACTTGCCATGAGTGGCTAATTCTCGGTAAAACTGCGCCATCATGGTAGCGGTTGCTACATCTTGCACGGGCCAAAGCGTTGCCAAGGTGCTGCGCGCACCGGCGCGCACTGCTACGCCAGCGATGCCTAAAGTCGCCCGTCTGTCTCCAGATGCGGTTTCGCAGGCACTCAAAACTAGCAGTTCAATTGCTCTTGCTCTGGCTTGGTTTCTGACGCGCAGGAAGCCATCTAATTGCTTGACGTTGATGCGACCATCCCAGGTCAAAATAAAGGTGTTATCGGCGCTGGAACTGAATTTTCCGTGGGTGGCTAGGTGGACGACGGGGTAGGGTACGGCGTTGATTTGCTGGCGCAAACTCTCCCCGGTAAATTTCTGATTCAACAGTACCGTACCAGGCACGATCGCTTGAATTTGTTGCAATTCCTTCTCTACGGCAGGTAGGGGTGGAAACCCGTCGCGAGACTCGCTTAATCCCAGCATTAAAGCTTTCAATTGGACTCGTCCCAAGGATTGCGGTTCTAGCAATTGCAACCCTGGAGCTAAGGCGACGTTATACTGCTGCAATAGGTGTTGGTTGCCGTCATGGAGAACCGCCATTGGGATATTCCGCAAAGTACCATCTAATACAAATACCAAGGTTTTAACGCCGCTGTTTTTGATTTCTGTTTCTCCAGGTCGAATTAACCAATCATAAACTTGTTGGGCAAGGCGCACGATTTGTTGCCTGCTGGAACTCGGTCTTCCTAGTTGTTGTCGCAGTTGTTCTAAGGTTGCTTCAATTTGGTTTTGGGGAATATTGGTGGTGTAATGGCGCAAAGGTTGTTGGGGTAGGCTGAGGATAACGTCTAATCGGTCTGACAAAATAATGGGGTAGATTACTGCTGCGGTTTTGTCTACTTGGTCGATTAATTCTGGTTTGGCAGTCAGGCAGGCTTCTTGAAAGAAATTATCTAGTTCTGCTAGTTGTAGAGATTCGATTAGATTGCGCGCTTGAATCAAGTTATTTTGGTTAACTTTATCCCCATTTTGCAACAGTAACCCAACTAATTGGCGATAAACAGGTTCGACACTTTCGCGAAACGAAAATTGCACTTCTGGGTTGATTGCAGCTAAGTCGCTGCGGAGGGATTTTAAGGTTTTAACGGCTTCGGTGTATGCTGCGATCGCTGCCTCTTTTTGTCCCTGGGCTTTCAGTACCCTTCCCAATTGCCACTGCCAGCGATAGGCAATATCCGATCCATCAATTAGCTGCGCTAACAGCAACGCTTGCTGGGTTACGGTTTTGGCGCTTGACAATTGTTGATTTATCTCGTATAATCCGCCCAAAGTTCCCAAAGCCAAAGATTCGGCGCGTCGGTCTTCCAGGTTTTTGGCTTCTTGAACGGCTTTAGCTAAAATTTGGGCGATGTCAGTTGTTTGTTGTGGGTTGCTATTAACCGCTGACTGTTTGATCAAGCTTTGCGCCAGGTTAATACGAGCATAGACTGAAGTGCGACTGGCGGGTAAGTTGTTGAGTTCTTGTTGGATGGTAGGCAACAAAGTTTGGGCATCTGAATTTTGTTGAGTTTCGACCAACAAACTAAACTGATTAATTAACGCTTGAATGCGCGTATTTCGAGATTGGGAAGTCGCTGCTTGTCGGTATAATTCTAAAGCAGCTTGAGTTTCATTCTGGGTGCTTTGTGTTCTATTTAACGCTGCGATTTTTTTAGCTAAAGCGCGTTTGGTATTGCCTAAACTGAGTTGAATCGAAGCAGTTGCAACTTTTAATCCTAGTTTTTGGGCAATCTCCAAACTTTGCTGCAAAACTTGTTGAGACTTATCTAAATTTCCCACAACGCGCAGGGTATTGCCCAGATTGAGCAATCCGGTTACTTTAATAATCGAATCGGGTGATGCAAGGAGGCTGGTTTCTACTTGTTCTAAAGTATTGGCAGCGCGACGGTAGAATCCCAATGCTTGCATCGCCTGGGATTGGTTAATTAAATTGGCGATAATACC
>DNGG01000063.1 GCA_003486675.1 Cyanobacteria bacterium UBA11372
CGTTCCATCCGGCATCGGAAACGCAAACGGGTTGCCTTCATTGGTTGTTCCCAACACCGTGCCGCCTGCGGTAAGCAACGAATCCACTTTATCGATACCCAGCGGCATCACTTTCGGCGGATGGTGCATCAATCCTTGGGTAGCTTGACGAATTCCCAATACTTCCCAACCATAGGTTCCCACAGCGCGGTGTACTACCGCCCGAATAGCAGCATTTAAGCCAGCACAGTCGCCGCCGCTGGTTAAAATACCAATGCGTTTATGTTCTCCCATATTCTTTGATCTGAAATGTGTGAACTGCGCCATCCATCAGTCAAGCATCAAATGCTACAAATCCCAGAATTTTAATAATTTTATTGGCACATAGGTGGCCTATTGAGGTAATCTATCTCTTGCTGCAACAGCTATTCCTCTATCTATGGTTCCAAGTATTTCTACCATTCCACTGATCCAACTTGCATCGGGCGATCGCATCTCCCTCCAAGTCTATAAATTCATCGGTGCTAAACCCGGTAAAAAAGCCTATTTACAAGCCAACTTACACGGCGCAGAAATCGTTGGCAATGCCGTCATTCACCAGTTAATCGAATTCTTGACAAATGCCAACGAAACTGATATTGCCGGTGAAATTTGGCTAGTTCCCGTTTGCAACCCTTTCGGCACAAATCAGCGCACTCATTACTTTTCTACAGGAAGATTTAACATTTACGATGGTAAAGACTGGAACCGCATATTTTGGGATTATGAAAAAGACTGCGAAGATTTAGAAGACTTTGCCATATCTCAGCTAAATTTGGATACGGAAACGATTAGAAGAAACTATTTGGAAAAAATTAGATCTGGCTTTGAAAAGCAAGGGGAAAAAATCAAATCTCCCAAGGGAGTATCTTTGAGCGAATATTATCGATATCACCTGCAATCTTTGTGTTTAGATGCAGATTATGTAATTGATATCCACAGTTCTAGCAATCAATCAATAGATTACATTTATGGGTTTCGGGGAAGAGAAGAAAGTGCAAAAGCTTTCTTGCTAGATTATGAAATTTTACTCAACGAATACGATGGCGATGCTTTTGACGAAGCGTTCCTAAAGCCTTGGTTGGCATTAGAAGATAGTTTGGCAGACTTGGGGAAACCCATTAAATTTGATATAGAATCCTGGACATTTGAACTCGGTTCAGGTATGGAAATGAATCCTGAATCGGTGAAAAAAGGCGTGCTGGGAATTAAAAACTACTTGGTACAAAAAGGCATATTAAAATTGTCTGGTTTTCCGCTGCCAGAAACCGCCTCGCATCAAATCAACTTTATCCTCAAAACTAATATCAAAAAATATTATGCTCCCGCAGGCGGGATGGTTCAATCTAGAGTTGAATTGGGCAAAAAAGTTAAAGCGGGAGAGCGGATTTATCAAATTATCAGCTTTAATAAAGAAGAGAAGTTACCGACTTTGGTAGATGTTCACGCGGAAAAAGCAGGATTGGTTTTTGATGTAGCAACTAATTATTGTGTCAATCAAAGCGAGTACGTATTAACTATCGTGGAATTTGAGGATAACTGAGCGGTAAAAACAGCGATATAATAAACAATAGACTTCTGCCATAACTACTCTCAAAGGCGGGCAGAATGCCCACCCCACAAGAGTTATTGGAGAGGTAATCGCGTAGCGTGCCGGAGGTATATCGCACTATAACGATTATTCCTGAGAATTCTCTTCATATATTGGCAAACCAAGAATTGTAGACAAAGCTTTTGCTAACTCTTCCATATAGATATCATCCAGATGACCCAAAACCCTGATAATTCTGGATTTATCTATAACTCTAATTTGTTCGCCAAGTATAACTGAATCTTGACTTAAACCCCCAACAACCGCTGGAACAAACACATGAGAAGGTAACAAAGCGCGTCGGATCTTGGATGTAAATGGAGCGATAATTATATGAGGACTGACAGCATTAGCGCGATCGATTTGTAGAACAACTACAGGTCTAATTCCGGCTTGCTCTGTACCGATAACCGGATTAAGATCGCACAAAACTACATCCCCGCGCGTTACTGTTACCACTGGATTTCTCCCCGCGCTAAACGATCTTCATAATCTTCCAAATTAGTCAAATAGTCAGCAAAATCCGATTCGGCAATTTCCAGCGACTCAGCAAACTGCGTCCATAATTGCCAGCGTTGGCTGTTGTGTTTCATCAGTAAGAAATCTACAAGGTCACTTACTTCCTGCACAAGAGAATCTGGCAATTGGCGAATCTTGGCTATGGTTTGATCGCGCACGGTCATCTGCATACCTCGCATTTTTTATGTCATTATTATGACAGTTTAGCAATTATTTTTGCATAGAGCGATCGCACCCGTTTTCGCCTGCGATGCGATCGCTCAACCCCAACTTGTTAAACTAGGTCTTAGACTTGACGCTGTGAGTAGTAGAACACCCCAGCACCGCATCTGCATTAAACACAATCGCAAATTGAGCATTGGGGATTAACTGTCGAATAATCTGCATATAACCCTCTGCATCAGAGCGATTGTAGAATTGGGCTACAGTGATTCGCTGCATATTCGGAAGCAAACGAACGATCAGCCACCTGTTGAGGTAGTCCCGGTAAGGCATAATTAAATTTGTCTCCATTTAGTGTCGAATTTGTCTGCACGACAATTGGAGCTAGAGCCAGTCCAATGCTTGTCTAGGGCGGGGCTGGCTTCTAACTATTGGCGTGTATACCTACACTAAAGCATTAACTACATATAGTCAACTGAATATAGTCAACTGAGGAGAGCCACGGGACAGATAATGACGCTGGGACAAAAGATCAGAGAAAGACGCGAAAGTTTAGGATTGACGCGCAGACAAGTTGCTTTAGCCTGTAATGTGGTCGAGTCTACCGTAATTAACTGGGAGACAGATAGACACGTACCGAAACTTTACCCAGTGCAGATGAAAGCATTGTGTGACTTGCTCAATTTCACTTTAGAAGATTTAGTGGAAATATAAAAAGGGGTGGATGATGCGATCGCAAGCTAGCAGGCAACACCCACCCTCAGCCTTGAACTCTAGAACAGAATAATGTCGAGGCTAGGAATAAAACCAATATCGCTGTCGGTAGGTATCCAGGCAAATTGCACGGGTGCGATCGCATCAAATCTATTGGCATCAAACAACAAAGCGCCTGTGCTTTTGATGTAGGTGAATTGCTCAGTTGAAGACGCCCCAAAACCCGACTTGGAAATGTAAACTTTATCGTCCTCCCAGTACTTGAAATCGGTAATGGTATCAATTCCAGCCTCAGCTAAAAAGTAAAAAGTAAAGCTGTCCGCACCAGCACCGCCAGTGAGTACGTCATTACCTTTGTCACCGGAAAGAATATCACGATCGTTCCCGCCAATCAGCAAATCCGAACCTTGTCCGCCAAACAGATCGTCCTCCCCATCCTCCCCATAGAGCGTATCATTGCCTTTGTTGCCATACAATTGGTCATTGTCACTGCCACCTAGCAGCGTGTCATTGTCAACGCCGCCATAGAGAATATCGTTGCCAGCGTTGCCAATTAACCTGTCGTTGCCGGTGTTGCCAAACAGAATTTGATCGCCATTGTAGCCAGAGATAATGTCATCGCCGCTTTCCCCGTAGACGACGTCATTGCCATCCCAGGCATACATATTGTCATTGCCAGCACCGCCCAACATCGTGTCATCGCCAGCTAAACCAGCCATAAAGTCATCGCCATCGCCACCATCGAGGTAGTCATTACCAGCACCGCCTAAAATGGTGTCATTACCAGCTAAACCGATGATTGTGTCATTCGAGTCGGAACCGTTTAGATTATCATTTCCAGAAGTACCTAAGAAAAAAGGCATAGCGAATTTCTCCTTTGTAGATCCACAGACTGACTTCTGACGCAAAGCTTGACAGCGATTCTCCTGGGGGGAAACTTCGCGTCTGATAAAGGGTATGTCCAGGATCGAGACGCTTATGCACTAAAACGACAAATTCAAGCATTACGCAACATTTCTACATGTAGGGTGCGTTAACGCAGTGTAACGCACCATTTCCACCAGATCTAGAAACCGGGTTTCTGGCGGCGATCTCCCCTTCCAAAGGGACGATTTTTCCTCAAAACCGGGTTTCTGGCGGCGATCGCTGCTGACAAAGCCACGATTTTTCAGAGAAAACCAGATCTAGAAACCGGGTTTCTGGCGGCGATCGCTCCTGACAAAGCCACGATTTTTCAGAGCAACCCAGC
>DNGG01000064.1:0-641 GCA_003486675.1 Cyanobacteria bacterium UBA11372
AATGGAATGGGAATGGTATTCAACCTCGACCCCGATGAAGTAGGGATTATTTTGTTAGATAAAAGCGAACATCTTAAAGCAGGTTGCGAAGTGCGCCGCACGGGAAGAGTATTAGATGTACCCGTGGGAACAACGCTGCTGGGAAGAGTGGTAGATCCTTTAGGGCGACCTTTAGATAATAAAGGTTCGGTGCGGGTGTCGCAACGCCGCGCGGCGGAAAGAGAAGCGCCTGGAATTATGGATCGCGCCCCGGTAACTGTGCCATTGCAAACTGGAATTAAAGTGGTAGATGCGTTAATTCCAATTGGACGGGGACAGCGAGAATTAATCTTAGGCGATCGCGCGTCTGGAAAAAGCGCGATCGCACTAGATACCATTATCAATCAAAAAGATAAAGACGTTCTCTGCGTCTACTGCGCCATCGGACAGCGGAGTTCTTCTGTTGCTAAACTAATTGCCGATTTACAAAAATACGGCGCAATGGACTATTCTTTAGTAGTCGTCGCAGCAGGAGAAGAACCGCCGGGATTGCAATTTATTGCCCCCTACGCAGCAACGGCAATGGCAGAATATTTCATGGAACAAGGAAGGGATGTATTAATCGTTTATGATGACCTCACCGCCCACGCCCGCGCCTATCG
>DNGG01000064.1:837-4365 GCA_003486675.1 Cyanobacteria bacterium UBA11372
GAATTATCCTTATTATTGCGCCGTCCGCCCGGTCGAGAAGCATTCCCAGGCGATATTTTTTATATCCATTCGCGCTTATTAGAACGTTCTACTCATTTGAATGCCGAAAAAGGTGGAGGTTCGCTAACTGCGTTACCGATGATCGATACGGAAGCGCAGCATATTTCCGCCTACATTCCCACTAATTTAATCTCGATTACAGACGGGCAAATTTATCTGTCTCCCACCTTATTTCAAAAAGGGGTTATCCCTGCGGTTGATGTGGGAAAATCGGTATCGCGCGTAGGGGGAAAAACCCAACTACCCGCCTATCGTGCCGTCGCCGGAGATTTGCGTTTATCTTATGCTCAATTTGAAGAATTGGAAGTATTTTCTCGTTTTGGAACCAGGTTAGATGAAGCAACTCGCAAAACTCTAGAAAGGGGAAGGCGAGTGCGGGAAGTTTTGAAACAAAATCAATACGAACCGATGCCAGTTGCAGAACAAATTGCCGTGTTGCTGGCAGTAACATCGGGAGTATTTGATGATTTGGCGATTGAAAATATTGCCACTGCTCAAAAAGCCGTTGCCCAAGCAGTGACAGAACAATTGCCCCAAGTGTGTCAATCCATCCAAGCTGGCGAAAAACTCAACGAGGCAGATTTCACAGCAATTGTGAATGTAGCCAAGAATGCGATTGTAAATATTACTCCATTCGCCCTATAAAACCATCTACCTCTTCATTTCTCTTACCTCTGCGTTCTCTGTGCCTCTGCGGTTAGTTAAATAGGTATTCTCCAGCCGCGAAGGGAGTAACCCCAAGTTTCAGTAACGAGTATAGGCGGAGAAATTTAATGCGATCGCATCTCCTGTGCCAAACTTTAAACTGACCTATTCGGGCTGGGAAAATGGGTAAATCGGATAAATTAAATCCAGTACTACCTATGAAAAAACATGCTTGCCAGAATCCGCCGCCTTTTCAACCAATTTTTTAGGAATACCAGGACAATCAAAAACGAACCCGTCAATCAAGTAAGTTTGATTGTCATTATTTTGATTGATATTTTTATATTAATCAATGTTTTTGCCGGACTGGATGATATTAGCAGGTGGCATATCAGTCCTAACCAAGCTTATCCATGTTATTCCGAGTGGGACAATTACCGGAAACAAACTACTCAAGATAAAAACTATGAAATTGTCAAGCTTTCACTCCCCTATGATACGAACAATATAGCCAGTTTTCAGCAAACCTATCAACAAGACGCAGAAGGGCGTCTAGGTCAGCTTTCTGCTACCTGCTTGCAGTATGCCGCTGATAAAGACAAAATTAAAAATCCTCAAAATCAGCAAACTATAAGAACTATAGATCGGAAACAAGCAGAGATCGGCAGGCTAGAACAAGTTAATCGCAATATTCGCGCCCAATACGATTCGACTCTATTGGAAAAAATCGCCGGTCAACCCCGCGAACAATCTATCAATCAAGTCGGCGCGGAAAAAGCCAAACAGCAGTTAGATCGAAATAACGCCACAATTGCTACACTGAAAACCGAAAATTCCAATCTGAAAAATGAACTGCTAGCCAAACCAGAAACAGCCAATTTTATCGCCTTTCTGAACAATAATGAAAAATTTAATCAAGTTGAAAAAGGCTATCAACAAGCATCATTTTGGTATCCCAGTATTCAACTTGGTTTTCAGTCGCTGTTTCTGCTGCCTCTGATTCTCGGCGCTTTATCAGTTCACAAATTCGCCCAAAGAAGGGGATATGGACTGATCGCGCTAATTAGCTGGCACTTGCTGGTTATCTTTTTTATACCGCTCATCCTTAAAGTTTTCCAATTTTTGCAAATCGGCGCCATATTTCAATGGTTATTTGATATCATTAGCGCCTTGATGGGAGGATTGCTTTTTCTCATCAGCTATTTTTACATTTTGCTCATCCCGCTGCTTGGTTTTGGCATTATCAAGTTTTGTCAAAAAGTTGTCTTGAATCCTAAAATTCAGGCAGCTAACAGAGTACAAAAATCGCGGTGTGTCAAGTGTGCTAAGAAAATTCGGCAACAGGATACCTACTGTCCCCACTGCGGTTACTATCAATATGTTGAATGCCAAAACTGCCACAATCTTACTTACAAACATTTGCCCTACTGCAAGCATTGTGGCTCGGCTCAAGGACTGAATAATTTGTCATCTAGGACTTAGGCAAAAAAACCGGGTTTCTCTGGAAAATCTTGGCTTTGCAGCTAGAGATCTTCGCAGAAACCCGGTTTATGGGTTTATCGTTGAATTGTGTATGTAATACCAAATCCGCTTCGATTACCCCTGTTATGCCTAACGACTGAAGTCGCGCCTACACAACCAAAGACCGCCTGCGCGGTCTAAGTTATAAGACAATATTTGTAACTAGCAACTTACGTTATGTATAGCAACCGCCAAGGCAGTTAGGATTGATGTGATGAGACAAACCCTTGATACAACACCCTTCTTCCCCTAATTCCTAGCTATATGCCAGCAATTGATTCCCTGCAACGCCAAATAACTACCGCCAAAGAACTGCAATCGGTGGTAAAAACAATGAAAGTTCTCGCTGCTGCTAGCATTCGGCAGTACGAAAGGGCGGTAGAATCTCTCGCGGAATACAACCGCACGATTGAAATGGGGTTACAAATTGTGCTGGGTTATGCTGGTTCAGAAGGGCATAATTTCGTAGAAATAGAACCGGCTATAAATAACCGTTTGGCTGCGGTTATATTGGGATCTGACCAAGGAATGTGCGGTCAATTTAACGAACAAATTACCCACTATGCGATTAATCAAATCGAGCAATTACCCATCGCATCAGCAAACCGCAAAATAGTAACCGTGGGGGCAAGGGTGATCCCACCTTTGGAAAATGCTAAAGTTGCGATCGCATCCTCGTTTAATATGCCGAGTTCGCTTGCTGGCATCACGCCAATGGTGCAAGAATTGTTACTGCAAATCGAAGCTTGGCGTCAAACGCAACAAATTAATCGCATTATCTTGTTTTACAATCAACCGCGTTCTAATACATCCTACTCGCCCCATACTCTGCATTTATTACCTCTAGATAGAACCTGGTTATCTAACTTACAACAACAACCTTGGAACTCGCGCACGTTACCTATTTTCACGATGGAGCGAAGTCGGCTATTTTCTGAATTAATCGGGCAATATTTCTTTATTTCTCTCTATCGTGCCTTTGCCGAATCTTTAGCGAGTGAAAACGCCAGTCGCCTCGCTGCTATGCAAGTGGCTGAGCAAAATATTGAAGAAAGATTGGCAGAATTTAACGCTCAATTTCAACAGTTACGTCAAGCTGCAATTACTGAAGAAATCCTGGAAATTGTAGCAGGTTCTGAAGCGTTAGCTCAATCTGGAGAAATAAGCATGGGGCATGGGGCATAGGTGCAGGTGTGCAGGTGTGCAGGTGCTAATGGCTAATGGCTAATGGCAAGGAAAATAGTATACAGCGGATTGCAAGCGAGTGAGGGAAAGCCAAAAGGCTTTGTTTGTATAGCGGCA
>DNGG01000058.1:0-5897 GCA_003486675.1 Cyanobacteria bacterium UBA11372
CATTTAACTCCTCACTTCCAGCAGGATCGTTAACAAAATGATATCTTCGAGATTGTGCTGCAACTTCAATGGTTGCACAAGCCGTGCCAAACTCTAGCACGGGAACTAGGAATGCGATCGCGCTAGTCTATGTTGGAAACAGTCGCTTTCATCGATAAACTCAACAAAAAAGGCACTGTGAGATCAAGTGAATTTTCAGGCTTGACCTATGCAAAACCCTGTTTTTAATTTTCGTCACCTTTCAGGGGCAATACCAGTCCCACTCAAGTTAACTGCATCTGGCTTGCTGTTAGCCCTTCTCGGCATCCAAATGGCAGGTGCAACCACCCAGCCAGCCAACCCACCCTCTGTTGCACAAGCGCAACAAGTCGCACAAGCCGACGTTGCCAAGCGATTGGTAGGGCTGTGGCAAGCACCTACAAGACCAGGTGCGCCGCCGCTCAGGTTGGTTTTTGGAGGGGATGGCAAAATGTACATCATCCTCCCTGCCGCCTCCGGACAGGCTCAAGCATTAGATCTCAGATACCGAATTAATGCGGCATCTCGACCGATGCAGTTGGATATCATAGCCGAAGGCAACCGCTCCGCTCCAACAATTTTTGAATTAACCCCCGATCGAAAGCTGCGCTTGCAACTGCAAGGCATCAACGCCGGACGCCCTAGACCAACTGCTTTTGGTGCCAACGCTACCGTATTAGAAAAGGTTTCCGACGCCGCCAACTTGCCTGCAAATACTCGCGTCGTCCCACCTGGAGGCAATAGCCCGCTTCCCGGTGGGCGGTAGTTAAGGGTATGGGAAGCTCAAGAGCAGGTGAGTTCAAGAGCTGGTGAGCGGTGTAGGGGCGGGTTTGACCAGTAACCTTACAACTAAAACAGACAATTTAACTGAACCTGCCCCCAAAGGTAAGCTACTTGAAGTGCATAAACATTGCTTTTCCGGTAAAAATGAGAATTTTGCCTTAAATCTCTGTTACAATCCCACAATCCCACCGGCACACCTGCCCCTCATCTCCTTGTTAGAATCCAGTTAATTTAGTCACCCAACTTCCATGACCGAGTAGCTAGCTTTACCGGATTAATTCCGAGGGAAACGGTATCAGCCGGAGTACCCAGCTACACCAGACTAAGGCTGATCGCAGCCTACGCTTGAAAGGTCATAACCTCAATGAGATTCGCTAGTCTCAAGCGGTTCGGGGCAGAACATCACCTAGTAAAGCGAAGGCGGAACACTGACCCCACTAACAAGCCTGAAAGCATTGTTAAAGCAACTCACTACCCCGTAAGGGAGATGCAGAAATGCAAAATCACGTTTTTTTTGTCAATCAGGACGGCTCGCCGCTCAATATGCTGCACCCGGCGAGGGCGCGACAACTACAAAGCAGGGGCAAGGCGGCAACGTTGCGGACTTATCCCTACGTTGCGATGCAAGGGCAGCAAATCGAAAATCCTGTTCTCAAGCCTTATATTCTGAAAATCGACCCTGGCTCCCAGTGGACTGGATTCGCTATCCAATGTGGCGACGAGGTTGTGTTCCGCATGGAACTTACTCATCGCGGGGCTGCAATTAGTGAATCTCTTACTAAGCGGCGTGGCTTCATCCGAAGTAGGCGTTCTAGAAACCTGCGTTACCGCAAGAAAAGATTTAATCGACGTAAACCTGAAGGATGGCTAGCCCCATCATTAATGCACCGCGTCTTGACAGTGGAAACCTGGATTAAGCGATTCATGCGCTGGTGTCCCATTGTCACGATTGAAATTGAGCAAGTACGGTTTGACACCCAAAAGCTTCAAAATCCGGAAATTTCAGGGGTTGAATACCAACAAGGAACACTTTTTGGGTTTGAAGTCCGGCAATACCTCCTAGAAAAGTGGAAGCACCAATGTGCTTACTGTGGAGCAGAAAATGTACGCCTGGAGGTAGAACACATCGTTCCTAAATCAAAGGGTGGTAGCGACAGGGTATCCAATCTCTGCATCGCCTGCCGCAATTGCAATCAAAAGAAGAGCGATCGCGATCTAGCAGATTTCTTGAAAAAAAAGCCGGACGTTTTAAAGCGAGTCCTAACTCAAACAAAGGTTCCATTAAAGGATGCAGCAGCCGTGAACTCTACCCGGTTTGCCATTGTCCGGGTCGCTAAGAAACTGTGCAGTTCGATCAATTGCTGGACAGGTGGTAGAACCAAATTCAATCGCTGTCAACAGGGACTAAAGAAGTCACACAGTATTGATGCTGCCTGTGTGGGTGAATCGGGTGCATCTATCCAGCTAAAGACGCATCAACCGCTAATTGTGGTCTGCAAGGGGCATGGAACGCGACAAGCAAGGCGCGTCAATGCTGCTGGATTCCCAGCGGTACAGAAGGCGAAAACGGTTTACACCCACGTTAAGGCAGGTGATGTAGTGAGGTTCGCGTTACCTGCTGACCGCAAGAACGTGAAAGCCGGAATTTACACAGCGCGAGTCAAAACTCCAACTTCTAAAGGGTTTGAGGTATTGCTCAACGGTTTTAGAGTAAAGATTTCCAGTATGAAAGGTGTTCAGTTTATTCAACGACAAGATGGCTATAGTTATGGATTCTAATTCTTTACGAACAACTTCTAATTCCTCCAATTTATCCGCATCTAATCAATACGACACCGTCCTTGCCGTCCAAAACCTGCAAGTCCAATTTCCCACCGCTGAAAAACCGATTAAAGCCGTTGACGGTATCTCGTTTGAAGTCAAGCGGGGGCAAACTCTGGGAATTGTCGGCGAGTCGGGGTCTGGGAAATCCGTTACCAGTCTCGCCGTGATGGGTTTAATTCCCCCACCCAGTAAAGTTAGCGGCGAAATTTGGTTTCAGCCGTTTGTGAATGAAGCAGAAGAAGTTCGCCCTGCGGAACCTCCGATCAATTTGCTGCGGTTGCCAAGGTCTAAAATGCAACAATATCGGGGCGGTAAGATTGCGATGATCTTCCAGGAACCGATGAGTTCCCTCAACCCGGTTTATACGATTGGGTTTCAGTTGGTGGAAGCAATTCGCCAGCATCAGAATGTTTCGGAAAAAGAGGCGAGAAGAATTGCGATCGCTCTCCTCCAAGAAGTCAAATTGCTTCCTTCTGACGAGGCGTTACGCCAAAACTATCTCGAATTTAGACAACAATTACCTAAGAACCAATCAGAACCCACAGAAGGGGAAATATCCCAGCACATCAACCAGAAAAAACTGGCAATCCTCGACCGCTATCCCCACCAACTTTCCGGCGGTCAAATTCAGCGCGTGATGATTGCCATGGCAATTTCCTGCAACCCCACGCTGTTAATTGCCGACGAACCTACCACCGCTTTAGACGTAACCGTGCAAGCGACAATCCTTGAACTGTTGCGGGAATTGTGCAGCAAGCGGGGAATGTCGATGATATTTATTACCCACGATCTAGGTGTAATTGCGGAAATAGCCGACTCGGTGGCGGTAATGTATCAAGGAAAAATTGTCGAGTCTGGTTTAGTTTGGCAGATTTTTTCTAACCCTCGCCATCCCTATACCAAAGGATTGTTAGCTTGTCGTCCCCGACTGAATCAGCAGTTGAAATATTTACCCACGGTAGCTGATTTTATGGAAGTCGTGACAAGTGAAAGCGGCGAAATCGAAATCCGTGAAAAAAACACGCCAGAGGAGCAGAGGAGCAGAGGAGATATATCTGAGTCGCGGAATATGTTCGCGGGGGAAGAGGCGCTTTTATCGGTGCGCGAGTTAAAGGTAGCTTTTCCAGAAAGGGGTATTTTTGGGGAAACCAAACGTTATTTTATGGCGGTAAATAAGGTTTCATTTGATGTCTTTGCAGGAGAAACATTGGGATTGGTGGGAGAATCTGGTTGCGGGAAAAGCACCCTCGCTCGCACTTTGATTCGGTTAATAGAACCGATGAGCGGTCAGATTGTTTTTGAAGGGCAAGATATTACTAATTTAACGGGAAGAAAACTCCAGCAACTGCGGCGGGATATACAAATTGTGTTTCAAAATCCGTTTAGTTCCCTCGATCCGCGGATGAAAATTGGCGATGCGGTGATGGAACCTTTGTTAATTCATGCACCAAATAAAAGCCGCCGCCAAAATCGCGATCGCGTAGCCTATTTATTAGACCGAGTAGGTTTAAATCCCAACTGGATGCACCGCTATCCCCACGAATTTTCTGGGGGACAGCGCCAGCGGGTTTGCATCGCGCGTGCTTTGGCGCTCAATCCCAAATTTATTATTTGCGATGAGTCGGTGTCGGCGCTGGATGTTTCGGTGCAGGCGCAAGTATTGAATTTGTTAAAAGAATTGCAAGCAGAATTTGGACTGACTTATATCTTTATTTCCCACGACTTAAACGTGGTCAAATTTATGAGCGATCGCATTATGGTAATGAATCGCGGTCAAATCGAAGAAATTGGCCCCGCCGAAATGATTTACCGCGAACCAAGCAAAGACTATACGCGCCAGTTAATTGCTTCGATTCCTACCGGAACTTTAGAGCGAATTCGGGAACGTCAATTGCGGTAATGGGTAATTGGTAATGGGTAATTGGTAATAGTCAAGTAGGGGCAAGGAATTTTAAAGCTTTGGTATCAACCGAAATTTATTCCATGCCTTGCCCCTACGATTAACTGCGAATTAAGGCGCGCCACGCAAACAGGGGTAAAGCCAACATTCGCCGCCAACGCCAAGGTTCTTGATACAGACGATAAAGCCACTCTAAATGATTATTTCTGAACCAAGCGGGAGCGCGGGATTTATTACCTGCCCAGATATCGAAACTGCCACCAACGCCGATCCAAGTGGCGTCGGGACAAAGGTGACGGTTTTGGGCGATCCACACTTCTTGGCGCGGGACGCCCAAACCGACTAAAATCAGGTGGGGCTGTAAATCTTTTAGGGTTTGTAGCAGTTGCTGTTCTTCTTGAGGCGAGAGATAGCCGTGATAGGTGCGCGCGATCGCTAACCCCGGTACTCTACTCTGCCACATTTCTGCTGCTTCCTGAGCTACTCCGGGCGCGCCGCCGTAGAAAACTACAGGCCATGACTTGCCCATTTGCCCAGCTTGTCGCAAGAGAGACTCTGCTAATTCAATACCCGGACAACGTTGCACCTGCTTGCCTTGGAAACGCAAATACAGAACTACTCCAGATCCATCGGGGATTACCAACTCGGCTTGGGCGATCGCATTAGCCAAGTTAGCATTTTGCTCTGCCTGCACGGTCATTTCAGCATTTAGCGTCACCACGTGACCGCCCAGACGCCTCTGCAACCGCTCTATCAGCCAGCCTGGATAATCATCTAAGAGATGAACTGGGAGTCCCAGCACGGAAAACCGTTGGGGTGCCTCAGTTACAACCTGTTTTTGCACAGTCTCTCCTCACCCTACTTTATGCAACAATAGCTTACCTTGATGCTCTATAACCGCACGTACTGCCAACGGACTATAGTACAACACAATTGTGCTTCCGATGTAGTCGTTATCACGCTTTTATTTGCGCTAAACAACTCGTTTGACCGAACCATCAGCATATAACTCCATCGGCACTAGCTCTAGTTTACCGTTAACCTTGACCTTAGAGTAGACAATGCGAACCAAAGGAGAGTTGTTTTTGTTGTGGCGAGAACACATATCGATCACCTGAAATTTTTTAACGTCGATTAGATCAAAAATTCTTGAGCGCAATATTTGGGTGGTTTTTAGTCCCTACTTATGTTTTACAAACAGCTTGTGAAAAATCCGGTTAAAATGAATCGAGTTTTGGTAAAGCTTTTGCAAAACTTTTAAATATTAGAGTTGGCTGTGTTTCAACCAAGGGCAGATTGGTTATCGGGGAGAGTCTACCACCTGCTACTAACTCCTACAATAGATGCCAGAGAAATTCCAGGAATCTCCAGC
>DNGG01000058.1:6023-12507 GCA_003486675.1 Cyanobacteria bacterium UBA11372
AGATTGGTTATCGGGGAGAGTCTACCACCTGCTACTAACTCCTACAATAGATGCCAGAGAAATTCCAGGAATCTCCAGCGAAAAAATTGGCATTGAGCGCAGAGCAATCCCAGTTGCCTTAAAATATAGCAACCACCAAGGCATCATAAACTGCTTAATTTCTCAACTAAACCCTTTTTCCCCTAACCCCTAACCCCTAACCCCTAACCCCTAGCTTCATGTTTCAAGCGACTCGCAGGCGTTTAGCTCTCTGGTACACAGCCGTCACCGCAGTCGTGCTGCTGCTGTTTGCGACGGGGGTTTATATGTACGTCCGCAGCACTTTAATTGAACGGGTCGATGATACGCTTAACCATGTGGTGGAAGTGGTAGTGCGATCGCTTGTCATCGATCCAGTCAACAGTGCGGGGGATGGCAAATTGCACATCAATCTAGAAGCCAGTTTTCCAGACAATGCCGACACCGTCGAAGACGATCGCATTGACTTAGAGTGGTTCAGTCCGACTGGCGAATTATTGTGGTCTACTTTTTCCTTCCCACTCAACATTCCCATCCATCTCAACCGTACTGGGGAAACTGTGCGCGTGGTGAGGTGGGATATTGAGCAGGGGAGCAGAGGAGCAGAGGGGCAGGGGAGTAGGGGCAATGTCTCCGTACTTGCCCCAACAGCAGAGGAGAATTATCAATCCAAAATCCTCGCGACAAAATCGAAAATTGAACCTTCTGCTCTCGTTTTGCGGCAAGTAACCGAGCGGGTAGAAATGGGGCGACAGGTATTAGGATATCTCCGCGTCAGCCATCCTTGGTTTGAAGTAACAAAACCCAGCCGCCAGCTAATTTTCGATCTCAGTTTGGGCATTGGTTTGATGGTAATCTCCGTAGCAGCAATTGGCTGGTTTCTTTCCGGACTGGCAATGAAACCCGTGCGAGAATCTTATCAACGTCTCAAACAATTCACCGCCGATGCTTCCCACGAACTCAGAAGCCCAATTGCCACGATTCAAACCAACGTACAGGTGGCTTTGGCAGATCCAGATTTAGAACCCCAGATGCATAGGCAGCAGTTACTGGTGATAGAAAGATTAACCCAGCGACTGGGGCGATTGGTGGACGATCTGCTGTTTTTGGCAAGACAAGATAGCGCCATGGTACAGCCTTCCTTTACCCCGGTTCCTCTGGATGCTTTATTAATCGAAGCGATCGAAGAACAACGTTTGGTAGCTGCGTCAAAAAACATTAATCTATCTTTAGATATTGTAGAACCACCAACTGACATCACTGCCGATATCTCAGAGGAAATTTATACCCTGGATGGAGACTGGGATCAACTGGCGCGTTTATTTACCAATTTGGTGGGTAATGCGGTGCAATATACCTTGCCTGGTGGAAGAGTTGACGTGGAATTACAGCAAATTAAACGTCACGATCGTACCCAGTTGCAAGTCAAAGTAAAAGATACCGGCATTGGTATTCCAGAAGATGCCCTAGCGCATCTGTTCGATCGCTTTTACCGCGTCGATCCGGCGCGCAGTCGGGCGATGGCAGCCGGATCTGGGTTGGGGCTAGCGATCGCATCTGCGATCGTCGAAAATCATAAAGGTCACATCCGCGTTGAAAGTATCCTCGATCGCGGCACAATCTTTACCGTTACCTTACCGCGCCGGGTAGGCGAGCAGGTGAGCCGGTGAGCGAGTGAGCAGGTGAGCGGGTGAGCCATCACCTTAGTTTCTTTGCCGATCTCTGCTGGCAAATCCCCGATTTTGGCGAGAAACCCGGTTTCTTTGCCGGTGAGCCGCTAAAATCTCAAATCTGCAATTCTTCAATCTTAAATTTCCTTGACCCAAACGCGCATTTGTTTTAATTTCATCGGGCCAAATTGGGTTGCTAGGGCGACATCTGCGGCATCGCGCCCGTAGGCAATGGCGATGCGGTTGCCTTTTGGTTCTTTTTCGACGGCATCAAAGGTGTACCAGCGATCGCCTACAAATGCTTCAAACCAGGCGTGCAAGTTCATTGGTTCTAGTTCGTACAGATACCCTACCACCATGCGCGCCGGAATATTTAAACTGCGAGAAAGAGATATTCCTAAATGGGCAAAGTCGCGGCAGACGCCAACCTGTTTTTCAAAGGTTTCTAACGCCCAAGTCGAAGCATCGCTAGTGCCGTATTTATATTCGACGTTCGTATGAATCCAACGACGAATTGCTTCTACTTGGTCGTAACCAGGCTGGCTATCGCCTACGATTTTAGCTGCTTGGTCGCCCATGCGATCGCTCGGACAATACCGACTCGGTAGGATAAACTGAAGCACGCTGTCGGGTAAGTTCTCCACTGGTACAAACGGCGCACCCGCTTGCACATCTATTTGATCTGCCGTTACGACGCTGGCGGTGGTGCGAATGCGAAATGCACCTTCGGGCGCAACCAGTCGCTGACATAAATTCCCGTAGCTATCGGTATATTCCACCACTGGTACGTTTGGTTCGATTACGTATTCTTCGTGGAACACCCATTGCGCCAATCCGCTGCGGGGTCTGAGCATCATAATTAGGGGAGTTGGTGCGATCGCTTCAAATAAAATCTCGCATCCTGCATCTAGTTTCATTTTTCTCAATTCTATCTTTATTAATGTAAGTGTTAGTTGTTTGGCTGCAAATTTTATTTTTATCTACTTTTTTCAACCTTTTCCTCTTTCTTTAGATAGAATTATACCAGCTACCGCTCCTAAATAATAATTGCAATTAACCTCACTTTTGACATGCTTCTTATGGCGGATGCATAGTGGGAGGGTTTCGGAATAGGCTTAAGAGCGTTTCCGCATCAAAGCCTTTAGACACTTCCATGACGATTACTAATTTAAGAGATGATATTTCCTACACTTTGCTGAAAAAGATCGCCGAAACGGATGGCAATCAAGAACCCCATGAAGTCAATTTTACCAAGTCGGACTTCGACGGACGAGACTTGACAGTGGATAGTTTGGAGCAACACCTGGAATATTTGACTCTAAATGAATATATCAACGCTGATGTGACAGGGGATAATCCTCCAGAGTCTTTCACTTTAAAAGATGCAGAACTGACCGAAAAAGGTCAATACCTGTTAAAAAGGTTGGGAGAAAAATACGATCCAGCCAAGGAAAGCCAATCGGTGTCTATTGATTCCAAAGATATGCCTTTCCTTGAGAAGGTTATGATTAAAGGCAACATCCCAGATCCTTTTGACGCCAGAGATATTACAGAAGTTGTATTTCGCGTCATGCGGGATTTGATGACCACTGAAGCATCGGATCGGGTGGCAGAAGAACTGCACGAAGAAGTCCTAGAAACCAAAGATAAAGCGCTACAAATGGAAATTGCAGATCTTTGGAAAGATACAAATCCGATTGTAGGATTCTTGAGTCGGGTACGTCCACCTTGGCAAGGTCCCGGTATTTTCAAAATTAATGACGATCGCTTTTTGTTCCGCGTGGCGAATGAAGGCGGGTTGCCGCCCGAACGGGATCGAGAACAGGTGGTAGGGGCCGTATTTTCTGCAACCAAAGATGAGCTATCCGAAGAACGGATTCAAGAAGTAGCGAGTTGGCTTCCTGGCAGAGTTCGCCAATTGTGGGAAGAAGCTTAAATTCAGCAATACAGTTATCGTTTCAAACCGGGTTTTTGAGTTGAGGTTAAGGAATAGAAAGGCTTCCCTGAGTGGAAGGAACCCGGTTTTTTTCCTGCGAAATAATCGCATTCAATTAGGGAGATGAAGCAATGAGATTGAAACAGCATTTAGGGATTGTGGGTGCTATTTGCAGCAGCTTGCTGGTTAGCTATGGCGCATTCGCTCAAACCAACAATCCCGTTCCTGGCGCTACAACCCCGGCGGATATGCAACGCATCTGTGCTGAGTACATGAACCGCACCGGCGGCACGACGGGTAACACCGCTACCGGCACTACCGGCACGACTACCAGTGGCAACACGACGAACCGCACCGGCGGCACGACGGGTAACACCGCTACCGGCACTACCGGCACAACTACCAGTCGCAACACGACGAACCGCACCGGCGGCACGACGGGTAACACCGCTACCGGCACTACCGGCACAACTACCAGTCGCAATACGACCAACCGTCCCGGCGGCACGACGGGTAACACCGCTACCGGCACTACCGGCAGTACAACTGCTCAAGGAGTTGGTTCTTTCACGCCGGAACAACTCGATACCATGTGTGCGGACTTTATGAATAATTCGGGCAACGGTAGCACCCGCCCAAGTCAGCCCAGCAATACACCAAATCGCAGGTAGGGACACGGCATTCAGGATTTTTGCCATGGTTAAAACCATCTGTTGCCCGCCGTGCCCCTACTTTAATCAAGGATCGTGCAAAATATGGGCGATCGCGCTGGCTTGATGGTAAGCCCTAGCAGCTGCGGCATAATTGCCTTGCTTGTGATAAAACTCCGCCAACAACTGCAAAGATTTGAGTTGTTGGTGGAGGTTTTCGGTTTCTTTGGCGATCGCTAACCTTTCCTGTAGCAATTGCAACCAGCGTTCGTTTCTCCCTACGGAAGCGTGCGCCTTAACTAAACCATCGATGGCGCGAAATTGAATCTTAGGCGCGCGCCTTTCTCTAGCAATTAAGAGTGCTGCACCGTAAGCGCCAATACTATCAGAGTAGCGATGAATTGCTAGGTAAGCATCGCCTAAATTATTTAACGTATTCGCTTCCCCAAGTGGGTCATTACCTCGACGGCGTAAGGTTGCCGCAGCTTCGTATAATTTAATCGCGCGATCGTAATCTTTCTCTGCGGCTGCTACTAAACCCAGATTCGACAGGGACGCCCCTTCGAGAGCAAAGTTTCTAACGCTGCGGGAAATAGCTAATGCTTCGGTAAAAGTCGTTCTGGCTTCTGGGAAATTCTGCCTTTCGATCAGAATACTACCCAGGTTATTCAGACCAAAAATTTGTCCCTGGAGGTCTTTATTACTGCGAGCAACTGCTAGTCGCCGTCTAAAAGCATCCTCGGCTTCTGAGTAACGACGTAATTCCCCATTAGCCAAACCAATAAAATCGTAAGTGCGACCAACGGCTTCTACATCGCCAATTTGATGATAAATTTCCAGCGCTTGCCACCAGTAAGAAATTGCTTTTTCCAGGTTTCCTTGCTGCTGTTGCTGTCCGCCCAGACGAACTAACCTATCCGCTTCATCTCGGCTTTCCCCTTGAGTACCGTTGTTGATGCGGATGTTATCGATTTGTTGATTGAGGTTATCGGTAGCTGGATAAGGAATTAGAGGGGCAGAGGAGCCAAGCAGCAGAGGAGCAGAGAAGCCCAATAGCAAAAAATACAGCGGTTTGCCAGCGAGTGAAGTAAAGCCTTTTGGCTTTGTTTGGATAGCGGCAGTATTCATGCTGCCCCTATACAAACGAAGGTGTAGCATCACCGGGTGCAAACCGCTATAAATTTTTTTTACTATCTCTTGCTTTATTTGCTGACTTATGATTTTTCCTTTCATCAGTGGTTCCCTCTTCCCTCTGCCTCGTTAAAGAAGGCTGGGCAGCTCAAATTCTGATTCTTGCTCTTGGTTACTAATATCTTGCCCCAGATAAATGGCGCGAATATCAGCGGGTAAGAAGGTTTGTAGCCGTTGACAGCCAGTTTGGATGGCACTTTTGATCTGATCTGGCGAAACGGTTTCTCCCTCGGCTTGCAGATAAGCTGAAATTCGCGCTTCGCTCCAGTGAAACGTCTGGGTCATTAAAGTTACCAAGCGTTCTATGGGTGGTAGGAGATCTAAAGCTTGTTGGACGTAGCACCACAGGGGCGGCGAGGCTTCCTGTAACGAGTAATGGATCGATTCTACAGGGGGCAGTTCGGCTTGGTTGATACACAAAGCCGTCATGTTGATGATCCAGTTTTGCAGGTTAAAATTCTCCATACCGGGTACGGAAGGGCCGCGCAAGTCCAATTCCCCGATAGCGTGAAAGATCTGCCGCCAGGTAATGGCGAATAGATAGTCAGCTTGGACGGGCGATCGCGCGCTATGTCCGATTAAGGTAAATACAATCGGACTGTAGCGACAGAAAATCGCCGTAAAGTATTTCCCCTCGTCGGGATAGCGCTGACACAAAGTCAGCAATTGCTGGTCGCTATGATGAGATACCGACTTGACCAGTGGATGGTTGCTTTCTGGAAAATTAGGAATTCGCACAGCTTTAGCCACTCGCCGTGGCAACGAATCTTTAGCAATCACCCTAATATATCGGATTGCAGTCGGATGAGGTATACCGAAAGTTTGTATAGCGGCAGCATGAATACTGCCGCTATACAAACGAAGCGATAACGCTTTCCCTGACTGAGAAAGCAATCCGCTGTATATGCGATCGCTGCGATCTGCGGCAAAGCCGCCCGGATGGATAGCTCAAAGCAAAACCAGCGATCGGGCAGGTTGCGATCGCTGGTTTTGCTTAGATCGGAAGAGCGTCGTGTAGG
>DNGG01000306.1 GCA_003486675.1 Cyanobacteria bacterium UBA11372
GCACGGCAAGCAGGACGTATTGAGTTAGCGAGAATTCTGCTTGGTGGCGTTCAGGGACAACGACTGGAAGAAATGACAGATACTGAATGGGAGACAACGATAGCAGTTTTGGGTAATGGCAAACATTGGGAGGAAATGTGGCGTTTGGTTGGGAAGGTATCAGCTGTCAAAACTAGACAGTTATTGCAACAGTTAGACGCAGTGAAATGGTTTCCCAGTCTAGAGGATGAGAAAATCTTGTTTATTAAGTTGGTCGAATTAGCACACAATTGTGTGGCAGAAATCCCAACTTTAGAAGAATCTCTCAACAATAATAGTAACTTGTTTTTCCTGTGTCACTTACTTGTTGGGCAGATGAGCCGAGAAGATATGAGCTGGGTGCAAACAAGATTTTCTATTAGATCAAATAGCTCCAGATACTTACGATTATCTGAGTTAGGAGTAAACCTACGTAATACTGAAAATCTTGAAGAAATTTATGATGATGACTTGAACTGGCTAAAATTCCTGCAAGCCTTAATAAACTTACGGCGGCGTTTCGATATTGAAGTCGAAGATGCATCTAAGCAAATTGATGCTGGGGAGTTTGATATCGAAATAGAGTAATCAGAAACCATATAGATTGTAGAATTTTTGTAGATATAAAGGGCAAAAATGCTGAAAAGGCTCAAAGGACTATTCCAAAAACCGCAAGCACTCCCAACCGCTGATGACGAACGATCGCTAACTCTAGACCGAGACATCCAAACCCTGCGCTTAGAATTATCAGAACGCGACCAACAAATAACCAGCCTCAAACAAGAATTAGAACGCCAACGCACCAGCGAAAATACCCGCATTAGTGCAGCCGTCCAAACCCAAATCGAACAACTCCTGACCGACACCGCCGCACCTGTTACCCAACTCCTCACCCAAACGCATCTATTAGAAGTGGAAGGCAAACCCGTACAAGCCAAAGATGTCCTCGCCGTCGCCAAACGCTTAATCCGCACCTTAGAAGACAACGGATTAACCCTTGATTGCAGCGTTGGTGAAACCGTCTCTTTTGACCCTAACTACCACGATGCCCTCAGTACCAGTGCATCCCTCACCCCAGGAACAACGGTAGCGGTAAAATTTGCAGGTATCTCCTATCAAGGCAAAGTCATTCGTAAAGCCGGAGTCGCACCATGCCAGGACGCTTAGCTGTTGACTTTGGCACCTCCAATACTGTACTGGCTCTGTGGGATGATAGCCAACAAGAAGGCGTACCACTTCACATCCCCGACTACGGTCAATACTATCAGCACGGTAACGAGAAAATCTCCGTGATTCCCTCCCTGATTCACTATGCCCCAGATAGTCGGCGCTGGATAGGCAACCAGGTACACAGCCAAAATCTCTACCAGTCAGAACGCACTTTCCGCTGGATGAAACGCTACATCGCCAATCGCAGTCTTGTGCAACGACGACTGGATGGCAAGCAGATTTCTCACTTTGAGGCGGGTAGAGATTTCCTTTCCAGCGTGTTGCTATTTGCGGCTGAAGAACTGAACATTGGTAATGAAGAAGTTGCCTTTACCGTACCTGTTGAAGCATTTGAGCATTACGAAAATTGGCTGACAGAAGTGGCGCAAGCATCTGGGATGCCCCGTTTCCGACTGATTGACGAACCATCCGCTGCTGCTTTAGGCTATGGTGCCCATATTCAACCAGGAGATGTCTATCTCATCTTTGATTTTGGCGGTGGCACTTTAGATGTAGCCGTAGTGCTAATTGAAACAGAGGAACAATCCCAAGCGGGACGCAGGTGCCGCGTATTGGGCAAAGCGGGAGTAGATTTGGGCGGTGCGACTATCGACCAATGGTTATTTCAAGATGTGCTGCGCCAAACCGGACGTAGCGATACCGATGAAGAGGTGCGACAACTGAGTCGGGCGCTGTTGGCAGAGTGCGAACGAGCCAAGGTCAGATTATCAGAGAGCGATCGCGCCGATGTCACCGTCATGAATCCAAATACGGGTGCAGTGCTATCAGCAGAATTCAGCCGCACTAGATTTGAAGACTTGCTCGACGAACGCGACACCTTCACCCAAATTGACCAAACCATTCGCCGCGCCTTAAATGCTGCCCGCGATCGCGGCTACCAAGAAGATGATATCAAAGCCGTGTTGCTGGTAGGTGGCAGCAGTCAAATTCCCTGCGTCCAGCGTACCGTGCGGCGCATCTTCGGTAAAGAGCGAGTTATGCTGAACCGTCCTCTAGATGCCGTAGCGCGGGGTGCCGCTGCCTTCGTTGCTGGTGTAGATTTCTACGACCACATCCAGCACGATTATGCCATTCGTTACGTAAATCGCGACAAGGGAGACTACGATTATCACGTCCTCGTCAAACGCGGGACACCCTACCCAACCACCGAGACAATAGCACGACTAACTGTGAAAGCTTCTTACGATGGACAAACCCAACTCGGATTAGCCATCTTTGAAATAGCAGAACGCTATCAGCAAAGTAAAGCCGCTCCGATAGAATTAGTGTTTGACCCATCGGGTGCGGCGCGTCTGATTTCGGTCACCCCTAACGACTCAGAACAACGCCTTCACTTCTGGATCAACGAACATAGTCCAACTTTCTTAAATTTGTCACAACCAGCTAAGCAAGGTGAACCCTGCTTTGAAGTCGAATTTTCTATTGATGATAATAAGCGATTACTCATCACCGCCCGTAATCTGAAAACTAGAAAAATCACCCATCGTAACTATCCAGCGATCAAATTAACCTAGACAGATAGAAATAGCTAATTGAGCGATCGCACTCCCTATTTCAAGCGCGATCGCTATCATCAACCTACTCTTTGAGTAGCAGATAATACAATTGCCCGTTCCAGCCGATCACGCCGGCGCGATCGCCTGCAACTTCACCAGTCCCCATAAAATAATCTACACGTCCTGGCCCGCGAATTGCACTACCTGTATCTTGATCCAACACGTAGCGACTCACCAAACGCTGTTCCATCCGTCCTTTAACTGCCGTAGGAAAGGGAACTCGCGTGTGTATTAACGCTAAAGCACCTGGAGGCATTAAAGATTTATCGGTGGCAATAGATCGCTCTGCTGTCACCGGCACTTGTATGCTGCCCATCGCGGGCGCACCGTGGGTTTCTCTAAAAAAGATAAAGCGATTGTTGCGCGGAATATAATTACTCAACTCGAAAGGATTGCGGCGGAAAAAGTCAATCAGTACGGGTAAAGTTAAGCCATCTAAAGGCAATTTCCCATCGCCAGCGATTTGTCGCCCAACGCTGACATATGGATAATCAGTACCGCCGTCATAGCCGACCGTCATCGTGGTACCATCGGTTAGCTGTAGTTGAGCCGAACCTTGGATTTGTACCAAAAACGCTTCCAAGCGATCGCGCAACCAAACCAATTCCAACCCGCGTAACAGTCCATTTCCACTTAACCCATCTCTGCCTTCTAGTTGGATGCGCGTCGGATGAGGTTTGCGCCAGCTTTCCATATTTGCTGGTTGGCGATACAGTGGATAGCGAAACTCTGGAGTCGGAACGCGACTGGCTTGGTATATTGGTTCGTAGTATCCGGTAAAAAACACGCTTCCCCGACCATCTTTACCCACTGATTGGTAAAATACAAATTCTTGCTTGACAGATTCTCTCAGTTGTGCTGGGGAATCCGAGGATAGCACCAGTTCGCGGAAGCGGACGAGGGAACGCAGGACGCGATCGCGGGTAATTCCCCGTACCGAATAGTTACGGTAAACTTGGGCAGCTTTGGGGGTTTGCACATAGGTGATACTGTTGTCGATGGAGGTGATGAGCGATCGCTTATCCCCTGGTTCGCCGTCACGCCCCCAAAGTTGATCGTCGAGTCCTAGTGAGTCTGCCGCAACGTTGATCTGCTCAGTACTGACAAGTCGCAGGGGCGCAGACATAACTGGTAAAGTAACGGTGCCGATGGCAATGCCCAGACCGAGGGTTAAAGATGCTAGAGTTTTAATCATTAGTAGCGTTCGATACTGGTTGTAAAAACTGGTTCTACGCGAATTGCCAGAATGCTAGATGGACGAACCACCATATATTCTCCCTGGATATTCTTAATCGGGACATTAATAAAGTCGTCCGACGCAGACTTAGGTACTAATTCGCCACTGTACCACTTTTGGAATTCTTGAATAGTCGGAAAACGCACTTCTTCTCGATGACCGCCATTGATCAGCAGGTGTACGGCATATTCACTAGGTTTGGGCATAACTGGATTTTTATAATTGACTGCACGGAAAACATTATGCGGCGATCGGGGTCAAAACGCACGATTGATTTCCGATTGGGTAATGACGTTCCCAGGCAGAGCATGGGAACGAGGGTAAATGGCTAATGGGTAATAGGTCATGGGGCATCGGGCATTGCTCAAAAGCGATGATAACTTGGGGAAAAGTATACATTCTTTCCTTTGCCGATTACCCATTACCGATTACCAATTCGCCATTAGAACAAGTTATACCTTGCTAATTGAGCTTCGATCGCTTTAGGCAGGATTTTATCGAGTTCTGCTGCGGTTTTAAACGATAGCCGTTGATAGTTGGGCAAATCAAACGGAAATTGCCCGCTCATGTCGGGGCGCTCCATGTGCGCCAGCAATATTTGCTCGGTGCGCTTGCATTGTAGGGCATAGCCGAGTTCGATGCAGACTTGGGGACTGGGAATTAGCTGGGTAGTCTCCTTGGCGGCAAAACTGGTGATGGGGGTGGTGTCGGCTATGATTAACAGACTTTTGCGGATTTTCCGCATTTGGGTACTGTTGAGTCGAATTGGGGCATCTGGGGGACGTTGGGATGCTTCTAATGTTATGGGAACGCGCGATCGCTTGTTCAACTTTTCCAACGTCTTTTGCAGTCCCTCCCCTAACGCCTCCCCCGCAGCCGCGTACTCATTTTGGTAACAAAAGAAAATTATTGGCTCCAAATTCGCCATCACCGTCTGCTTGGTGAAATAAATCTCGTGACTGCTCAAGTCTATGTTCGAGATGGCATAACCGCCGCTACCTTCGATGTAAAATTCTACCGTCTCCCCATCCAGGTAACGCCCAAACCAAGCTGAGGCTTTTACTTCGTGACTGTCTTCTAAAAAGTCCGC
>DNGG01000162.1 GCA_003486675.1 Cyanobacteria bacterium UBA11372
ATGGATTCATCAAATAAATTACCACAACCAGAATTATTTACCGTTACCGCTCGGTTTAAGGGTTGGATAACTGTTAAATTGTTGAAATTTTTGCCAGTATTAAGAGCTTCCAAGGCTTGTTTAGCAGTGCTAAAACGTCGTTTTAGGGATGGTTCTGCGAGGGTTTGAATCCACTTTACCAAACCGGGGCTGGCGTTGGTGCGATCGCGAAACTCAATCTTTAAATCTTCCTGGGGTAAATCTGCTGGTGGAATCCCCGTTAATAAATGAATTAAAGTTGCTCCCAGTGCATATAAATCCGATGCTGGAACAGATCGACCGCCAAATTGTTCCATTGGTGCATAACCATAAGTTCCCACTACGGTAAACGTGACACCCTCTTTCACCGCGCGATCTTGCACTGCCCCAAAATCAACTAAATAAATTCGATTATCTTCACCCCAAATTAAATTACCTGGCTTGATATCGCGATGCAACAGTGGTGGATTAAGCCGGTGCAAATAAATTAGGATAGTCAAAATTTCTTGAGCAATTTTGCGTACATCCTGTTCGGTGAAACGTTTGCCTTCATTCAGCAATTCCTTTAGGGAATGTCCAGGTATATATTCTTGCACTAATGCAAACCAAAGCGTGCGGTCATCAACGGAGAAATAATCCCGATATTTAGGAATTCGCTCGTGATTAAGTTGTTTAAGAACCTGTGATTCCCGCTCAAATAATTTTAGGTCATCCCATTGAACTTCCCCACCAAATGCTAGCAGTTTTACAATTACTTTCTCGCTGTTTTCAGTTTGTAAATCTTCTGCTAGCCAGGTTTGCCGTCCGGCATTTTGGCCTAATTTTTGTTTGAGTTGATAGCGTCCCTGTAATACTTTTTCTTGTTGCAGCATCTTGTGAGAATTCCTTTATTATTTTGAAATATTTCTTGTGCCAAAACCGCAGGCTACAACACTATTTTGATAGGTTGGCTCGTTAGGGTGGATTGTCAGGGGAGAATTACTTTCACAAACTATTGCCTGCGTATTCACTTCCCCCTTAATATCAGAAACTACGAATACTCCTCCGACGTAGCTTTTAAGGTTATCATCTTTCGATATTGCATAGTTAAATACAGCTTTCTCTCTCCCGTGAAATGAATATATATAGTTGTTAGTCTCGGTTTTAATCCCAAGACCCAGTTTATCCCATCCTTTTTTATTGTCGTGAGTGACAAATTTACCGTATTCTAGATGGTATGCTTGCTGAGATTTATTCATAGCTGAAACATACTGTTTCGCTTCAGTTTGTTTTGTTTTAGTAGTGTTACCGCTCAACAAAGCAGGTAAAAATATCAGCGGTAAAACAACAACACAGCCGCTCAAAACAGTTGCACACAAAGATAAAAGTATCAGCCGTCCGTAGTTAACCTTTTCCCCAGCAGGTTGATTAATTTCCCCAGAAGAATGCGTAGGTGCTTGCAGCTCTTCCAGCGCTTCTTTTACGGATACAAAGCGCTTTTCGGGAGCGGGTTCTGTTAATTGTTCGATCCAGTTGGCTAGAGCGGTATTTATATTTACTTTATCTCTAAATTCTAGCCGCATTTGATGCTGAGGTAGGTCGGCGGGTGCAGTACCTGTTAATAAATGAATCAAAGTTGCACCCAATGCATACAAATCTGAAACAGGTACGGTTTTTCCCCATAATTGTTCTGGTGGTGCATAACCGCTAGTTCCTACTACAGTAAAGGTAACTCCCTCTGCTTTTGCTCTGTCTTGAACTGCGCCAAAATCTACTAAATAAACTTGCCCATCTTCTCCCATAATCAAATTACTAGGTTTGATATCGCGGTGCAGCACAGGGGGACTTAATTCGTGTAAATAAATCAGAATTTTTAGGATTTGGGTGGCAATTTCTTTAGCTTCATCTTCGTTAAAACGCTTACCCGAATCTAGCATCTGCCGCAAGGATGAACCAGGGATATAATCTTGCACTAAAGCAAACCAAGTTAATCCCGAATTTTCTCTATCTTCAATAGAAAAATAATCGCGATATTGAGGAATTTTTGGATGTTTTAAATGTTTCAGCACTTGAGCTTCTCGCTCAAACAACTTTAATTCTTCCCACTGCATTTGAGGTCTAAAAGGTAGCAATTTTACAATTACTTTTTGTCTGGTTTTGGTTTCTAAATCTTCTGCGATCCAGGTTTGACGACCCGCATTTTGTCCCAATCGTTCTTGGAGTTGATAGCGTGCTTGTAAAACTTGTTTTGCTTGCATAATTTTGATTTTAATTTACGATGACTTCAACCAATCTCGAAGCTGTTGACATAACCAATAACATTCAGATTCATTTAATTGGTGTCCCAATGAATATCTAGCCTTTTTAGTATAAATTGTCACTCCTTGAGCGGAAATTAGTTTAATATTTTTTATCGTCGAAGTTTCTCCCTTTTGGCGGAGGTAACACCACCCTAACAAGTTTTTCTCAAGAACAAAACTGTCTCTATCTATAAAAATATAAGATTTACCGGCAGCAAAGCGTGGCAGCTTTAAGCTGGCAGTAAGTTTAATGAATTCCTGACTGAGAGCCTTCGATAATCGAACTCCAAGCGCTAGGGGCAACAGTAACATAATTAATAAAACTAAGGCAATGATGCCTAATGGAGAAAAAAGCCCATAAAACGCCGAAATAGCGCCAAAAAATAGGAAAAGTATCAAGAATAATAAAGATAAATGACTGACTATAGCTCCGCCGCCTAAAATTAATTTACCTGCAAAGGCGATTAGCTCTATAAAAAACTTTATTCCCCGGCCTGGTATTTCAATTTTTAACTGAGTTGGAGATTTCCAAACTTTGATCTTGCTACCTACTGGCGGACGAATTTTTTGCAGTGTGGCATTAAGGTAACGATTAGCTTTTAGGTCTTCTAATGCTTGACTTGCGTTGCTGTATCTTTGCTCTAAATCGGGTGTTGTCAGTGCTTCAATCCAACGCACAAAATTAGGATTAATACTAACCTTGTCTTTAAATTGAATTCGTAAATTATTTTGCGGTAATTCAGCAGGTGCAATGCCAGTTAATAAATGAATTAGTGTAGCACCCAGCGCATAAAGGTCGGATGCGGGAACTGCTTTTCCCCAAAATTGTTCTAATGGGGCATAACCAGTAGTTCCTACTACTGTAAAAGTAACTCCCTCGCTAGCACCTTGGTCTTGAACTGCACCAAAATCTACTAAATAAACTTGCCCATTTTCTGCTAAAATTAGATTGCTCGGTTTGATATCGCGGTGTAAAACTGGCGGACTCAAATCGTGGAGGTAAATTAAAATATTCAATATGTCTGTAGCAATTTGCTGCACTTGTGTTTCGCTAAATCGTTCGCCTTCGTCTATCAGTTGTTGCAAGGATGAACCGGGGATGTAATCTTGTACTAAGGCGAACCAGCCCAAACCGCTACCTGTCTGTTTATCGAGGGAAAAATAATCGCGATATCGAGGAATTCTGGCATGGTTGAGGTTTTTTAGAACTTGTGCTTCGCGCTCGAATAATTTAAAATCTTCCCATTGCATTTGAGGGCTAAATGCTAGCAATTTGACGATTACTGTCTCGGCGGGTGATGTTTTGATGTCCGCTGCTAACCAAGTTTGACGCCCAGCGTTTCGCCCCAATTGTTGTTGGAGTTGATAGCGTCCTTGTAAAAGTTGTAACCCTTGCAACATTTTTGGATTTGGTAATGGGTTAACCCATCAGCTATTTATAAGTATTTCTGGGGTGGTGGCACTTATGCAGTTTGTAGGTTGGGTTTCACTTTGTTCAACCTAAGCTACACATCTTTCTAATTTAGCTATAAGTTTGGCAAACGGCTAGAGGTTATAGATCTATCCTGGAGGGGATTTCAAATTTTGCTGTTGGGGTCAGGGTAAATAAGGGGTCTTTAGAGGTCGGACTGTGGATGCTATTTTAGAGCGATCGCGCCAGTTGAAACAAAACTTAATCGACTTCGTACTTGACGCGGAGGATGAGTTAGCAGTAGCACTTGAGACTTATTTTGCGACGCGATCGCGCTCCAAAGATAGTCGCTACGACGCCGCTTTCGAGAAAAACTTGCTGTTGGATATGTTCCTGACTGAAGGAAAAGTTGGGGATAAGACACCGTTGGATTTATTTTTGCAGAGTCAGCCGGAGTTGGAAGAGAGCGATCGCAATCTCATCCAAAACTGGCAACGCAGTTTTATCGGCTTATTTGCTGTTACCCAAATTTTACCAGATGGCTTTGAGCTAAGGAACTGGATTACAGACAAACATTATATCGTCAAGCCCAACGACCCCAAAACTTTACAGGAAATGGCTAATTTTAAGATGGGCGAAATTTTACTCACCCGCATTGCCCCTGTTACAGATAATTATTGGATGTTTTCTGGCCCTTGCCAACCAATGGGTAATTTGGGCAAGCCGAAACTAGCGGTAGCTATTGGTAATTTTAAGGATAACTACAAGTCGTATCTTTACAGCGATGCTCCAGATTTATTAGAGGAAGCATGGCATTCGGTCGAGCGATATCACCAAGAATTTGTTGACTTCTTCGGCAGCGACAAAATTACCATGCCTGGATACCAGCTTAACAAGAAATTCGCCGAATTTCAAGAATTAACGACTAAAAAACGATTGGCAGCAGCAGGCATCGATGATTCTAAATCATTGGAAGAAATAGCCGCAGAAGCAGGAATTTCAGAAGAGGAAATTAAAGCGGCTGCTCAAGAAGCAGGTGCAGATGCCAAAGAAATTTCCCAGATGTTTGATGGCAAGGGGAAAACTAAAATGGTAATGCCTAAAGTTGAATTACCCGAAAATCTGAAAAAAGCCGAACAGGTGACTGTATTAACTCATCCTCGCTGGGGACAAATGTTGCTGCCAACTTACAGTAAGTTTAAGGAAATGCTGCAAGCAGAAGATTGGCAGATCGTTCCTAATGCTGAGAAATTGGTTCGCAATTATCTAGAAGATCCGGCAATT
This sequence comes from Cyanobacteria bacterium UBA11372, assembly GCA_003486675.1. GTDB lineage: Bacteria > Cyanobacteriota > Cyanobacteriia > Cyanobacteriales > Aerosakkonemataceae > Microseira. The sequence continues at coordinate 4,993 of DNGG01000162.1, forward strand.
AATGCTTTTGTCTGGCATCGGTTAGCCGAACAGTATCCAACCAAGTTGGAAAAGGTATTGCAAGGGGTATTAAACCGCCCGAATTTTAATATAGAAAACGATTTAGATGCGCTGCTTCAGGAATATAATAAACCGCTAGAACCGGAGTTACCGGAAATTGCCAGCGTGCCAATGCATTTACACAATTTGTTTGAGGAAGCTGTGGCAGAGGTGAATAAATCTAAGTCTAAAGGTAAGGGGCAAAAAAAGGCAGGAAAGGGGTTTAAATAAAGTGAACCACTCCAGGCGCAGAAGACGCTCCAGAAGAGAGAAGGAAGATTAAGGAAGTATCCTTTGGATAATTAAGGTGAAATCGGCGATAATTTTAGGAGAGTTATCATGGGTAAGTAGGGGAACGTGGACGAAGATGCAAGGAATGTTGAGGGAGCGATCGCGTAACTCCTTTAAAACATGATAATAAAGTCCTTCGCAAACAAATTTACCAGCGTCGTGGCTAATCTTCGTGTGGGATAAACCAGAAACCAATCGCTCAAGATTTAGCGATGTTTTAATCGAATAACCGCCAAAAGTGGCATTCGATTCTACAGTTAATTGCTGGCGTTTTTCTGCCATTCCACAGCAAATAATACCATCGGGTTGTAATTGCTCAATGTGGTTAAGGACGCGATGACTGGCTAAACTAATGTCAACAGGAAGACGCCTTAAGAAAGTTAAAGAATGAGGTAGGGAATTAGATTTGGCAATTTGTATTAATAAATCGTCGGAAGAATTAGACTTGTGATGGGGAAGCCAGGTATCGAATGAGGTGAGCAGGATTTTTTTAGTCATGGAATTTAGGATAAAATTGGATTGCACCAATTGGGGGTGGAAAGAAAAGAATGCCAGTTATCGCCGTCGTAGACTACGACATGGGAAATTTGCACTCGGCCTGCAAAGGGTTGGAAAATGCAGGTGCAACTCCTAAAATAACCGATTCTGCTGCTGAAATTGAACGGGCAGATGCGGTAGTATTGCCTGGGGTGGGTTCGTTCGATCCGGCAGTGCAGCACTTGCGATCGCGCGATCTAGAACAACCGATTAAAGATGCGATCGCATCCGGAAAACCCTTTTTAGGTATTTGTCTGGGTTTACAAATTCTATTTGAAAGTAGCGAAGAAGGTAAAGAACCCGGATTGGGAATTATACCAGGTAAAGTGCGGCGGTTTAAATCTGAACCCGGAATTACTATTCCTCACATGGGTTGGAACCAGTTAGAATTTACCCAACCAAACGTGCCTCTGTGGCAAAATTTAGAGGCTTCGCCTTGGGTTTATTTTGTTCATTCATATTATGTCGATCCAATTGATGCGGCGGTGCGCGCTGCAACTGTAACCCATGGAAGTCAAACGGTGACAGCTGCGATCGCACGCGATAATCTAATGGCTGTTCAATTTCACCCGGAAAAATCTTCCACCGCCGGATTGCAAATTTTGTCTAATTTCGTCGCATTGGTGAAAGCACCAGCATTGACTTAAATTTGGTAATTGCTAATTGGTAATGGGTAATTGAAATACTTCATTACCAACGGGACTTACGCAGCAATGCTGGTGGTGCGTTACACTTCGTTAACGCACCCTACGGTTATAATTTTGGCGTAAGTTTTGACCAATTACCCATTACCAATCATCGATTACCTATGAGCATTAGAATCTACGGAAACCGCGAGTTAAAAACGTTACCTGGTCAGGCTACCCGACCTACTCTGGCACGGGTGCGGGAAGCTTTATTTAACATTTGGCAAGGCTCAATTGAAGGGTGTCGCTGGTTAGATTTGTGCGCCGGTAGCGGTTCAATGGGTGCAGAAGCTTTGTGTCGCGGTGCTAGTTATGTCGTGGGAATTGAACAATCTGCTAAAGCTTGTGGAATTATCAAAGAAAACTGGCAAAAAGTAGCCAAATCAGAACAAAGTTTTAAAATATTACGCGGCGATGTTATTCAGAAATTGAAAAGTTTAGCGGGCGAACAATTCGATCGGATTTATTTCGATCCGCCTTATGCTAGCGAATTATATCACCCGATTTTGGAAGCGATCGCACAATATCAACTCCTTTCTCCCACTGGTGAAATCGCCGTAGAACACGACCCCGATCGCAGTCTGACCGATCCTATTTTATCATTAGAAATTTGTCGGCAAAAAATTTACGGAAATACTGCTCTGACTTTCTATTATCCGTCAACAATTCAGCCTGAATTTGATTAATAACAAGCAAATTGAGCAACTTACCGCCGTCGCGGGGAGCAGGTATTCGCCACACCCCAAGCAACGCCATCATCAGGCACTCTCCAAGTTGTTAAGTTAGAAGTACAGCGGACAACTGCTCTCGATCCTTTCGCCACTCGCACCAAATCTCCCATGAACAAATCTTCACCAACTCTTGCTGTGCGGTAGTTTGACTGTCCGTGCTTCCTCACTTCTACGCTACCCCTACTTTCAATCATCTGAGCAATAGGTTGTTCTGTATTTTGGGCAGTCGGTGTTCTTTGGGATAACACAATTCCACCATCGAGGTTTGCAAAAATTAAACCGATAATTATGGGAATAGATATTTGCGCTTTCATGGTTTATTTCCTAATTCTTTCAATCGCTGACGTGCTAAACCAAACCATCGATCTTCATCTGGATTATCTTGACTTGCATGTTCAACGCATTGTTCCCACTCTAATTTTGCCCTTTTTGTATCCTGTTGTTGTTCTAGTGCTTGTGCTAATAAGCAATGAGCCGCAGGCTCAAGCGGGTAGATCTTAGTTGCACGTTCTAGGGGATCGATCGCTTCAGGTCGGTTTTGCTTCAGGCGTACCCAACCTAATAATTTGAGCATCTTGTATTGTTTCTCAGGCTGGTTTTTAGCTGATTTTAAACCTTGATTCAGCCAGGTAATGGCTTCCGAATACTTTTTTTGCTCAAGATAAGCTCGACTCAACCTTTCAAGCAACTGATATCGTTTGTCTGAGATTTTGGATTCTGTTTTGTAGTAATCCTCTAGGGGTACGACTTTCCGCAGCCACCGATCTGCATTGCCATAATCTTGCCGCTCAAGGTATAAGCCGATCAGCGCGTCATAGGCTTCATTAATATTACTTTTGGCAGCCATTTTGTATTGGACAACGGCATTGTCAAAATCTTGCAGTTCTTGATAAATTTTTCCCAACTTATAGTGAGCTTTGGCGTTATCTGGGTCGAGTTTGATCGCTCTGTTATATTGGTTTTCTGCTCTGGCTAATTGAGGCACGCAATTGTTACTCTGAACTAGGCCAACTTTAGCGTAATTTTGCTCGCAATAAGCAAGATCTCCCAAATTGATATATTGCTCGGCGAACCAAGGCATTAAACAGTAAAAGGCAATCAGCACTAAACATAAAGAGAATGAAGCTAGGCAAACAATTTCATCCCACAAATCCTTTTTCAATTGCAGACTTGTGAGAATATGTTCAATACCTTCCTGCCCAGTTTTTGTTAATGCACCTCCACCCGCTAGCAGGGTTAAAACACTGGGAATAATCACAGCAAAAACTCCCGCTGTATCGGGACCACCGCTCAAAAATCGCGTGGAAATGTCAATTAAAAGACTGAGAGATGCTGTGAGGAATAC
>DNGG01000160.1:0-1288 GCA_003486675.1 Cyanobacteria bacterium UBA11372
TTTTGCGGTTCGCCTCGCAATTCTAAATGGTCCACCTCGACTGGATCTAATAATAGTAAACAAAAATTTGATAGCGGTTCGGTTGGATTGGGCGGCGGTGGCGCAAAAGCTTCTGAATTAGCTCTAATTTCCCCTGGATGAGGCCATGCAAATTGAAGTCTCGCGGCGTCGGAAAGTTCTTGCCAAGCAGATTGGCGAGCTTTCTGGAGGTCTGTATTTACATAATTTTCCCGGACTAGGATTAACTGACCGGCGAGGCGAAATTGCTCCCGCGTTTCCGGAAAGTACCAGCAAGCCTCGCCCCAAGATTGATAATCGATTTGGTCGGCTTTTTGGCTGCGGGAGTCGGTGACAAATTTTAGCTGGTTCGTATCGCCTAGAAAGCCCCGGAAAACGATTGTACGGTTCGCAGGGCGTCCATCTGACCGAACTGTAGCCAGTTGCAGGTAGCGGGCGTAGACAAGGCTGCGATTGCGATGGAGGGCGCGAGATAAAGGCGATCGCCAAGGGGCTAAAGTCATTGTCAGCAGGCTTTCAGGTGGGCAGAGGAACAATTAGGGATTAGCTATAAATAGGGCAAATTTCATACTTTTTCAAGCTTTGACGCTAGATATGCGATCGCTTACACTACTAAATCTGTGTCTGTGCCAAAACGATAAGGCTTGGTGATATGGTTCGAGAGCTAGAGCGGGTGCAAAATAATAACACATTTCCGGAAACTGCGCCAGTGGCGAATCCGGTGTTTTTTAGAACTTACAGTCGTCGAACGGCAAAAGGGCGAGAGAGTTGGGAGGAGGTGTGCGATCGCACTCTACGCGGATTGATACGCCTGGGCAAGCTCACACCCCAAGAAGCTGACATTATAGACCAGATGCAGCGTCAAATTAAATCTTTGCCTTCAGGTCGCTGGCTGTGGGTAGGCGGTACAGACTGGATTGAAAAACCAGAAAATTTTTCCGGTGGCTATAACTGCACCAGCACCAATGTCATCGATTGGCGTGCCTTTGGCTTGATGATGGATCTGGCGATGATGGGCTGCGGTACAGGAGCCGTTATCGAACCTAAATATATCAATCAATTGCCAGCTATTCGGAATCATTTAAATGTAATTTTACAAAGCGAAATTGGCTCGACTGCACCCGAATTACGCCGGGAAGAAACCGACGTTAAGATTGCTGGAAATCAAGTCTATATCCGCGTAGGGGACAGCCGTCAAGGTTGGGTAAAATCTTATCAAACCCTGCTCGAACTATCCACAGATGAACAATTTACCGGAGAAGTTCAAGTC
>DNGG01000160.1:1502-4575 GCA_003486675.1 Cyanobacteria bacterium UBA11372
TCATTGATTTGAGCGATGTTCGTCCGGCAGGAGAACCTTTAAAAGGTTTTGGAGGCGTGGCAAATCCCGTCAAGTTATCAGGACTTTATGATCGTTGCGCTTCTATTTTAAATAAGGCCATCGGACGCCAATTAAATTCAGTTGAATGCTGTTTATTAATTGATGAAGCAGCCGTAGTTGTCGTTGCCGGAAATGTGCGCCGTTCAGCTGGCATTAGGCAGGGATTAAGTGACGATCAATTATTTGCAGGTGCGAAGGCAAACCTGTGGCAACAAGATGAAAATGGCAACTGGAGAATCGATCCAGAAAGAGATGCCCTTCGCATGGCAAATCACTCTCGCGTTTTTCACCACAAGCCAAGTTTAGAAGAATGTATAGATGCTGTTCGTTTGCAATACTACAGCGGCGAGGGCGCCATTCAATGGGCTGGGGAAGCTATTGCTAGAGCAAATAGCGATATTTTTAGCAGTTTTGAAGTTAAAGCTAATTTTATCAAAGCTTACGCGGCTGGAAGCGGTCAACAATGGTTGCAAGAAAATTATCCTCAAATGCCTACTGGCGAATTAGAACATCGCTTAGCTCGCTATGGTTTAAATCCTTGCCATTCGGGTGATACATTAGTCTCAACCGAGCGCGGATTAGTACCGCTAAAAGATTTGGTTGGTCAAAACTTCAAAGCTTTGGTAGATTTACGTTCGGTAGGATTAGATGGCGTTAAACTAACCGATGCGATCGCTTTTGCTACTGGCGTGCAAACAACATACATTGTCACCCTAGAAAATGGGTTGCAAATGAGATGCACTGCCGACCATCAACACTTTACTAATGAAGGGTGGATAGCAACTAAAGACTTAACTTCGGCTCATGCTATATATATCCAGAAAGGAGCAGGAAGCTTTGGTCAAGGTACTATCTCAGTTGAGCAAGCTCAAATGCTAGGTTGGTTATATGGTGATGGCTCAATCTACCAAGGAAATAAGGGATTAGACGCCGTATTCTATATCAATCAAAAAGAATATACGACGGCATTTCCCGTTCTAACTGAGGCTGTTGAATCTTTGACTGGATATAGCCACAAGCCTAGTTTAGTCAAGGGAGTCTACACTTTTCATAGTGGTTCATCTTTGATGCACTCATTTTTAGATCAACTAGGCGTTGAGTCAAAAGAGCGTTTACCTGATATATTTTTATCTCAATCAAAAGAGGTAATAATTGGCTTCCTACAAGGATTATTCTGTGCGGATGGCTCTGTCAGTCTGAAAGCTCGACACATAGAACTGCGTAATCGCTCCAGGGAATTGCTGAGACAAATTCAGCTATTGCTGCTGAATTTGGGAATCAAAAGCAGTTTAAAAATTAAGCAAGCACCAGGGGGTAAAGGCGTTCCATATACCTTAAAAGATGGGACAGAAAAAGTTAGCCAAAATCGAGGAAGTTGGCGATTAATAGTTTACTCAGGAGAAGGTATTAAATTTTGTCAGTTGATCGGTTTCCCACTTGTACCAGATAAACAACAGCGTTTAGAACAGCTAGCTGCAAATAAGTTAGCCAGAAATTACACTGAAGCTGTTGTCAACCGTCGGTTTACATCAAAAGTTAAAAGCGTAGAAGAGTTTGGTGAAGAAACCGTCTACGATCTGCACGTACCGCTGACTCACTCTTTTATTGCTAATGGATGCATAACCCACAATTGTGGAGAGATAATAGGCTCTAATTTCCACTGTGTGAGCGGCGATACCCTGCTCATAACTAAAGATGGAATGCACAAAATTAAGGATGTTGTAGGGGCGGAAATAGAAATTTGGAATGGGAAAAAATGGAGCAAAGTAACACCATTTAAGACGGGGAGCGATCGCAAACTATATCGCGTCAGGTTTGCCGATGGTTCTTATCTGGATGCCACAGAGTATCATCGGTTTTTTGTCAAGGATCGCTTTGGTAAAGTTTACAAAGAAGTTCAAACCAAAGACTTGATGGATACGAGCCAATATAGCATTCATACTGAACCTTTTAAGATTCAGTATGAAGATGGCTTGAATATAGAGCCAATCTATGCATATACTTTGGGCGTCGCACTGGGAGATGGAACTACAGATAGAAATGACAACGCAAAGATTCGGCTTTACGAAAAGAAAGCGGCTTTATCAGTAACTGGTAGTAAGTCTCCTGAAAGGAATTATGGCTACTCACCTGCTTTTACCGATGTCACAGATCTAGACTTTTCGGGAGATTTTCTCAAAAGCTTAAAAACAAATCCAGAAGCAATCAATGTCATTGCGAGTTGGAATCGTCAAGCAATTTTGCACTTTATTGCAGGATTAGCGGATACAGACGGCTCAAATACTAAGAGCAACGGCATCAGGATTTACATCTCTGACTACGATCGCGCTTACAGAATTCAGTTACTATTGACCAAATGCGGCATTCGTTCATCCCTAAATCTTTGCGATCGCAAAGGGTCAATTACTAACTATGGTGTCAGAAGTCGGGATTTGTATTACTTGCAAATTACCGACTGTGCTGAGATACCTTGCCAACGTTTGGATGTTAGCAAAGGAACAGATGCTAAGTACAAAGGTAAATGGCAAGTTGTCAGAAGTGTTGAAGAATTACCGGGAATTCACGACACTTACTGCTTTAACGAACCAGAGTTTCATAAGGGAGTTTTCGGCAATACCCTAACTGGAAACTGTAACCTTGCAGAGGTACACCTCAATCAAATTGACCCGAATAACTATCAAGAACAAGAGAAAGCGTTTGCAGCAGGAGCATTATCTGTAGCCGTTTTGCTCAATCATCAATTTGTTGAGCCGCGCTACCATTATAGCCGCGAATTAGACCCGATTGTTGGGGTTTCTTTTACCGGGTTATTTGACTTTTTTGTCAAGGCTTTTGGGGTAGATTGGTTGCGCTGGTGGGAAGAAGGTCGTCCCGCAACCGAACAGGGATTAGAATTTAAACGGCGGGAAGAAGAATATCTCAACCGTTGGCAAGATATCGTGCATCAGGTGGTGTGGGATTATTGCGATCGCCACCACATAAAACGCCCCAATCGCTGTACAACCGTGCAACC
>DNGG01000037.1 GCA_003486675.1 Cyanobacteria bacterium UBA11372
CCAGTCAGTCGCGGCAGCATGTATTCTAACTGCGCCAGTTCTACTTGCAATTTCCCCGCCCCGGATTGGGCGCGTTGAGCAAAGATATCTAAGATAACTTCGGTGCGATCTACTACCCGGATGCCTATTTGGATTTCTAAGTTGCGAACTTGGGCGGGGGAGAGTTCGCGGTTAAAGACAATCAGGTTTGCACCTATGGTTTGGGCGGTGAGGGCGATTTCTTGCACCTTGCCTTCCCCGACGACAGTTTGGGGATGGAGGCGCGATCGCTTCTGCGTCACTGCCTGCAATACTTCACCCCCGGCAGTATCTACCAGACGCGCTAATTCTTCGATGCCGTACTGGAATTCTTGGGCGGTCATTTCATCGGTCATCACTCCGACTAACAGGACGCGATCGCTATCCGCATCTACCTGTTGGGCGATGAATTCCCGCTGAAATTCTGCTTCTAAAGAGTCCACCAAGTCGAGAAAATCCTGCTTGGTTAGCATATCCAGACTCATTGCTGGCGACACGCTCCAATTGGCAACGCCTGAGTCCACCGGAGCGATCTTCACCCCGTTCGTAGTAGGGACTTCAGTCCCTTTCTCCTCACGCAGAACTTGATTCGGTACTAGGTGTGCCAGATAGGTTTCTTTGACATAACCCGTCGCACCCCCGCCCCGGCGCTCAAATCCTTCGCTGGTAACAGTTAGCACCACCAGTACATCGAGCCGTTGCAGCGCCATTGCGGTTAAAGCCGCAACGCTGGGCGGTTCGGACTTGAGATTGGTGGCGAGGCAGCGAATACCGCTGAGTCGTTCGGCACCATAGCGCGGCAATTCTAAAGGCGGGATTTGAGTTTGACGGGGCGTACCAACACCGACGCGAATCACCTGTCCCCGACGATTGAGATAGGCGCAGACAGGTTCGGATAGTTCCGCGCTAATAGCTGCCAGCCTTTGGGCAAATTCTGGGGTGGTGATGCGATCGCCCGGAATCCGCTGATGATACAGCCGTTGTAGCTGCTTGAGCTGGCTAGACTTTAAACCCTGAAGATTTCCGTAGATTGTCTCGATATGCACTCTTGACCAGTAACCTGGCCCCCAAATCGTTATTTGTCTATTTTAGACAATCTACTTGAAGGTCAGCGGTAATGGGTAATGGGTAATGGGTAATGGGTAATTGCTAATTGCCAGCTTGCTAATTGCCAGCTTGGTAATTGCTCACACGCCTTTCCCCATGACCTATTACCCATTACCTATTACCCATTACCCATTACCCATTCCATCAATTTGCTTAGCTTTTTTCTCCATCCCGATCGGTCCGAGTTTCCCAATGCCTTGTCGTAGCTGTCGAAAGCTTCGGCATAGCTTCCCAAACGATGCAGCGCCGCGCCTCTGAAAATCAAGGCTTGCGGATCGGTTGGTTGAATTTCTAAAGCTTTGTTACAACTTGTAACAGCTTCTTGATAGCGGTTTAAGTGGATCAGCATTACGGCGTGGAAAACCCAAGCTGCGTAGTCATTCGGCTGCTCTTCTACGGCTTTCTCGAAGCAGGCAAGTGCTTCTTCGTAACGACCCGCGTTAGCCAGCTCCTCGCCCTGGTTATACCAGAGATTTGAGTTGCTCGACTCCCTTTGCCAAGCTTGTTCGAGGCTAATTAGCGCTTGATCGTAGCGACTTATGCCACTCATAAGTATTTTCACCAACAACAACGACCGCTTGAACAATTTATCCAGTTAATTCTACTGATTCTACCTTAATTTCACCATAACGATCCTGCCATACTCGATCGAATTTGCCCCCAGATGTAGGCGCAGCCAACATAACCAGGGTATGGGGATCAACTAACAAATCTGAAAGCATTTTTTTGCTTATATAGATTAAAAAAAGTTTGGAATTGTTTAAAATTTTAGTTCAATAGAGCCAGGTTGTTGAGACTCTCTCCCCCGTCAGCCTTTTTTCTGTGATAGAGAATTTTATTTTGCTTTTAATGCTGTTTTTAATAGAGGGAAAACCCTAGTAAAAATCGGGTAAAAACCGCCGTTAAAAAACATTTTTATTATTGTTAAAATAAGGATAAGGAAACCAGAAAATATTAGGGTTTATGAAAATACAATCATCGGTTTTAGTTCATCTCGGATTTGGCAAATACGTGCGGAGCGATCGCGTATCAGCGGTAATACCAATTGAGGAAGAACGGGGGCCGGGAAGGCGCACTTTTGTTCACCTTGAAGGGCAAGCAGATCCGATCGTTGCCTCCCGTGCTGAAGATACTATTGTGCGCGATTTAGTACAAGAACCCCGCGAAGTTACCCAGTCGCGTCAGCAGCAAGAAATCCTGCAAGATTTAATAGTTGATTTGGGTAATCTTAATGGCACTGTAAGGCGTATTTGTCGAGACGAAGGCGGTTTAGACCTTGACCGTTTAGAACGGCGCATTCGTCAAGTTTTAGAGTCTAGCTAATGGCTAATGGCTAATGGCTAATGGTTAATGGCTAATGGCTAATGGCTAATGGTAAAAAAAGCA
>DNGG01000678.1:0-1446 GCA_003486675.1 Cyanobacteria bacterium UBA11372
AACAGGACTTACGCAAAGTTTCTATATGTAGGGTGCGTTAGCTTTCTTCGTAACGCAGCATCACACTATATTTAGTGTAGTTGCGTAAGTCCTGAATAAGTAATTTTAGTAGTAACGAAACCCAACTTGCTCAGATGTTTTTGTTCGGTTTCAGTACCTGTTTAGAAGTATGTCAAGCAACCTGTTGCTGGCTGACAGATAGGTTGATATCTAATCCAGAGGGGCCAAAATTGCCGACGCCTACAGGTAAGGGGATAAAATTGCCGGGACTGCTTTGTGGAGCCAATCCACCGCTGATGATAAATTCGGCTAAATTCGTTTGTAGCTGTTGCGCTTGCAGTTGGTTATTCAGGTAGACTCTGACGCTAGGAAAAATACTCCGCTCAATATCAATTTTAATCGGGGAGCCGTCGGCTTTAATTGTTTGATTCAACCGCAAGAAAACAAACGGAGCATCGTAGCCAGTCAAATTAATTCCTGGAATGCGCCTTGCAGTAGCAATGCGTTGCGCCCGCTGTTCTGTGACAATTAATGTGTCGGCTGTGTCATTGAGGGTAGAACTCAAATTATTAAAAGCCGAACCTGTATAAGGTTCGGCTTCCTCGAAAACTAAGCCACTTGGTAAAGGCAATCTGGTATAGCCATAGTTGAATTCACTTGTTGGCTGGGTGAAGTTGACTATCTTGCCATTTTCAAGTTGATATTCAAACGATGAAATATGAATGTACCCCCGGTATTCTTGACTCGTTTTAAATTCCTCCCAGGAACTATCAGTAAACGAATCTGGAGGCGATAAAGGGTTAGCGATCGCATTGATATTAGTACATACAATCGCCGCACTATCGGGCGTTCCAATTGAGGCCGCTATCAAGTCTGCATTGCATCGGGCTACATCAATAGGAGCAAGGTATTGAACTACCTTAATGTCGGGGGTTCTATATCTGCCTGTAAGCATAGTCGCCGTATTTTCGATTGCATCCATAGCAGTATTTCAACAATTTTTTAATCGACTAACCTGGCTATATTATCAGCTTTTTGTGGCAGTAAATGTTAACTCCAGTCTTCTTCTTCTTTTTTGTTGGAGCGGACTTGGTAAATTCGGCTGTTTGCATGAAGTTGGCGCGTTTTTTGGTATAATTCTGCTTCGGTTAATTCCCATTGTTGCAGCAGTTTTTCTAAGTCTGCTTTGATGTCTCTAGCTCCGGGAAAGCCGTTATAACGAATTTTTAACCGCGCTAATTCGGCTAGGTTATAGTCGGTGGGGCCTTCTTGAGATATTTTATCAATGATTTGGCGATCGCTGCTATAAAGTGGATGTTGTTGTTCGCTCATTGTTAATTGCTAATTGCTAATTGGTAATTGGTAATTGGTAATTGGTAATTTATGTGCTATTACCCTTCCACGGTTTTGCCTGGGAACGCCATTACCCATTACCTATTTTAAAAG
>DNGG01000678.1:1633-7251 GCA_003486675.1 Cyanobacteria bacterium UBA11372
TTACCCATTACCTATTTTAAAAGTTTTTCCAGCATTCCATACATATCTTGGGCAAATTTTTTCGGATTCCACAACGGGGATAATGTTTCTGGTTGTTTGGATTCTACTAGCTGCTGTTGGATTTTTTGTCTTAATTCCCTGTCTTTACCTAGTTTAACTCCCCAGTCTACGTACTCCTCCCAACTGTTACCGATTCCGGCTGAAATCCCCAGGGTTTTTAAGAAAGAATACCCCATGCGCGAAAGATATTGTTCGCCGCTTCTGGTTACGATTGGCAGATTAAACCACAATGCTTCTAGATTGTGCGTCCCTCCATTATAAGGATAGGAATCTAGTAAAACATCGGCGATTTTATAGTTTTTGCGATGCTCTTCTTCGGTTTTTGTGATTGACAAATATTTAATTCTATGTAATCCGACTCCGATGGCTTCGCATTCTTTTTTGTAGGCGGCTTGAATTATTTCTAGATCCCCTGTATGACCTTTGTAAATCAATACGCTATCCGGGACTTGTTTCAGGATTTGCACCTGGGCTTTTATCAAGTCTGCATTAAGTTTATACGCGGGAGAAACGCAAAGGTAAACAATTTGATCTTCTGCTATTCTTAATCCTCTTCTGGCATTTTTTCTATCTACTGGTAAGCATTCAAATCCCCCTACGGCAACGAATGAATCTGGCATCCGAATTAACTGTTCGCGGTAGTATTCTTCCACGCCTTCTGGTTGGGTGTGCCCGTCGCCCAGAAAGTAATTTTTCTCTGAAATAAACGGTGCTTCAAATCCTAACCAAGATAAGCAAAGGCGCGCTGGTTGTTGATGGATAATATCGACTTGCAGGGGGATGGTTATTGAGTCCAATTCAATCAGTACATCCAATTCATCTTGCAATATTTGCTCAACGATCTCTTTTCCGTCTGCGTTTCCATTGGTAAATTTACTCGGTTTGTAAAATTTCGCCGCTACCTTTTCAAATAGCTGGGTTCGGTCGTCGGGTTGATATTGTTTGGTAGAATACAAATATAAATGAGGCGTCAGTTTGGCTAGTTCTTGGATGATATCGCCACTGCACCAACTGACGGAATGTCTGCGAAAATGAGCGGAAAGAATGCCAATTTTTAACTGACCTTGGCGAGGTTTTTGGGGTAGATTAATAGGTGAGTATGCTTTAGCAATCAGTTCTGCATATCGTTCGCCAATCAATTTCGATAGTTTACTATTTGCGGCTCTATCATCGCGCAAGTAGTTGAGGTTAAATAGTAAATGGGCATAGAGGCTGGTGATTTCTGGTTCGCTTAATTCGGAGTTATAGATTAATGGTTCTATTTCTAAAAATTTCTCTAGGGCGATTTGATGCAAGCCGGATTTAAGATAAACGTTGATAAAGGTAGTGCTAGCAATTAGTTTGCCGGTTTCACCACAATTTTGCAAATGGGTTTCAGCGGCTTTTTTTAAATGTTCTAAAGAATAATTGCTGAGAAGTATAATCGAATTATTAATTAATTCATAGATTCCCACATGGGCGGCTAAAAGGTTGGGGTTGATTTCGAGTGCTTTTTGGAAGTTGTTGAAGGCGGCGTCGAACTGATTTAAGTTGCCTCGATCTGATTGTTTAAATTGTCGATACAGTGCGATGCCCAGGTTGCTATAAGCTTCTGCATTGTTGGGTTGCAGTTCAAGCACTTTTTGCAAAGCAGCGATCGCTTGATATATTTTCCCTTGTTCTAGCAGTGCCGTTCCGAAGTTAAAATGGGCTTCGACAGCATCGGGTTGTAATTGAATTACTTTCTGATATTGCGCGATCGCTTCATCATATTTTTCTCGCTCAATCAGCAGATTTCCTAATTTGGCATAAGCTTCTAAGTAGTCTGGTTTTAATTCCAGCGCTTTGTTAAATTGCGCGATCGCATCATCTATTTTGCCTTCTTTCTGAAGCAATGTCCCCAAGTTAATATACGCCAAGGCAAAGTCGGGTTTAATTTGTATCGCCCGTTGGTAGTTGTCCATCGCTTCGGCAAATTTCCCCGCTTGGGCGCACATCGATCCCCGATCGTTGATTGCTTCGGCGCTAAATTGTTGTGGATTGCATTCTGCTGCTTTTTGCCAACATGCGATCGCTTCAGAAGAGCGCTTTACTTTGTTTAAGGCGTTTCCCAGATTCCAGTGTACTGCGGCTATGTTGGGTTTGATTTCTAGCGCTTTTTGGAAATAAGGGATGGCTTTTTCCATTTGCCCCTGTATCCCCAGCATACTCCCCAAATTGGCATATGCTTCCGCGAATTGCGGATCGATTTCTACTGCTTTGCTGTATGCTCTAATTGCTTCCTCAATTTTGCCTCCTGCTTGTAAGCCATTGCCTAAATTTTTGTAGGCTAAGGCGTTGTTTGGTTGCAATTTTATGGCATTTTGGCACGCAGCGATCGCTTCTGCCATTTTCCCTTGCAACAGATAAATTTCCCCGGTTTGGTTGTAGGCTAAGGCGTTGTTTGGTTCAATTTTGAGGGCTTTTTGGTAATTGGCGATCGCTTCGTCCAATTTGCCTTGTTCTTTCAGGGTGTTACCTGCGTCGATGTAGGTTTTAGCCGAGGGATTCATCTGCTGTCATTTTTGGCGTTTTGGTTTATTTTACCTTACTATGCTTCGATTACGTTCTTTTTTTAATCAACCGCCAAGACGCCAAGATCGCCAAGAAGAGGAAGTAGATAGAGGCTGTTTGCTGGCGGATTTGATATTGCGTCCATTACCAATTACCCATTACCCATTACCCATTACCTCTTTTACATTAACATTGCTGCTACAACAAAGCTGATCAAAATTGCGTTGTAGATAGCATGATCTGCTGTACTTGCTTCTACTCCTGCTGCTTGCGCCATTTTTTCATCGTTGGTTTGTTTCAAGTTCTTGTCGTGGATGTATTTATAACGGCAAGCAAAGAAAAATCCTGGCAGAATCAGTACAAATCCCGCGAAAATTGGAATCCCGACTAAAATGTGGACTAGACCAAATTGAGTTGAACGTATTAATATTTGCTTCCAGGTGTTCGCGCCTTGGCGAAATATTTTTTCTTCAAAGTTAGCCCAAAATGGCACAAGTAACATTAAAACTATCCAAATTCCGACGGTTATTATCAGGGAATAGTCAATGTTAATTTCTAGTAATTTTTGATTTTGGCTAGCCTCTTTTACAGGTTCGACTTTGGTTGAATTTTCGGTTTTTGCTGCTGCTTGCGGCTGTTTTTCTAAGCGTGGTGCTGTTTTAGGTTGCTCTACCTCTTGGGCTGCTTTAATCTTTTGGACTGTGGTTATTGGTTGAAATACTAAATTACCTGAATTGCCAAAAACTGCACTCGCCCATCCCCAACGCATAAATGGAGGAACAACAGAAGCTACTCCTACAAATGTACTGAGGGTGATAATCAGAATTAAAAATGCTCGGATGTAAGTTATTATTCCCCTTTTATAAAATTGTAAAGCAAACTTTAAGTTGCTTCTGTTTAGCCATAGTTCCCAAATAAATAAGCAAAGAATTCCCACAGAAAAGACTACAGACAATGTTTCTTGCAAGACCATCATCCCAGCCCCTTTGGCATATGTATTTAGAATAATAATAGCCAAAAATCCGATTAAAAGGTACTTGATAGAATATAGAATCGTCTTCAAGTCCTGCCATAGGGTTTTTCTTTTAGTTGGATGAGCAATGTGGTTGAAAAATTTGCCGTTTAGGATTAAGATAATCAGTTTGTATAAAGCAGCAGTTCCATAGTCGGGTTGGAGTGACAAGGCTTTTTCAAAACAAGCGATCGCTTCTTCATATCGCCTGAACTTCACCAGCATATAACCCCGCGCATACCAAGCTTGAGGATGCCAAAATTCCTGAGAATTGGGTTTAATCTCTAATGCCTTTTCAAAACAACAAAGTGCTTTTTCGTTCTGGCCTAACCGCAATAATACTAGGCCGTGATTATACCACACTTTTGCATAATCAGGTTGAATTTCCAAAGCTTTTTCAAAGCAAGTCAGTGCTGGTTGAGGGCGATTAGATAGTAAACCGCGAACGTTCCAAGCTTCGTGGCTATCCGGGTTAAGTTCTAAAGCTTTATCGCAGCTAGATAATGCTTGTTTGTGGCGGTTTAATCTGGCGAGGATGTAAGCGCGATCGCACCAAGCTTTATAATAATCGGGATTAATTTTAATCGCTTTGTCGCAACAAGCTAAGCCTTCTTTGTGGCGACCTAAAATACTCAAACAATAGCCTTTTTCGGTGAAAGCTTCGTAGCAGTCTGGTTTCCAATCAATCGCTTTATCGTAAACAGCGATCGCATCTTTGTAGCGGCCTAAATTAGACAAAGCAACGCCTTTATGATACCAAACTTCAAAAGCGTCGGGGATGAATTCTAGGGAGCGCTCGTACAATGCGATCGCTAACTGATAATTTCCCGAATTAGCCAAGTGTAAACCCTCGTGAAACAGCAACAGCGCCTTCAAAGCAACGGGGACGTTTTCATCAACCAGTTGCGCTTGGCGTTCCTCTGGAGTCAGACGAGAATAGGAAAATTCGGAAAAATCTTGATCTTGGCTCATGGCGCGCGACAGTCAAATAGTAAACTAACTTAGGCAGCGTAGGATGAACGACAACCTTTCGCCATCGTAGCCTATAGACTACCGTAACAGGAGTGTTTAAATGAGCGCAGAAGTGAACCCCACCACATTGATGAAGCAACAAGTTGGCAAAGCCGCGAGCGATCGCGTCCAATCTGGTTCTATAGTGGGGCTAGGAACCGGGTCAACCACAGCCTATGCGATTCAGTACATAGGTGAACGCCTCCAATCTGGGGAATTAAAAGACATTGTAGGTATCCCGACATCGTTTCAAGCCGAAGTCTTGGCGAGACAATACGGTATTCCTTTAACTACTCTCGATGTCGTTGACCATATCGATATTGCCATCGATGGCGCCGACGAAGTAGACCCCCAACTCAATTTAATCAAAGGTGGCGGCGCCGCCCACACGCGCGAGAAAATAGTCGATTGTTTGGCAGAGCAATTTATCGTTGTCGTAGATAGCTCTAAATTGGTAGACAAACTCGGTTCAATTTTTGCCGTTCCCATCGAAGTTTTGCCGTTAGCTTATGCACCCGTCATGCGTGCAGTTGAAAAATTAGGCGGCAAACCAGAACTGCGAATGGGCGTGAAAAAAGCTGGGCCAGTAATTACCGATCAAGGCAATATGGTAATCGATGCCAAATTCGACAACATCGACGACCCCGCTGGGTTAGAAAAGACGTTGAATAATATTCCCGGCGTGTTAGAAAACGGCTTATTTATTGGCGTCACCAACTTAGTTTTAGTCGGCGAAGTCATAGACGGAAAACCCAACGTGCGCGAAATTTCCTAGTGAACCCAGAAACCCGGTTTTTTAGAAAAACCGGGTTTCTCAATCAAATGTAGCGTGCGTTATCCCAATTTCCTGTGAAAATGCTACACATCAAGATGTACGAGTTTTTTAAGTATTAGCCAGCAGACTACGGCAGCGCCACCACTAAAAAACCGGGTTATATGATGTCCGCGCTCATTGCCCATAATAAAAAAACCTCACTTCGTCGTTGCCTAGGGACACGGCATC
>DNGG01000678.1:7491-10872 GCA_003486675.1 Cyanobacteria bacterium UBA11372
GACAAACAGATAACGTTAATCGTGCCGTGCAAGGGCGTCTGATTATGGGTAATCGACCGGACATGATATTATTGATAAATTATAGCAACAGATAACTAAAATAAACCCGCCCCCATCGCGATAATGCAGCAACCAAACATAATATAAAAATTGTATTACTCATGAAAAAGCCAATCATTTACTCTTTAGCCTTTTTAACAAGCTTATCGGTGCAAGCTAGCGAAATAAATCCTAATGGTTCCCCGCCAAAACAAGAGCAAGGCTGGAGTTTATGGCGACCAAAGTCGGAAATAGAAAAAGCCGGGTTTGATGCGGGATTTTCTAATATGGAATTGGGAGGATATTTAGACTTTGAAAACGCTTGTAATACCAATCCAACAGTTGGTAATTCGCCTATTAGCTATTGGTTTAGGCTGAGTAATTCAGTCGAGCGAATTGGCACCGGAAAAGTAGAATATAGCTGTTGGGCTAACGGGCGTATGCTTCACACTTTTGATAGCACTGCAATTAAATCCGGCTTAGAAAATGTTAATTGTCTCCGGGTCAATTCCCCCACGGGTTTAGTTATTCGATCCGAACCTAGAAATAATTCTAGAGGATTGGGAAGAGTTGCCAACCGTCGCACGGTTAGACCTAATAGTTTTCCGGCTTCAATTGTAGAAACCGATGGGGAAAATTGGATTGCTATTACTTCTCCAAGACAAGGATGGCTTTCTGATGGTAAACCCACCAGTCAGGGAAATTTGACCTTGTGCAACCGTTAGGACACCCAACAACGCGGACAATAGGCAAATGTATCCCACACTACCGAACATTACTTCGGTAATTTTACTGAGCGCTCGCCCACCCCACGGCTCAACATATCCCCTTTTTTCAGGGATTATACTGAATAGATATGCCATCAACAGATGGCATCTAAAATTCTCTTGACCGGGGAAATCCGAAAAAATGCCTGCTTTTCTTGGAACTGTTGATAACGATTTTCTAGATGGTACAGCTGATGCCGACACCTTGAGAGGTTTTGCGGGCAACGATACCATTTTTGGTCGGGAAGGAAATGACCTCCTCAATGGTGACGAAGGAGATGACCTCCTCAACGGCAACCAAGGTGAAGATACGGTTACTGGTGGTGACGGAAACGACTGGGTACGGGGAGGTCAAGACAACGACCAGCTATTTGGCGACGCCGGTAACGACACCCTCCACGGGGACAGGGGAAGCGATACTGCGTTTGGCGGTGATGGGGATGACTTGTTATTTGGCGACACTGGAGCGGAAGCTCATTTTACCGGAAATGGCAACGATGTTCTTTATGGTGGATTGGGGAACGATACCCTGTTTGGCTTAGGAGGAAACGACCAGCTATTTGGTGGCGATCGCGACGATTTGTTCTGCGGTAATAAAGGCGATGATACAGTCTTTGGTGGCAATGGCAACGACTTAATCCGGGGAGGTCAAGACAACGATCTATTATTTGGCGACGCCGGTAACGACACGATCTACGGTGACTTGGGTGCAGATACAGTGACAGGCGGCGAAGGAAACGACACCTTTATCATCGGCAGGCGTGATGATGTTCCTGGTTTTCGCACCACAGGCGGTTTAAATATTATCGACGCCGACAGGATTGCAGACTTTACCAAAGGTAAAGATACGATTCAATTAATTGGAGGTTTGACTTTTGAAGACCTGAATATTTTTAACGGCAGCGGCACAAATACTGGCGATACAATTATTCAGGATAAATCTACCGGCGAATATTTAGCAATTCTCCAAGGAATTGACGCCACCACTTTTACCGCACCCGAACCCGCTCCGATTCCACGCGGAAATACACCACCTGCAAACGGCATTTTACAATTTAGCGCCCCCACATTCATTCTTAATGAAGATGGCACGCCGGTTGCTGCGGTGACTATTACCCGCACCAATGGCAGCAGCGGTGCGATCGCAGTACAGGTACTTCTTAACGGTGGCAGTGCCATCGGGGGTGCTACTCCTTTAGCAGCGCCCAAAGATTACGACAATAGTTTTATTACCGTTAATTGGGCAGATGGAGATACATCTGCCAA
Source organism: Cyanobacteria bacterium UBA11372 (assembly GCA_003486675.1). Classification (GTDB taxonomy): domain Bacteria; phylum Cyanobacteriota; class Cyanobacteriia; order Cyanobacteriales; family Aerosakkonemataceae; genus Microseira. The sequence continues at coordinate 9,564 of DNGG01000678.1, forward strand.
AACTGTCACGGTTCCTATCTTTAACGATCCAGAAGTTGAAGGTAATGAAACCGTTAATTTAACCTTGGTTTCCCCCACAGGCGGTGCCACAATTGGAACGCAAAACACTGCCGTTCTCACAATTGTAGATGACGACACCCAATCAACACCAATCCCAGGTACTTTATCCTTTACTTCTGCAAACTATAGCGCTCAAGAAGGAAATAGCGGCACGACCAATAAAATTGTTGCCACAATTAAACGCACGGGTGGAAGCGATCGCCTTGTCACCGTGCAAGTGCAACTCGGTGAAGGTAGCACGGCAACTGCAAATGATTTTACTAACAATTTGCCGATTACTGTTACCTTTAATCCTGGAGAAACCTCCAAAGATGTCGAACTGCCCATTATTGAAGATACGATTCCCGAAGGCGACGAGACGATTAATTTGAAATTAATCAATCCTACAGGTGGGGCAAATTTAGGAACTCAGCCAACGGCAACTTATAGGATTATTAACGATGACATTGCTGCCACCGAACCAGAGATTGAGGTATTAGACGAGTCAGTTAACATTGCCGATGGTAAGGATTCTGTTAACTTCGGTAGCACTACAGTTGGCGAAGATATTACCAAAACCTTTACTGTCAAGAATATCGGAAATGTTGACCTCAACCTGAGTACGATTAATTTACCAAATGGCTTTAGTTTGACGAGTGGTTTTGCCACTTCCACCTTGGCGGCGGGGACGCAAACGACTTTCTCAGTAAAATTCGACGCCAGTGCGACTGGAACCACCAGCGGTACATTGTCATTTGGCAACAACGATAGCGATGAAAATCCCTTTGATTTTACGCTTGAAGGTACCGTAACTGAAGTTCCAGTGCCAGAAATTGAAGTTTTAGATGGTCAAAATAACATTACCGATGGCACAACCACAGCAATTGATTTCGGCAGTACTAATATTGGCAATGCCGTAACTAAAACCTTCACGGTGAGAAATATAGGGGCGGCAACTTTAAACATCTTAAACAGCAATTTGCCTGATGGTTTCAGTTGGGTAGGAACGCTTCCTAGCAGTATTGCTCCTGGTGATAGTGCCACGTTTGAAGTGCAACTTGATGCTACTAAGGCTGGCAGTTTCAATGGCACGCTACTGTTGACTAACAACGACAGCGATGAAAGTCCGTTTGATTTCGCTATTCAAGGTACCGTAACTGAAGTTCCAGTGCCAGAAATTGAAGTTTTAGATGGTCAAAATAACATTACCGATGGCACAAACACAGCAATTGATTTCGGCATTACTGATATTGGCAATGCCGTAACTAAA
>DNGG01000678.1:11166-14230 GCA_003486675.1 Cyanobacteria bacterium UBA11372
GAACGCTTCCTAGCAGTATTGCTGCTGGTGATAGTGCTGAGTTGAAAGTGCAACTGAATGCTACTAATGCTGGCAATTTCAATGGCACGCTACTGTTGACTAACAACGACAGCGATGAAAGTCCGTTTGATTTTCCGATTACGGGGACAGTTGAAACATTGCCAACAATTAGCATCACCGCCACCGATGCAGAAGCAGCCGAAGTTGGCGGGAATACCGGCATTTATCGAATTACCCGCACTGGTAATACGGGGAATGCTTTGACGATAAATCTGGCAATTGATGACAGCAGTACTGTTACCAGTAATGCGGGTGCTGCTTTCGGTGTTGATTACAATTTCAGCGTTAGCGGTGGCGGTAGTATTTCTGGTACGGGTGCAAATCGCACTTTAATTATTCCTGCTGGACAATCTTCTGTGGATGTGACTCTCACGCCTATAGATGACGAACATGCCGAGGCGAATGAGACGCTCAAGCTAAATCTGGCATCTGGTAGTTATACGATTGATGGCACTAATAATAATGCGACGGTAACCATTGCTGCTAACGACACGGTAGTAATCAATACTAACGATTCTGTAGATAATTATGGGCTGCGAGAAGGGTCGTTGCGACAAGCGTTGTTGAATGCGATCGCACGCCCCGATGCTGATACAATTACTTTCGCTGGTGCGGGTGCATCGGGAACTATCAATCTCACAGCAGCACTGCCAGAAATTAGCGGTGCTAACGCTAATAACACCACAATTGATGGCCCTGGAGCAACCACTCTGACTGTGCGACGCGATCAAGGGGGAGATTATCGGATTTTTACCGTCGGCAACGGCGTAAATGCTACTTTTTCTAACTTAACTATTGCCAATGGTCGCACAACCTTGGGTAGTGGCATCTTCAACGACAATGGTACCGTCACTGTTACCAATAGCATTCTCTCTGGCAACATCGCACAAGACGTTGGTGGTGGAATCCTCAACCAAAACGGTACGGTCATTGTTACCAATAGCATTCTCTCTGGTAACATGGCACAAGTTGCTGGCAGCGGTATTTTAAATAGCGGTAGCGGTAGAGCGATCGTTACCAATAGCACCATCTCCATCGACAACGCACCAAACTTTTTTGGTGGCGGCATCTCTAATTTCAGTAACACAGCTACAGTCAGCTTGACTAACAGCACGATCAAAGGCAACCCCACAAAATCTGGCATCATCGGTATTAATAATTTGGGCGGCGGCAGAGTAGATATCACCAACAGCACTATCTCTGGTTTTAGATCAAATCAAGGTAGCGGTATCCAAAATGCGAGCGGCGGTACGGTGAATATCGCTAATAGCACTATCTCTGGCAACAGTGCAGATTTATATGGCGGTGGTATTGCTAATTTGCAGGGTATAGTGAATGTCAAAAACAGCATCATTGCTGGCAACAACGCCCCCAATAGTCCAGATTTCGGTGGCAATCTCACATCACAAGGTTACAACCTAATTGGCAACACCTCTGGCACTACAATTACTGGCACAACTACTGGCAATATCCTCAATGTTGCTGCCAACCTCGGCGCATTGCAAAATAATGGTGGCTCTACAGAAACGATCGCACTCCTTGCCGATAGCCCTGCGATTAATGGCGGAGATCCTAACTTTACGCCACCACCAAATACAGATCAACGGGGAACCGGGTTTAACCGGGTTAATGGCGGCAGAATTGATATCGGCGCCTTTGAATCGAATTTTTCGCCAGAAATTCAAGTCCGTAACGGCAATACAGACATTACAGATAACACTGGAACCCTTAATTTTGGCTCGACTACTCAAGGCAATCCGATTACTCAAGTTGTCACAATTAACAATACCGGCACTGGTGTTTTAACCCTGAGAGATTTAGTATTGCCTGCTGGATTTGTGCTGTTAGAAACTTTTCCCTCTACAGTTGCTCCTGGCAGCTCTGCTAATTTCAATGTCCAGTTGAATGCTAATTCTGTTGGCAATTTTAGCGGTGAGTTGATGTTTAATAATAACGATAGCGATGAAAATCCGTTCAATTTTACCATCACCGGCACGGTTGCATAGGTTTTTGACGGGAGTAGGGGCGGGTTTTACCAACTATTGTTAAATCCGCCCCATTCGTGCAGCTACCTATGCAACCGATCAGTTATTGCGATTGAGCGGGATTCGTTTGGTGACGATGCTCATCACTTCCCCATTGGGAGCAGGCATGAGGAAGCTCCATTCGCTAATCTGGGCAAATTGAAGCTTGTAAAGCCAACGGATGGTGTAGTTGACACCGTAGTGCGAACCAAAAACCATTAACCTTACAATCTCGTAGTCGCCCGTCGGAGCTGGTAGGGTGTCAAGGAAAGGAATAACCGAAGGTAAAGTGTCGCCTTTCCCTGGCACGAACGAGCTAGTTTGCCCGTAAAACATTTGCAGCGGGAAACTTAGTGTAGTTCCCCACCCAGTGTCAAAATTTGTCATCATAATTCTGCCCTCCTTTTGGGCAAGTTCATTAGGAGCGGAAGTCGTCGCCGTATTGTGCTGGCTACACGATACGGCGGCGCGTCTTTTTTTTTGATTATATTACAGTGTCTCCAAAACTGTTGTAAAGATTCTTATACCTATAAAGAGTGTTTATATTTACATAATATAGTAAAGTATCTATAGAGAAACTAAAATGCAGCTTTCGGAAGAAAATATTCGGATCAACATCACTCTCTCGCGATATGACTACCACCGTTTAAAGTTGTGGTGCAAAATTCACGGTCGTACCCCAGCCGCGGTTGCTGGACATATCGTGTCATCGGCAATTGAAGCGAATTTTGATCTGATTAACGCTCAGGCGGCTGATTATGCTAAATGGCAAAAACAGACTTTAGAGGACATTATTGACGAAGAATCAGGAGAATAATAATGATGCGTCAGCCTGAGTAAAGTGGTTGCAATCTGATTGTGACGATCGCTCTGCTTGATGTAGGTGATATCATGTCCTTAAGATTACCCACGATCGGGAGCCGGGACACGGCACAATCAACGTTATTTGTTTGTCCGAGATATCGTCAGATGCCGTGTCC
>DNGG01000678.1:14416-17048 GCA_003486675.1 Cyanobacteria bacterium UBA11372
GTTTGTCCGAGATATCGTCAGATGCCGTGTCCCTACGCAACGACTCTTTGAGGTTTTTTTATTATGGGCAATTCAACGGACATGATATGAGCGATCGCTTTGTTAGTCGAGAGTTTGTAAGCAAACCACCTGAGCCGGTAATATCGCTCCTCGCCGCGATCGCCAATGTAATTTCAAATAAAACCAAAATTATGACGGCAACAATTAATACTGAACTCAATTCAGAGCGGGTAAATAAAGCTGTTGCAGCAATTTTGGCAGCGCTGGGAGAACCTGAAAACGTATAGTAGGCATTATAGTTGACCCGGATAAATTTACAGTTACTGTTTACCGTGCTAATAACGCTCCAGTTTTACTCAGTAATAATGATGTTTTGACCGTACCAGAGTTATTGCCTGGTTGGGAACTGCCGATTTCTGAACTTTGGCCTCCAGTATTTGATTGACTAAAATAGTAAAGAAGTTTTCCATGTGCCATCAATGCAGTACAGACGCTTCGGACGCACAAATCTACAAATGCCTGTCTTTTCCTGCGGCGGTATGAGATATCAATTTAAATGGCAGGATGTCCCCCAATGGAAAATTCCACGGGACAATCAAAATAATCTAGAAGCAACTATCCGTCGCGCCATTGAACTTGGCATCAATCATATCGAAACTGCGCGCGGTTATGGCACTTCCGAGATGCAACTGGGACGAATTTTACCCAAGTTAGAGCGCGATCGCATCATCGTCCAAACTAAAATTGTCCCCTTTGCAAACCCCAAAGAATTTAAGCGCAATTTTGATCGATCTCTCGCTAATCTCAAACTCGATTACGTAGATTTACTAGGATTGCATGGTATAAATAATGCAAAAATGCTGCATGACGCTATCCGTCCAGGTGGGTGTCTGGAGATGGCGCAGAAGTTGAAAGCGCAAGGAAAAGTACGTTTTATAGGATTTTCCACCCACGCCCCTACCGCTCAAATCATCCAGGCGATGGAGACGAACCAGTTCGACTACGTAAACTTACACTGGTATTATATTAACCAAACCAATTTGCCTGCCCTCGAAGCAGCATTCCGCCACGACATGGGGGTGTTTATTATCAGTCCTTCGGATAAAGGGGGAATGTTATATCAACCGCCGCAAAAGTTGGTGGATCTGTGCTATCCTCTCAGTCCGATGGTGTTCAATGACTTATTTTGTTTGAGCCGTCCCCAAGTGCATACTTTAAGTATAGGGGCGGCGCAACCGACGGATTTTGACGAACACCTGAAAACTTTGGAATTATTAGACAAAGCGGATGAAATTTTACCCCCCATTTTGGCAAGGTTAGAGGAAGAAGCGATCCGGTGTTTGGGGGAAGATTGGGTAAAAACCTGGCAAGTCGGGTTACCTAGCTGCGATCGCACCCCCGGTGGGATGAATATACCCGTAATTTTGTGGCTGAGAAATCTTGCTTTAGCCTACGATATGTACGACTATGCCAAAATGCGCTACAACCTGCTGGGTAATGGCAGTCACTGGTTTCCTGGTGAAAAGGCAGATCGAGTCAAACAATTAAACTTGCGCCAGTGTCTTGCTAAAAGTCCCCACGCCGATAAGATACCCGCTTTTCTGGAACAAGCGCATCAAATGTTAGGCGGTGAGTCAGTTAAACGTTTATCTCAAGATTGAATTTGGCATACCAAAATTCTGCAACAATAGAATACTGCCAACAAACTTACTAATTTGCCCAAATATGACTCTTTCACGCCGAACTTTTGTATATTTATTGGGAGCAAGTGTCGGAGCAGTCACTATCGGTGCTGGCAAAGCCTCTGGAGATAATTTAGGCGGGACGGATGTAGCGCAAAGCACAACGAATTACGTCGAATTACCGCCGTTACCCTACGCCTACGATGCTTTAGAACCCCACATTGATGCGCGGACAATGCAGTTCCACCATGACAAACATCATGCTGCATATGTTAGCAATTTGAATGCCGCGATCGCCAAATATCCCCAACTCAAAACCCAAAGTCTGAAATCGTTGCTCAAAGATATCAATACCGTACCGAAAGATATTCGTACCGTGGTGCGAAATAATGGCGGCGGACACGATAACCACAGCATGTTTTGGAGTATTATGAAACCCAATGGAGGAGGGGAACCGACGGGTGCGATCGCATCTGCCATTCAACAATCTTTTGGCAGTTTTGAAAACTTCAAGCAACAGTTTAATGCAGCAGGAACTAAGCGTTTCGGCAGCGGTTGGGTTTGGTTAGTTCGCACTAAAGATGGTAAGCTGCAAGTCACGAGTACTGCTAACCAAGATAGTCCTTTCATGGAAGGCAGTTATCCGATTATGGGCAACGATGTTTGGGAACATGCTTATTATCTTAAGTACCAAAACCGTCGCCCCGAATATTTAGATGCTTGGTGGAACGTGCTAAATTGGGATGAAATAAACAAGCGGTTTGCTCAAGCAAGCTCTTAATCAAAAACCCGGTTTTTTTGAAAAAACCGGGTTTGTTATTTAACTCAAGTTGTCATTTATCTCAACTGTGAAGCTAATGGCTAATCGAAGGATATACTTGATATCATGTCCGATGGATTACCCACGCTCAAAAGCCGGGACACGGCATTACAGCGGATTGCAAGTGAGT
>DNGG01000678.1:17292-19935 GCA_003486675.1 Cyanobacteria bacterium UBA11372
CTACACAAACGAAGCGATAACGCTGTACCTCACGCGGCTGCAAGCCGCTGTATTAACGTTATCTGTTTGTCCGAGAAATCTTTGATGCCGTGTCCCTACGCAACAACTCTGTGAGGTTTTTTATTATGGGCAATTGGGCGGACATCATATGAGCATCTGTCCCAATTAGCAATTAACAATTAGCAATTAGCAACTTGCGCGATCTATTTTTCTTTGTAATAACCTCGCTCTCCAGTAATTGGCTCAACAGTTTCATCCACTTTAGATTCTACATCACCCAAAAACTCTTTTGTACTTTCCGGAAGTGGTTCGTTTAAGTTGAGCTTTTCTACCACATTTTCCGTGGCAGATTCAATTTTTTCCTTCACAGTTTCCACCATTCCCTTACCCCCATAATTCGGTTCTACTTGATAAGACTCTGCTTCCGGGGTTAAAGCTTTAGCAAATGCAATTTGATCGAAGCTAAAAAACAATGCGATCGCTAACATCAAACCTGCAATAATTCGCTGCATAACGCCACTCCATTTATTGACATATAAGCAAATTACTGCCTGGTAAAATTTTTCACATCGTCCCTAAGATTGATTCCCAATTCCTCTCTTAGGGAGAAGCAAAATATTCAACCCGCCCCGTCTAAAATCTGGGACACATGGTTCTAAATTGGGAACCCGTAGCAGGTCGGTTTTTCTTAATACATTCTGCTTGTTGAATTCTCAGAATTGCATAGCGATCGCGCGGTCGTTCTCTTAAAGCCATTCTATAGTTTTGAATCGCCCTGTCGTATTCGCCGTTATAGTAAGCTTCATCAGCGATTGTAATAAATCTTACATAGTTGGGAGCAGTAGTTTGAAAGCTTTGCAATCTTGCTGCTAAAACTTGAAAGATTGCTGTATTAATATCAGGATCGTTTGGGCCATTAGGACTCTCATCGGCGGCGCGTTGATAATAAGTTAAAGCCGCATCATAGTTACCTTGCCTTCTAGCAGAAACAGCCATTCTCAACCAACGTTGATAGGCGGTTTCTGCAAAAGCGGGAGCCGCGGTGCTGAGGGTTAATAAGAGAGCGATCGCCACTAGATTTTTCCGACTCATTATCAACCTACCTTACGTAAATACAGGCAGTGACGCACGCTTTGGCTCAGGGGGGTAGTAAATGCTTCAATTGATTCTAATTTACCACCCAACCGCTCGATGACAGGTTGCAAATCGGTTGATTCCTCATTTGTCCAATGACCTCGATAGAGGATAGCTAAACCGCCTACTTTGAGAAATGGTAAAGCGTATTCAGCACAAACTGAGGCCGAAGCAACCGCTCTGATTAAAGCAATATCGTAATGCTTGCGATCCTGGGATTGTTGGTTGATTTGTTCCGCTCTGCCGCTCAAAGTTTTAGCGTTGGACAAGCCGAGTTGAGCCAAGAGAGTATCGAGAAAAGCGATTTTTTTGCGGGTAGAATCGAGCAGGGTAACTTGCCAATGGGGGCGAGCGATCGCACAAGGCACCCCAGGAAAACCAGCCCCCGTTCCAATATCGATAACTTGGGGATTGGTAATCGGTAATTGGTAATCGGTAATTGGTAATGGATTCAAGAGCAAGGGTGCAATTCCTCGCAAAGAATCCCAGAGATGTTTTTCCCAAAACTCCAAGGGTTCGGTAATCCGAGTTAAATTCAACAGGCGGTTCCCTGCCACGATCGATGAGTACAGTTGCTGAAACTGCTCCTGCTGTTTTTCATCGGGTTGCCAATTTAAAGTTTGCTGCCAAATATCGACCATTAAAGGCAGCATGGAATCGTTCTGAGTTGGTTGAGAATTCATTTCAAATCGCCGGAAGTGGCTGAGTTTGTTTAGCCGCTAAGGTAGCAGGATCGACGTACTCTAATTCGCCGTGGTTTAATAACCAGCACCGATCTGCGATGCTGAGTAAATCTCCAGCATCGTGAGTCACTACAAATAAACTCCAATGATTCTTGAGTTTCGCCAGTAAATTTACCAACTGACGCCGCATCGACCAGTCTAGCCCAGCCGTGGGTTCATCTAATAACAATAAGTGCGGTTGACGAATTAGTTGTACTGCTACACCCAGGCGTCGCTGCTGTCCCCCACTGAGTGAATGGGGTGAAGTTTGCAATGGCAGGTGTGCTAGTCCCACTTCTGTTAAAGCTTCTTTGACTCGTTCGGTGCCTAATTCTGGATGTCCTAGCCGCAATTCTTCTAAAATAGTACCGCCGCAGAAATGCCGTTCGGGAAATTGAAATACTAACCCGCTTAGCTGTTGCAAGCGATCCGGAGTCAGTTCTTGATCGCGCCAGAACAGCTTGCCGGATGTTTTTTCGCTCAATCCTGCCAGAATTTCCAGTAAAGTCGTTTTACCAGAACCGCTAGGGCCGATTACAAGCCCCATCTGCTGGGGTGCTAATTCCAAGTTGATAGATTTTAAAATCGCTGTGGGGGTAGCTGGTGGGTGATAAGTTAAGTCTCGGAGATAGAGCATTAAGACAAAAAAACGCATCTTACTGCAACCATTGTGGCAGACTTGTTGAGTTTGGGTATGGGCAGGTGGGCAGGTGGGCAAAAGGGGCAGAGGGGCAGGTGGGATTGTCAACAAGATTTGCTCACATCTCGCCCGCCGCGGTTGAATCAA
>DNGG01000480.1 GCA_003486675.1 Cyanobacteria bacterium UBA11372
TGCAAGGGAAGGGGGGGCAAGAGATAGGCTTTAAGCCCCTCACCGCTTCGGGGAGGGGTTGGGGAGGGGTCAAACCCCGCAGTTGATTGACCAACAGGATCGTTGATTTGCAGACGGGTTGTGGGAAAGGTGAGGCGGATTTATACAGATTTTTGGCAATCTTCATAGCTTTCTAGTAAAACCCACCCCTACAAGTAACAAATTATCGTGCCCCCCACACTCTGATTGTTTTATCCCAACTACTGCTAACAATTTTATCTCCATCTGGAGTCATAGCAACGGAAGATATACCATTAAAATGTTCTTCCAAAACGTGCAATTGCGTTCCTGTCTTCAAATGCCATATCCTAATTGTTCGATCCAGATTTCCCCCGCCACTCACCAGCGTGTTTCCATCGCGACTAATGGCAATTGAAGTCACTTCATCCCAATGCCCCTCTAGGGTATTTAACAATTCTCCCGTTCGCAAGTTCCACAGTTTAACTTTCCTGTCTTGTGCGCCGCTAAACAGAGTTTTTCCATCGGGACTGATTGCCAAACTCTTGACCCATTCTAAATGTCCTTTAAGAGTATGTAATAATTCCCCAGTGGCGATATCCCAAAGTTTAATCGTTTCGTCGGCGCTACCTGTCGCTAATATATTTCCATCCGGTGTTATGGCAATCGATTTAATCCCATTTTTATGGGCGGTCAAGCTGCGAAATTTTTCTGGATTTTCTAAGTTCCATAACTGAATATTACCGTCTTCATCACCCGCCGCGAGAGTCTTTCCATCGCTATCTACGCAGATACAATTTACCCCCGCTTCGCTTCCTGGGAACGTATACAATAATCCATCTTCCAAGGCTTTGCTCGATTGCAAATTCCACACTCTTATAGTATTATCCCAACTGCAACTAAAAATAGTTTGACCCGAAGAACTAATCGCGACAGATTTGACGCCATCGGTATGTCCGGAGAGGGTGCGAATAACTCTGCCGGTGTGGAGCGATCGCACAACAATTTTCTTGTCGCTTCCCCCACTGACAAGATATTGTCCATCCGCACTAATCGCCACAGAATAAGTTGTAGATTGTGCCGTCGGATGTTTGTGCAGGCATTCAAACAATTGATAGGGATTGTATTCTTGTAATGCCCGTTGTAAAGTCAATTCGTCGCAATTTTGAACTAACAAGTAAGCGGTTTTACTCACTTGCCAAGATTCATCTTTGAGCGATTGAAAGATTAAGTCTAAACCCGCTTGTCCATATTTCAGCGCTTCTGAGAGTGCTGTTACTCGTTGGGCGACATTTTGGCTGGTTAAACGCCGCTTCACGCCTGCAACGCCTCCCAAAACGGCAGCATTAACGGGTGTTGGGGTTTGTCCCCCTAAAACGACATCGTAGGATCTTGGCTGGTTGTGTGCCATTGCAGCGATTAAAGTGGATGGCCTTTTGTATTATAGTTGTAGTTTTACGGTTAGAGGATGCTTTGGCTGAGCCTGTTTTAGACATTCGCTGCTGTGGTTTACACTGGTAGAGTACTGACACTGGGAGTGGATAATTGCGATCGCGCCCCGTTGTTCTGCTGCATTTTAGCAAACTATACCTGAACCCATTTCTTTCTCGGAAAACGATTTGAAGAATTTGAGTTTAGGGACTTCAAAAACTCAATCGTTTCTACCTTGATTTCTTTTCGTTGCCAAACCCACGATTTATCTGAGAATACGGGTTTCTTTGCGTCAATCCTGTTGTAGAAAGCTGATTCAACAGAGGATATTGCTGCTAATTTCCCAAAAATTTTTGATCCGCCGAAGGCGGAAAGGGAAAAGAAAAGAGGGAAAAGGGCAAAAGGGCAAGAGGATAAAGGGCTAATGAGTCCACGCCGCAGCACAGACAACCCGAAAACCGACATTGTAGTCACTGAGGCCCGCAACGTCGAGGCTGCGATAAGCCGAACGGCAGATACCAGGATTGAGGCCCCACGAACCACCGCGCAGCTGCTGACATGAATAATTTTCGCAATAATCGGCACACCATTCCCACAGATTGCCGTGCATATCGTACAAGCCAAAAGCATTGGGGGGAAAAATTCCTACCTCTGTTGTTTGCTCGCGGAAATTCCCCTTTGGTTCAGAGGCGTAAGTGTAATTTCCATTATAGTTAGCCAAATCAGTAGTAATTGTCTCACCAAAGTGGAAAGGTGTAGTTGTTCCCGCACGACAAGCATATTCCCATTCGGCTTCCGAAGGCAGTCGATAAATCTTGCCAGTTTTTTTAGCAAGTCTGGCACAAAACTCTTGTGCCTTGTTCCAAGATACACGAATTACAGGTCGATTTTTGCCTTTGAAGCGGGATGGATCGGGATTTAGGTTAATGTTGATTTGGGGCAAGGCTGCTACAGCTTTCTACTGAGCTTGAGTGACAGCAAACTTTCCCATAAAAAATGTATCGACAGTGACTTGATGTTGGGGACTTTCGCTGTCAAACCGATATTTCTCAGTTGCCGGTGAACCCATTAGGAATGTCCCGCCGGGAATCAATACCATTTCTAGGCTGACTCCATCTCCCAAATCTTCTGTAAAGTATTGAGCGGAGTGACGGCGACGACTGTTTATTTTTCCAAAAGCATCAACTGTCACTACTTCAAAATCAAACCAAGGGAGAATCTTGTCTAACTGCTGTTTGACTGTTGGTTCCTGTCTGTCTTTGAGTAAGGAATAGGCAGCAAATTGCACCTTAATTGACTCATCTTGCAAAGCTTGCAGCACTAAATCTAAGCCTTTCTCTCCATACTTGAGCGCGTCAGAAAGTGCGGCGATGCGGATTTCTACAACTGGACTGGCGAGGCGTTTTTTTACTCCCTCAATTCCGCCTAAGACACCACCATAAATAGGTGGCGGGTTTTGTCTGCCCAGGACGGCATCATATTCTTTGGGTTGATTGGGATTTTCTGCCATTGTGCCTTGACCTCTGCATTCTTACCACTATGGTATGTCTCAGACAAGGGTATTCGCTTGTGCCAGCATAGTAGTACCGTCAAAATCGGAGCGATTATATGTACACTGTAGAATTCCCGGAATTACAGGCAGACTTGACCGAATTGCTGCGTCGAGTGTTGTCAGGAGAAGAAGTTATTATTTCTCAAGCAGGCACTCCTATTGCTCGTATAGTGCCAATTGCCGATCGGTCATTACCCAGAATTCCAGGATTAGATCGCGGTAAAGTAGCAATCTCTCCTGACTTTGACGATCCTCTACCAGAAGATATTTTATTTTAGAAATCTCTCGTTGATTGCTGGCACCCGCCAGGGAATTAATTCCCTGGCTAATAGCTAAAGTCCTCTGAAGAGGACTCGGTAATTAGTAAATCTTCAATCCATTTTAATGGATTTTCGCTATTAGCCCGCAAATTGATTTGCGGGCGGGCTGTAGATGTAACAATATTACTGGAGTTTCGCGATCGCTCTGTTACTTCAGTCTAATTCTAAATCCTATCACTCCATTAATATCATATCCGCTTGGATCGGCATCGCGCGGGGGGCGGGTTTATTAATACCATTCGCTTGGTATCAAAGGTGTCTGGTTAAACCCGCCCCTACAATGCTATTAACCATATAAGTTCGATACTAGCGGACACAATATAATTTGGTCTACGTTGAAATCGCTCTTTTTTGCTCTACGCGATCGCTATCAGAAATCTCTCGTTTATTGCTAGCATCTGCCTCTTAATCAATTCCAAGGGCTTTTAGCTGAATTCCTCTCAAAAGAAGTTGATAATACCGTTTTCCCATCAATCCGCCACACTTGGGGGCGGGTTTATATAAATTGTTTGTTTTTCCTCAAGATAGTTGGTAAAACCCGCCCCTACCTAACTTTTGCTCTGTTGCAAAATCAAGGGAAATTGGTATAACTCTTCAATCCATTTTAATGGATTTTCGCTATTAGCCCGGAAATTTATTTCCGGGCGGGCTGGGGATTTAACAATCTTACTGGAGTTTAGCGATCGCTCCCCCTTCCACCAAAACTTTCCCCGTCACCAAATCTTTCACTGTCGCCAATAATATCCGCCTTTCATTCACTTCAAAAGATACCTCAACTCGATCGATGCCAGTTTTTCCGGGCGGATCTAAATGCGCTACGCAAACTTGTTCGTGATGGCTTTCTAATGAGCGATATTGCGATTGATGCTGCAAGTGGCTGCTGGTCATTCTTCCTCTGGCATCAAAGGTGACTTCTGCTTGCGATATATCTGCAACTTCCCCAATATCTAAACGAATTTCTCGCTGTCCATCAATTGCTGTTTGCAATGTCACCGATTCATCCGATTTGCAGGGATATTTAGTGCCTTTTTCAAATAATGGCAAATAGGAATAAGTTTTAATTTGCGGTTCCCACAAACGAATCGCATACCCGTGGCGCAAGTAATCTTCTACTTCTACTATTTGCGGAAGGCTTAATGCACCGTGAGCGATCGCTTCAAATGGTTTGCCAACTTGTACGCGCGATTTACCAAAGTATGATATAATCAACTGCTGCACGGCGGGTATTAAACAACTACCTCCCACCATTGCGACTAATTCTATATCCGATTTACTTACGCCTTTGCTGTAAGCGATCGCTAAAACTTCATCTAAAGTTTCCCGCAGTTGTTCTAGTAATTGTTGATTCTCTAATATTTCTTCTAATTCGTCTCGATTTAAGCTCACATCGTGGGCAATAAAATTTTCATCGTCAAACCAACTTTCTGACGCTTCTTGTGCATTTGAAAGTTGAATCTTCAATTTTTCTGCAATCTCTAATAAATTCTGCCAGCCGATTTCTTTGATTTCTGAACGCGATGAATCAATTTTCCTCAAATAATGTTCGACAATCCAAGCATCAATATCAACACCGCCAACGTAAGCATCTGATTTAGCAATTACTTCGGCTTTTAATACTTTTTTTCCCCCACTTGTTGCGGCGGTGCGAACTAAGCTTAAATCCAATGTTCCACCGCCGAAATCTACGACTAAAACTACAGAACCAGGTCTATTTACTGCATAACCTAACGCGGCAGCGGTGGATTCATCGACGATTTGAACTTCGGTGACGCCTAATTTTTCGGCAACGTCGCGGAACCAGTCTAAATAGCGTTCAAAGGCACCAACGGGAACGGTAAATATTACCTTATCTGGGTTGATTTTTTCCGTTGCTAGCTGTTGCCAAATTTCTTTTAAAAACAGTTCCGATACATATTCTGCCGAGTAACTATTGCCGTCTATTTGACGAGGTGGCGGCTGAAAATCGGCGGCTAAATCGCGTTTAAATGATTGAAAAAATCGCTCTGGTTGACTAGAGGAGAGACGTTGCGATCGCACAATTTCCCCAAAGGCAATTTTGTCTTTCTGAACGTACACTAAAGTCGGAACAACCGATACCGAACCTCCCGGCGTTTCAAACAACCGCGAAATCCCATTAAATCTCAAAGTCCGTGGCGTCTGCGTTACGGGATCTAACGTAGAAACAACCGTGTTGCTAGTTCCAAAATCAATGGCAATAATCATTGGGTAATTGGTAATTGGTAATTGGTAATTGGTAATCAGGCGGGGCGGGAAGAGTTAAATTGTTTGTTTTAGTTTCCTGTAGGGGCGGGTTTAACGAGATATTTCTTGGTTCCACAGATTGGTTGGTAAAACCCGCCCTTACAGTAAAATCCGCCCCTACAAAGATTGCTCACCTGCTCACCTGCTCACCTGCTCACTTGCTCACCTGCTTATTATTTAGAGGGAATAGGTAAAGTGCGGCTAACTTTGGCGGGGGAAAGGATGCGCGAATTGTCTCGATACCCGACAAATCGCACATAAACTAATTCCCCTTCGGTCATATCATCCGTATCGCCTTGATGCAGTTGGGGATTATATGGTACTTGTTCCCAAGGTGAACCTATCGGTTCGTATCCCCAACTTTTCAACATATTATCCAATGGGATAAACAGCGAAATTAGATTTTTAGCCGGTAAATCTGGTTTCGCTTTCACCATTTGGCGAACGCTGGGATAGTTGGTTAGCAATGTTTGTAATTGCGCGAAGGTATTACTCTGTAAATCAACAGTTAGTTGGCGAGATTGCTGCTGCAATTCCTCTCGAAGTCGCAAGCATTCTTGCCGCAATTCTTCGATTTCTTTACTAGCGGTAATGCTATCGTTTCTCCCGCTATCCTCAACCTCTCTCCGAGAACGAAAGAAGCTGAAACCTAGCAAAATAATAACCAACAACAGAACCAAACCGAACCAGAATAAATTGGTGCTATCCATATTAGATAATTGGTAATTGGTAATTGGTAATTGGTAATTGGTAATTGGTAATTATGACCCATTACCCATTACCCATTACCCATTACCCATTACCCATTTTCTGCGATTGATTTTGGTCAATCGTCACGTTTTCTTCATCTTGATAGTATTCTGGCAGTAGTTCTTGAGATTCTACTTCACCCAGTGCTTGTTCGAGTCCGGCAGTATTGGCAGTACAACTCTCTCCGACACCGTTAAGGACGGTTTCTACAATTTTGCCGTCTTTGCCGATACGATATTCAACCTTTTGATACTGAGCCATAAGAAATATAATGTCTGAGTCCAGTCAACTGTAACATGATTGTAGTTTAAATCGCCCGTTTTCAGCCACGACCTTGCTACAATCTAAAATCTAAAATCTAAAATCTAAAATTCCCTCATCCTCCTGGTTTGCGGACATTATAATCCTCGTGTGACAACACCTGGCAGGGAACCAGGACGCTACCGCAGTCGCGACAGATCATGCGGTAGTTGCGGGTAATGGGAATGCTGATGACGAAGCGATCGTGTCGCAATCGCTTGCCACCAAATTCTGTATAATGCCTTTGGTTCTGTAAGGCAGCAATGACCACGCGAGCCTTGACGACTACGTGATTGGGCAAATCCCTCAAATCGATCGGATCTGCCGCGAAAGTCGCTTCCCACTCTAGTTTTTGCTGTTTTTTTTGGTCCCGTTCTACTTGTTGTTGGACACAAAGATGGCAAACTTGCCCGTATCCTTTGTGACCGCACAGGAACGTCTTTTTTCTTCTAGGCATAACACATGCGGTGTGAATTCAAAAGGACACACCCATAGGGCTATTGCCTTAAAGACCCTGGCGGTCAATAAGGCACAAAAGCCACGAATAATAGCTTTTATTCTAAATATTTTAAATCTTCGAGAATCGTTTACATTCGCAGAGTTTAGAAAACTTGGCGAGACTCCAAGTGAGCAACAATTTCTGGTTGCGATCGCCACACAAATCTTAACTCCTTACGCGCCGCAAGTTCCAACTGATCGCCTATATGGGGCGATCCGGGTTGGGTGGCATTGCCGTAAGTGTTGAGTATTTTACCCTTTATCGGGTTGGAAAATTCAATCGCCGCAATATAAGTATCGCCAAAAACTGCTCGAAATCGCCCATCGGGGATAGGTTCAAACTCGAGTACGCGGAAAATACCCAGTTGATCGCCACCGCCGTTAGCTGGTAAATCTACTTTACCCCGCTGTAGCCGCATCACGTTACCCCAAGGCACATCTAATGCGCCGTAGGCAGTTTGAAGTTTTGTTGCGGCAGCTTCCAAGGCAAGGGCAACGGTGCGGGGATCGGCTAAACTTTTTGGGGTGGTAAGCGGGTTGCTTTCATCCCAGGGCGTGGCGAACATTCCAGATAAGTTACCGCGCTGAGATTTGATTTCCTCCACCCATGACTGGAAAAGCAACGTACCGCGACTCTCGGCGTCGGCGAAACGATCCCATTTTTGCAGTACATCTGCTGCTTGACGCGCTAAGGGACTGCCGTATTGTTTAGCAGCAGCAATTAGATCGTTGAGGATGCGATCGCTCAATTCCAACCGGGTAGAATACTTATCCTCGATTAGTTTATCAAACGAGATCCGCGGGCTTTCCTGTAACATTCGTACCGAACGCTGTGCCCGCAAACTCATAAACTGGGGTGCTATATAAGGCGGAAAATCTTTGGGATTTAGTTGTTGGGGAAATGTCGCACTCCAGGGCGGATCGTTACAATTTTGCACCCATCCACTCGGAGGATCGATAACTTTCGGTAAGTCGCTAAACGGATGTATTTTTTCCCACAAAGTTGCACTGGTATCGCCTGGGACAATACCCTGCCAATAATTAAAATCTCCAAAGTTTCGCACGGGTACATATCCGTTAAATAGATACATGATATGACCGTCGCGATCGCCGTAAATTACATTAAAAAATGGCAGTTGGTGTTGTTGAAGTGCTGCTTGAAATTCGGTAAAGTTTTTTGCCTTGGCGGTATTCCATAATTGCTCAATGATGCCGTAGGCGGGAAACCGATCTACGCCGACGATGCGGATTGCGATCGCTTCTCCCTCTTTTTCTACCACGGGGCCATGTATTGACCGCTTTACTACTAGCAATTCTTCTTTAAAACTACCATTTTCTTGTTTAATTTTTATTGTTTTTCTAGAAGTTTCAAACTCGCGCACTTGTCCGTCAAATTTGTATCCCCCATCGGCTAAACTAAGTTTATACAAGTCGCATCCATCTATAGTATTATTTGTATGAGTCCAACCCAGATAATCGTTAAAAGCAATTCCCAAAACTGGAAAGCCGACTAAAGTCGCACCATAAGTATCGATTTCCGGTGACTTTAATTGTGCCTCAAACCAAGTTTGACCGCCAGACCATGCTAGGTGGGGATTTGCCAATAACATGGCGTGTTTCGTAGTAGAGTGAGAGCGAGCGATCGCCCAAGCATTCGATCCCATTCCTGCCGATCTTTCCAGATTAGCAACTTTTCCGCATCCTCCAGTTTGGGCGATAAAGTTAAAGAAACCTAACTGAATATAAGCAAGTACATCCGTTGCCGATATTGGTAAAACAACTTTCAATTCATCGGCTATTTTATCTGGGTTTTGTTTAGCATAGTCGTTCATACCCGCCGCAAAAGCATCTAAATATTGGCGGAAAGTGGGGCTTTGTTTTTGATACCATTCGGGTGCAGAATCGGCAAAACTCATGATTCTGACTAACTTATCAGCATCGAGGTAATTTTTTCCCCAATACTCGGCGGCGCGTCCCCTTGCCGTACCGTAAAGCTGTAAAATTAAGTTACCGTGATTTTGCATTTGCGACCAACCAAAAAGACGGGCGACGCTTTCCCGATCTTTGGCAAAAATATGGGGGACACCCCAAGTATCCCAAAGAATTTCGTTAGTTTTTATCTCTGAGATACCGATGCTGCGAATAGAAATAAAACCAGCTAGGAACAAAGCTAGCAGCGATAGGAAAAGACCCAATAGTTTAGGATGGAGGGTAAGCGATCGCACAACAGTTTGTAGTAAGGACTAACGTGATTTATAATTTACGCAAGCATCTTTGATTTTAACCG
>DNGG01000475.1:0-6874 GCA_003486675.1 Cyanobacteria bacterium UBA11372
CAATGTGTTTTTCATGCCGTGCCCCGACGGGGTGTTAATGGTGGTTTGGTGAGGGGAAGCGATCGCGCACCCATCCGACTCTGGTAATATCATGCTTTGCCTGCGATGAAATTTCCCATGTGGGAAATCCACCCATGACCAAGCTAATTATCCAAATACCCTGTTACAACGAGGAAAGCACCCTGGGAATAACCCTAGAGGCACTTCCACGCCAGATTGAAGGCATTGATATCATCGAATGGCTCATCATCGACGATGGCAGTACTGATAAAACAGTAGAGATTGCCAAAGCCTACGGAGTCGATCGTATCGTGCGCTTGACCACCAATCGGGGATTAGCCAAAGCATTTATGGCAGGATTAGAAGCGAGTATCAAAGCCGGTGCAGATATTATTGTTAACACCGATGCCGATAACCAATACTGTGCAGAAGATATTCCCAAATTAATTGAACCAATATTATTAGGCAGAGCCGAAATAGTTATCGGTGCCAGACCGATTTTCAAAATCAAACACTTTTCACCGATCAAAAAAGTTCTGCAAAAATTCGGCAGTTGGGTAGTGCGCCTCGCCAGCAGTACAAATATTCCCGATGCACCCAGCGGCTTTCGTGCCTTCACCCGCGAAGCAGCAATGAGGATGAACGTATTCAACGAATATACCTATACGTTAGAAACGATTATTCAAGCCGGACAAAAAGGGATTGTAATTACATCAGTTCCGATTAGAACTAACGGTTATTTAAGACCTTCGCGCTTAGTGAAAAGCATTCCCACTTATATCAAGCGATCGCTTTTTACCATCCTGCGAATCTTCATGGTTTACAGACCGCTGCGGTTTTTCTTACTCTTAGGAACCGTGCCATTTAGTGCGGGATTTTTATTAGGAGTGCGCTGGTTAATTTATTTCTTTCAAGGTACAGCTCGCACCAGAATTCCCAGTTTAATACTAGCAACGATTCTAATTTTAATCGGCTTTCAACTCTGGATGTTTGGTTTAGTAGCAGATTTACTATCAGTCAATCGCAAACTCATGGAAGAAATACAATTGCGAATGCGAAGAATGGACGCAGAAAGAAGCAGAGGAGAGGAGAAGCAGGGGAGCGGAGAAGCGGAGTTGTAGGGGCGGGTTTTACCCACAATCTTTGACACAAACAAACAACTTTAATAAACCCGCCCCATCGAAGGCTCGGAGGATAAACCAACTATAAACAATTAGCAATTAGCAATTAGCCATTAGCCATTACCAATTACCAATGACCAGAGACTTATTTGCCCGCGAAGCACTCGCCCAAATTCCCAAAATATTAACATTGCTAGATCGCAATCCCCACAGCCCCACTTATGGCTGTTTTGACCGCAACTTCTGGCAATACAAAATCATCGATTTCCCCAGCGGTATGGCACAGGAATTTGTCTGGCCTTTGGCGCTGGTTTATCATACCGCTGTGCCGAATAATCCCTTTTATCGACGGCGATCGATTCGAGATTGGGTCGAAGCCGGAATACTCTACGCCGCCCGCAGCGCCCATCGCGACGGCTCCTGCGATGATTATTTCCCCTACGAAAGAGCGGGAGGTGCTGCGGCTTTCTCCCTACTAGCTTGTATTGAAAGTTACACAGAATTAAAATTAAACAATCAGGAAATACTCAAGTTTTTTGAGCGGCGGGCAAATTGGTTAGCGCATCACAATGAAAGCGGCAGATTGACCAATCACCAAGCTTTAATCGTCTTGTGTTTGGAATTGCTTTCTAAACTCTTATCAACCACCCAGTGGGATAAAGCAAAAGCGTTACGTTTAGAACGGGTTTTAGATTGGCAAAACGCCGAAGGTTGGTTTCAAGAATACGAAGGTTGCGATCCGGGTTATCATACCCTGACGATTTCTTGCTTGGCAAGAATTTATCAAATTAGACCAGATATTAGATTAAAAGAAGCGCTGATTAAAGCGGTCGATTTAGCATCGCATTTCGTGCATCCAGATGGCTCTTACGGGGGAGAATATGCCAGCCGCAATACTTATAACTTTTTTCCCCACGGGTTTGAATTAGTCGGGCGTTGGATGCCAGATGCGCTGAGGATAAATGACCGCTTTTTAGTGGCGCTTGCTAACAACCTCGCACCTTGTTATGCTGACGACCACATCATCGGTCACCATACTTGGAATTATTTACTTGCTTGGCGAGATTTTGTTTCAGAACGCCCTGCACCCGCACCGCGTACTACTGATAGTTTGTGGTTAAAAGAAGCCCAAATTTTAATCGAACGACGCGGGGATACAGAACTTTATTTAGCTTTGAATAAAGGCGGGGTTTTTAAGCTGTTTCGCGGTAAGAAATTAGTGGTGTCCGATACCCAGTTTTCCCTACAATTCCGCAAGGGGAAAAAATTGAAAAATGCCGTGGCGCATCTGGTTGATAAATATCAAGTAAAATTAGAAGATGACACGATTACAATTCAAGGTCAGTTGGGATGGGCAAAACAAAAGCAAATGACACCGCTAAATTTGTTGATTTTGCGGTTAGTAATGCTTTCTTTTGGGCGATTTTTCCCGAATTTGATTCGCAAGTTACTGCAAAAAATGCTAATTACGGGTAAAAAAGATGCACCTTTTAAGTTTACGCGGGTTTTGAAATGGGAAAACGATGGATGGGTCGTGACCGATGAATTGGTAGCAACTTCGTGGGAAAATATTGTGAGTGCTGGAATTGGTTGCGATCAAACTTCAATTTATGTCGTGATGAGTCGCACTTTTCAGTTAGGGCAATTACAACCTTGGATGGATTTAACTGAGGATGTGAAGAAACTTTCTGCAGGTGAGACGTTTAAATTAGAGCGCAATTTTTGACAGCGAGGCAGAGCCTCGCGTAGTTAGCTCCCAGGCTGGAGCCTGGGAGCCAGGATCTAGGGGCTGCTGCCTCTTCAATTTATCAACGGAGTGAATCATCAACATGAAATTTTCTCAATCTAATTATCTGCCCAGCATCCTAACAGGAACCGCAACCATAGCAGCGATTGTAATTACCCAACCTGCAATGGCTAGAACCGCGAGAGATGTGGCTCAAATTGCCGTTCCCACAACGGTACGCATCGATCATCCAGTCAGTAACGATTTGGGCGGTTCGGGGGTAATTATTGCTAAAAACGGCAATATTTACACGGTTTTAACTGCGAATCACGTGGTGAAAGATCCGAATGTGGAATACACGATTTACACGAGTAAAAACAAAACTTATCAGGTCAAATCTGTTACCAGTTTGCAGAAAAGTCCCAGCGATCCAGATTTAGCGATTATTACCTTTGAAAGTCGAGAAGAACAAGCCGTCGCACCGATTAGTAATTCCGATGATGCGGGAATTGGGGCGGGAATTTATATTGCAGGCTATCCCCAGTCAATTGAAGCCGATGGAGAACGGGAATTTGAGTTTACTGCCGGACAAGTTAGCAGCCGTCCAAATAGCCGTCCTGAAGGGTATACAATGCGCTACGATGCCTTGACGCGCCGGGGGATGAGTGGGGGGCCAGTGTTTGATGTGAATGGGCGTCTCGTGGGGATTCACGGACAAGGCGATCGCGACGGGGTGGTGAGAAATGAATCTGGCGGCGGTCAAACAGAAATTAAAACCGGGTTTAATGCGGCAATTCCGATTAATACTTTTGTGGCTTTGATGCCTCAAGTAGGGATGAATGCTACTAATTTAGCGATCGATAATAAGCCTGCTGATAACGTCGCGGCGACTCAACCTGACCGCAGCGAAATCAGAAGTTGGTATAAGGATTTTGCTATTGGTGTGGGGATTGGAATTATTCGGCGAGTTGTGCCGTTTGGGCTGCCGCGTTTGCCGTTTTAGGGCTAGAAACCCGGTTTCTTTCCTGATGTCTAGGTCGTGTTTTCAAAGTATAAATTTTGATGTAGGGGCGAAGCATTCGGGCGATAATTTAGCACTGAAAACTAAAATTTTTTCTCCGAATGCTTCGCCCTCCGAGGGTTTGAAAACACGCCCTATTCGTCAAGTTCGCGATTTGAGAAACCGGGTCGATGCCTATATCTTTTGAGAGAATTTCCGGGCGGTAAAACCCCGCCCCTACGAGTAAATTTTGTGAGGTAGTTTATGCGTCGAATTCGCTTTGTTGCTCTGGGGATTGTCAGTTTTGTTGTTTCTATCTTTGGTGCTTTACTGGCTCCAGGTACTTTCCTCAATCGCGCTCTTTCTACTGCACTTTGTACGGTTTTCAGTTTCAATTCGGCTGTTTGTACGGCGAGTTTGGTGCAATCTTCCGAGCGCGTAGTAGCCGCGACTCCCCCTGCTGTGGAAAGGAGTATTGCGGATATTTCTGGTTATTTGCAAGCGCAGCGCGATCCGAGTGAATTTGGTGATGAACCGAGTGCGCCAACGCCTGGGAGTAATCCACAAGCGCCGCCATTTCCTCAAGATCCGGGGCCAAATTTTCCGGTGCGTCGTGAGTTTGATAATCCTGGTTCGGGTCAACCAACTCAGCCACAACCTAATTTATCTGGAATATGGCTTTACAGCGTTTATCGTTCACCATCAGATAATGTGCCTCTCCAAAGTTACCCTATAAAAATTACTCAAAGTTCTAATGGTTATAAAATTTCTATCTGCAATAATAACTGTGGTATAGTTCGACAACCACAAAGCAACTTTTTACACACCCCTTCAACAGGACAACCAATAATTGAAACATATGGAAATGTAACAGTTACTTCAACATTTAGTGCAGATGGTCAGACTGTCTGGGGAAACATTAGTAGAACTAAAAGCGGGGAAGTAATCTTTTTTTCAATGGAGCGTCAATCCCCTTCTGGTTCGACTTCTTTTGTGAAACAACTAACTAGCAATATAAATGGAAAAAATTCAAGCATAGTAGAAATTGCTCAAGTAGTGCCTCCTGTTGATCCTTCTCAAGCTCCTGGTGATCCGCCACGTAAACCTCCTGAACAGCGACCTTCAAGACCACAAGGTCCTCCGAGACCGGAGGAGGGAGAAAAGCCTGAGTCTAGAGGCGGATTGGAGCGGGGACTAGGAGAGAGATTGGATGTTAATGCCATGACAAAAGCTAGAGATTGGATTGTTGAACACCCTTGGGAAACAATAGGTGCCATAGCAGCTGCTGGGTTAGCCACTGTTGTTATTGTATCGTGTGTAACAAACCTACCAGTATGTGCAGCAATTGCACCTAATCTACTTCGTTTCATTGTTTCTGCCTTGGCTTTTTTAGCAAGACAACCAGAGCCTGCCTGGGCAGAAACACCTCAGCAGTCTACACCACCCGTAGTAACCAGCTTCACCTGTAAGGGTCAAACTTCTTGTACAGTCAACGCAGGAGAGGAGAATTACCTATTATTCACCTACGAAGATTCAGATGGCAATGCTAGTAGTTGGAGTGCTGGCATAGATAGCGATCAAATCTCACCACCCAACGGCGGAGGAACGATTACTCCTGGCATAGTATGCGAATGTACTGGTAGTAGATGTACTCGACCCGATATAGACACTTATCAGGTGATTGTAACTGATACAACTGGCTTACAAAGTAAACCCTTGTCTGTCACTGTTACGTGCAGCCCCTAGATACCCCTTTGTGTCAGAAACCGGATTTTTTAGAAAAACCCGGTTTCTTTTGTCTGGGGCGATCGCACTCTCACCACCAATGCGATCGCACCCGATATCCAGCTAGCTGAAAAACTCGGAATTTCCGGCACACCCTTCTTTGTGATGAATGGCGAAATATTTTCCGGTGCTGTTCAACTATCAGATATCGAGGAAATATTGCACCGCGTGCAGTAATCTTTGCTAGATACCCCTTTGTGTCAGAAACCGGGTTTTTTTAGAAAAACCCCGTTTCTTTTGTGTGGGGCGATCGCACTACATATTTGGGATGCGATCGCACCCGAAACAACAATGCGATCGCTAAGCTACAATTGTAAATATCTCCCAATCGGTTATCAAATATGAGTACAGTTCAACTCGAAATTCCTGAAGAAGTATTAATCAGCCTGAAAGAAACTCCCGAAACAATTGCCAGAGAATTGCAAATTTTAGCAGCAGTCAAATTATTTGAACTGGGCAAATTATCATCAGGACGCGCTGCTCAATTAGCCGGAATGTCGCGAGTCCAATTCTTACTTTTATTAGGACAATATCAAGTATCGCCTTTCTCATTATCTACTGAGGAATTAGAGCGAGATGTGAATAATGCCTGAAACTACAGTCATCGTTAACACATCCCCATTGCTCTATCTTCACCAAGTCGGACACCTGCAATTGCTCCAACAATTGTACGGCACGATTGTTGTCCCTCCGGCTGTGCCACAAGAACTAGAAGTTGGTAAACTCCAAGGAGTGGATGTTCCAGAAATAAACTCGATTGAATGGATTCAAATTCGCCCCGTTATTTCAGCAACACTTATTCCTGCTGTAATTGATTTAGGACAAGGTGAGGCTGAGGTGCTGGCTTTAGGTTTAGAAACTACTAACAGGTTACTAATTTTCGACGATCAATTAGCACGAAGAATCGCCGATTTGTATAAATTAAAGTATACAGGTACGTTAGGCATTTTAGTTAAAGCCAAACAAGCGGGTTATCTAGCTTCTGTAGCACCCATTATTGCTATGCTTCAGAGTCAAGGAATGTGGTTAACTGACAAGATTATTAACGATGTTTTGCAATTAGCTCGGGAGCGATCGCCATAACTAATTCTATTATCTCAGAAAGAGGCGATATGCACACCCGACGCTGCGCGAACGCATCTTTGATATCATGTCCGGTTGATTACCCGCAATCGGAAGCCGGGACACGGCACGATCAACGTTATTTGTTTGTCGGAAAAATCTATGATGCCGTGTCCCTAC
>DNGG01000475.1:7127-24615 GCA_003486675.1 Cyanobacteria bacterium UBA11372
GCAATTCAACGAACATCATATGACAACCAGAAACCCGGTTTTGCTAAAAAAACCGGGTTTCTAGATTATTTGGCTAAGGAAACTGCTTTTGAGACTGCTTCATCCAATTTATCTACTACAGATACACCCAGCTCTGTCAAACGCTCTCTGGCGGCGGCGAGGTAGGAACCTGCGAGGCGCACTACAAAATGGGGATAGTGAATGTGCGATCGCATTTCCACTCCAGCAGCTACTTCCTGCGTCGCGCTACCCCCACTACGGCGGCGATTTCCACTCGTTGAATTCACCTCTGGTAGCGCTTCCCCACTTGGTGGGAGATATTTGGCAATAACGCTAGCTACGCCATCGCAGGAAGTAGCTCCGCCTAAAATATTCACTAAAACAACCTTAATCCCCTTATTTTCGCTCAATAATCCCAGTCCCCTTTCCAAGCGATCGCACAATGTCGTCGATGTCCCCATCCCCGTCATCTCTTCGTCTATATTCAAGTAATTGGCTGGCTTTCCCCCTCCTTGGTATACCAAATCTAAGGTCACCATCCCTAAACCAGTCCCGTTACACAATACCGCAATATTCCCTTCTGCTTCCAATACTAGGGGCGCTGAATTATACCACAAATTTAAATTATTAGCAAGAGCGCGCTCTTCTCCCTTTTCCTTCTGGCGCTGTTGTGCCAGCATTAACAGTTCCTGATGGCGTCCCAAAGCCGCATCGTTGGCGATGACTTTACCATCGAGCGCCATGACTTCGCCAGCGGGGCTGACACCCAGGGGATTAATTTCGACTAAATCCAAGTCTTTCTGGATAAACAATTTATACATCGATTCGACGATCGCGCTGACAGACAAAATTAACTGACCCTGCAATCCCATCTTCAAAGCCAAACGGCGGGCGTAGAAAGTGGAAAATTCCCCATCTACAATTACCTGCTGCATTTTCTCCCGTACCGCATCGGAATCGATACCTCCTTGGGGCGAACCTAACAAAACGGGGCGACAAAGGGTATAATCCAGGGCGACTGCCAGATAGAATTCTTGCTTGGCGTTGTAGCGAGATTCTGCTAGGAGTACTTTGGGATATTCGCCCCGAATGGGTAATTGGAAAATAGTTTGAGCGGCAGCGATCGCATCGATAGTATTTTCCACAAATTTAATCCCGCCCGCTCTTCCCCGACTCCCCTTTGGCACTTGAGACTTCAACACCACTGGATAGGGTATCTTTAAATCCTTCAGGTCGCTAGGGCGGTCGATGCGTTGGGACGGTAAAACCGGAATGCCGATTTCGCGGAATAATTCTTTAGCTTGGTATTCTAGTAAATCCATAAATAAGCCCGGTAGTGGGTATTGAGTGGTGTATAGTGAGTAGATTCACCCACTATTTATTACCTACTACCTTTTGCTGCCAGTCTTTGGCGACGAGATCGATGCCGTAGAACCGCTGCCAGAAGCGATCTACAACCTTTGTCGGCAAGACTTTGGTCATGAAAAATAGCAAAATCTTGCCGCCGGTAGCAGCAATATAGCGAGATTTTGGATTGACGTCTGTAAGACTACGCACAATTACCTCTGCCACCCGCTGGGATGTCCAAGCGCGAGAACTGGTTTGATCCTGCAATCCTTTTAACTTCTCAAATGCAGCACGGTAAGGTGTCGTTTCGGGATTTTTTACCGCTTGCTCAACGCCTTGGGCGGCTGCGTCAAAAAAATCCGTACTTACCGGCCCTGGTTCAATGACGCTAACTTTAATATTAAACGGCTCCAACTCCATCCGCAGCGCATCGCTGAGAGATTCCAAAGCAAATTTAGAAGCGCTATATAACCCGCCAAACGGAAACGCCAGCCGTCCCCCAATTGAACTAATATTAATAATGCGTCCGCCGCCAGAGTTACGCATAACGGGAATTAAGGCTCGGATTAACGCCAGCGGCCCCAAGACGTTAACTTCAAATTGCCGCCTTGCTGCCGCCGCCGGGACTAATTCTATCGGCCCCATTTGGCCGTACCCGGCATTATTAACCAAGGCGTCAACGCGACCAAATCGTTCCAAGGCTTTACTAGCCAAGGCTTCGACTTGCTCGACCTGTGACATATCTGTGGGGACGATTAATACTTCCGCACCGGCTTTGTTACAGTAGGTGGCAACGGCTTCTAGCTTTTCGGTGTTACGAGCTGCTAAAACTAATCGGATGCCTAAAAAGCGTTGAGCCAAAACTTGTGCTAAAGCCGCTCCAATTCCAGTGGAGGCACCAGTGATCAGTACAACTTGTTCGGATAAGGCAGGAAAATCGGGCATAGTAAATTTAGTACTCCTAAGAAATTCGCGTCTTGTGCAGGTGAGCAGCTGGGCAGGTGAGCAGGAGTTTCTTTTTTATCTGACTCGTTGCGATTCGCTGGCGCTATCGCGCAAGCTTCACGCCCAGCGTGCCTTTGGCATATCGCTGCCCTTGGGACGCTCTTAATCTTATCTTTACATTTCTTATAACTTTTCGTCGGCGTACCTGTCATGTTTCTAGGGTTGGAAAATTGATTTATTTGGCTTTTTTGATCGCAGAATAAATCTTTGCGGCAGTTATCATTACCGATTGACCTAAAAAAAGTTCATTAAAATCAAGAGTCAACAAACCAAAGGTGGTACCCTATGCAAACAGTAGCGCAGCAGGATGAGATCAAAGCACTAAAGCGATTTTTGCAGAAGCGGTTGCAGTCAGAAGCAGCCTTGGAAGTACCCTTCCAACTACAGTGCGTTCTCAAGGATGGGGAATTATTGATTTTGGTGCAACACGAGGCATCAAACGAATTTGACACGACAAACATCTTCAACACGCTACAGCAAGCAATTTCTGCCGTGGGATCTGCTTTGCCCAATGCCGGATCGGACTTCCAGCAGGTACACGTCTTTCTCAGGGTGGCGGGACAAAAGCAGCCTTATGCAGCGGAAGATTTTACAATTGACAACGCAGTCGCGGCGACGAAGAATACTTCAGAATTGGAAAACCTGCTGGCATTGGAAGAAGAAGAAGAAAACCCGCCCCTGGACTTGGAGCTGCCAACGAATGAGATAGACAAATCGGCAACGGGAGTAAAAGAAACAGTCGAGTATTATTCCCATAACATCCAAGCATCCCAAGGCGTCCAAAAGCAACCAAACCCAAAGAAAGAGAACCCGTTCAAAGCGACACCCAAGGTGCAACAGGAAAGCAGGGACAGCGAAACACAATCGCAAGCGCCCCCAGTACCATTGTTGGCAGCCGTTGGTGTGATGGCGGGGGTGCTGTCATTGGCAAGTATTTACGCCTTGACGCGCCCTTGTACGATTGGAGCATGTTACCAGCTACAAAACGCGCAGCAGCTAAATCAGGAGTCAATTGAAATTCTGCGTCAAGCCAAGTCGGGACAAGAGTTGACGATCGCGCAACAGAAATTGCAGCAAGCCACCGAACAGTTGAAAAGTATAGCCCCTTGGTCGGGCGATCGCAACAGGGCACAAAATATGTTGCAGACTTACTCAGCGCAGATGGCGAGACTTGACTTGGTTTTAAGCGGGTTGAACAAAGCCACCCAAGCAACGCAAAAAAGTCAAAATCCTCCCCACTCGGTGCAAGAGTGGCGAGACATCCTGGCGCTGTGGAACGAAGCGATCGGGCAAATGCGGCAAGTGGCTCCCAATAGCTCGGTTTATCCCTTAGTCAAGCATAAATTAGAAGAATATCAGCTCAACGTCGCCATTGTCAACCAGCGCATCCGCACCGAACAACAAGCAGATCAACAACTAATCGAAGCCAAACAAACGGCACAAGTTGCCGAAGCGCGCATGGGCAACGCGCGCACGTTTGAAAACTGGCAACAAGTGTTCAATAGCTGGCAGGCAGCTGTTGATGCTCTCAAAACGATCCCAGCCACTACAATGGCTTACAAGGAAGCCCAGGATTTATTGTTAAACTACCGACCTAAACTGGCAACGGCACGCGATCGCCGAGCCAGAGAACAAATCTCGGCAAACAGTTACAATCAAGCCGTGAGTCTGGCATCCCTCGCCCAGCGCCTAGAACAACAAGGTCAGTGGTCCCAAGCAGTCGCTACCTGGCGTCAAGCTTCTACCTCCGCCTCCCAAGTCCCCAGCGAAAGTTTTTACTACAATCAAACCCAACCGCTGATTGATGCCTATGCTAATAGTTTAAAGCAAGCAGAAGCCAATCTAAAAATAGCGCTTGTTTTACAAAAAGCTCGCTTGGATCTCAACCGCACTTGTGCCGGTGCCCCCAGGATTTGTAATTTTACCGTCGCCAACGACGGGATTAAGGTTTATCTTACCCCTGCTTATTACAACAAAGTGATACGTACTGCTGCCACCGCCAATATCAACGGTGACTACAATACCCAAGTCGCACTGCAAGACCACATCGAAACCTTACAAGCAGCCCTTGTTGCTATTAGCGAAAACGCTACCCTGCCTCTGGCACTTTACGACCACCGTCGTCAACTCATTGGCACTCATACGCCTAAAAGGTAATTGGTAATGGGTAATTGGTAATTGCTAATTGGTAATTGCTAATTGGGTAGCGATCGCTATACTGGTGTATTGTATTTACCAGACAGGGTATGAGCGATCGCTTTATATCATGTCCGTTGAATTGCCCATCATAAAAAACCTCACAGAGTAGTTGCGTAGGGACACGGCATCAAAGATATCAGAGACACAGATAACTTTTATAATGCCGTGTCCCGGCTTCTAAGTATGCTCAGATCTTGCACCATTCTCAACAAGCCTTGAAACCCTTGTTTCTTTAGCCATTAGCCATTAGCTATTAGCATTAATCAATTAGCTGGTCAGATGAATTGAAAACTTTTAAACAAATGCCTTTTGTTACTAACAAAGTAGCGATTAAAGTAGCAGTTGCTACCATAAATAAAACTAACATCTGGTAAAATGCTGCTTGAAATGGGCTAACACCGCCCAAAATTTGACCTGTGAAAAATCCTGGCAAGGTAATTACACCGACGATCGCCATCGAGTTTAAACTGGGAATCATCCCAGCGCGGATGGCTTCTTGGCGATAGGATGCTACTGCTTGAGTAGGCGTTGCGCCTAAGCTGAGGTGCGTTTCAATTTCGATGCGCGAGGCATTGATGGTATTGACCAGATTTTCCCCGGCGATCGCTGCCCCATTCATCGCCTGTCCTAATACTATCGCCGCTAATGGCACCAGATACCGGGGTTCGTACCATGTCGGCGATCGCAATACCAACAAATTGACATACCCTATACTTAATGCCGTACTGAGTAATAACGCACCCCAAACAATCGGTAACATTTGGGGAATCTTTTTAATGATGCGGTTTCTGGCTACCAACGCTGCCGTTGTGAGTATCAAAATTAACACAACTATCACCTCAACAGGGCCATTCCCGGCGAAGGCTACCTCTAAAACAAAGCCCAGCGCGAATAGTTGAGCGATCGCCCGCAACGTCGCCGTCAACAGACGCCATTCCAATCCCAGTCTTTCTACAGCAGATAACCCGATGGCAATTGCGATTAATCCCAATCCCCAAGCGAGGCGGACAAAATCGAGTTGAATTAAATCCATATGGTAATGGGTAATGGGTAATGGGTAATTGGTAATTGGTAATCGGTGATAGATATCCTACGGGAAGCCGAGAAGCGCGTCTACGTCTTTTTCCCTCCTACCAATTACCAATTACCAATTACCCATTACCATTCTTATAGGTAAAAATTACTGGTAAGAGAGTGAGCAACATTCCCCCCGTTGACTTGGCGCAGCAGTATAAGACGATCGAAGCAGAAATCAATGCTGCTGTTTTAAGCGTACTGGCTTCTGGTCGTTACATTGGCGGCAACCTGGTCGAAAGTTTTGAGCAACAGTTTGCTAGCTACACTGGCGTTAGCGAATGCGTGGCGTGCAATTCTGGTACTGATGCGCTGTATTTGGCATTGCGATCGCTAGGCATCAAATCGCAAGATCAAGTTATTACCACCCCCTTCACGTTTATTGCTACCGCTGAAGTAATTAGTGCCGTTGGCGCAACGCCGGTATTTATCGATATTGACCCGGAAACGTTTAATTTAGACCTTAAACAGTTAGAAGCGGCTATTACCTCCAAAACAAAGGCAATTATTCCGGTTCACTTGTTTGGGCAACCTGTAGATATGACGCGCTTGATGGCGATCGCCAACGCCCATAATTTAGCTGTAATCGAAGATTGCGCCCAAGCAACGGGGGCAGAATGGGCAGGCAGAAAGGTAGGCAGCATCGGACACATTGGCTGTTTTAGCTTCTTTCCCACCAAAAATTTAGGTGCTTGCGGCGATGGAGGGGCGGTGACTACTAACGATCGCGCGATTGCTACCCAAATTCGCCGCCTCCGGGAACACGGCACCAGCAGTCGATACTACCACGAAGCCACAGGCATCAACAGCCGTCTAGATTCTTTGCAAGCGGCTATTGTGCAAATCAAACTGCGTTACCTCGATACCTGGAATGCCCAGCGCAGCGAAATCGCCACCCGTTACCAAGATTTGCTCAGTCCAATTCCAGGAATTATCCTCCCCCAAGCATCAATCGGGGGTAAAAGTGTCTGGAATCAATTTACGATTCGGGTAATCAGCAAAGAAACAGAAGCACCTAGAGACAAAGTACGCAGCCAAATGCAAGAAAAAGGCGTTATTTCAATGGTTTACTATCCTTTGCCGCTACACTTGCAACCCGTTTATCAAGGTTTAGGTTACAAGATTGGCAGTTTACCTGCTGCCGAACAAGCTTGCCGCGAAGTATTGTCTTTGCCCATATTTCCAGAACTATCTATCGAACAACAGCAGCAAGTTGTTTATGCATTAAAAGAGTCTTTAACAGTGGACAGTTGACAGTTGCCTCTGGCTCAAGCTTATAGGATTGGGAGCGAGGGTGTAGGGGCACGGCAGCAGTAAGTTTTGCCATTAATGCTAAGTTTTTCCGATGCCGTGCCCCGGCGATCAGGCAATGCCGAGTGTTTCCGATGCCGTGTCCCTGACGTTAGATGCGGACGCGGTTTTTCGCTGCAACTGCCAAAGCTTCTACCAAGCTGCGAACAGCTGCTACCATTGCGACTTCGCTATTGAGTTGGTTCACTGCCGATCCGACGCCGACGCCAGATGCACCGGCAGCGATCGCTAAAGGTGCGGTAACGCTGGAAATGCCGGAAGCGCAAAGCACTGGCACGGATACGGCACGGGAAATTTCATAAGCCGCCGCCAAGGTGGGGGAAGCTTTTTCAATCAATCCCAAAGTTCCTGGATGAGTCGGGGTGCTGCTGGTGCCGCCTTCGGTTTGGATGATATCGGCACCCGCTTTCACAAGTTCTTCTGCCAGGTGGACTTGTTCGGACAGTTCTAAGGTATGGGGAACCGTCACCGACAAGGTAACCTGGGGTAGAAGGCTGCGCGTTTGGTGCGTCAGCGCCAATACTTCAGCGGCTTCAAAGCGACGCCCCAAAGCATAAAAACTGTCATAGTTGCCAATTTCGATCAGATCCGCACCGGCAGCGATCGCACCTACAAATCGCTCTGGTTCTACTGCCGATACACAGATTGGCATATCTGTCAACTCGCGGCACAGCACCACCAAATCCGCATCGGCAGCAATATCGACAAACGTCGCCCCACCAAGGTGTGCAGCTTTCACCGTTGCTGCTACTCGCACCGGATCGAAATTATTCAAGCCGCTGATAATTTTCAGCGCCACGCCTTGGTCAAAAGCAGCCTGTAGTTTTGGATGAATCATAATGCTTTTGTTCTCGCTCACAAAAATGTATAGACCATTTTGACATTCTCTTGGAGCGCGCCAGCTTTTGCAATGCGATCGCGTCGGTTTATGTTACAACCCCTCCAGGGGCAGAGGGGAGAAACTAATGCAAACCGATTTGATGTTGCTGCGATCGCCTACTCCTCGACGACTTCAACGGATCGCGGGAGTCCCTACCCTCAACGAAGTAGGGTAGGGAGGGACAGCGGCATGAGGTCAGTATGGAGTCAAGCAATACCATTTTTGTTGCTCACGTCTAACTTGCGTATAAGTTCTCTAATCACGTCTGATTGGCTACGAGACTCCTGCTTACAATACCGAACAAGCAGATCGTACTCCTTGGCACTTAGTCGAATGTTAATTCTTCTATCTTTTTCCATAAGTCCCCTAGTCTGTACATAAATGCCACGTACAATATAACCAGGAAGTAACGGCAAATGCCAGTCAGACGTGTAACTTTTAGGCTATACCCCAATAAAAAGCAAGAACAAGTATTGCGGTATCACCGTAAGTTACACAAAGACTTGTACAATGCTGCTGTCTGCAATCGTTTTACCCAATACCAAAAATTTGGTCATGCCGTTGACTACTTTGAACAGCAAAACTCATTACCAGCCTTTAAAGAAGTTTGGATAGAGTACAAAGAGTGTAACTGCATGACCTTACAAGCAACGCTAAAGCGGGTTGATTTTGCCTTTGGGCGTTGGTTTAAGGGACTGGGTAAGCGTCCTAAATACAAGTCAATTCGTCACTACGGTGGATGGAGTTACCCCAGTAAAACTGGCTGGAAAGTCCATACAACAGGCGACAACGGCTATTTAGAGTTAGCCAAGATTGGTTCTATCCAAATGAGAGGCAAGGCTCGCACTTGGGGCAAGCCAACTACTTGTACAATTGTCTACCGCAATAGTAAATGGTATGCTTCCATTACTATTGAAGTAGAGAAAATTGCAAGAGCCACTGGTATTGGTGCCATTGGCATTGACTTTGGTTGCAAAGTGGCTTTGGCTGTGACGAATGGCGAGACTCATTCTTTCGTGGAAGCACCTAAGTTTCTCCGAAAAGCTGAGGCAAAAATCAAGCATCTTTCTAAGGGAAAGCGTCGCCAGACAGCTCCTAATAGAAAGAAGAAACAGAAAGCTTCTAGTCGGTGGAAGAAAGCCCAAGCAAAAATTAGCAAAGTGACACGTAAAGTGGCTAATTATAGACAGAATTGGGTGCATCAAGTGGCAGCAGAATTAGTTAGCAGTAATAGCTTCGTTGCCACGGAAAAACTAGAAGTGTCAAAGATGACCCGTCAAGCCAAAAAGGGTAAGCGTAAAAAGCAGAAAGCAGGTCTAAGTAAGTCTATTTTAGACGTAGGGTTTGGGATGTTGCGGTCAGCTATTAAGTACAAAGTTACCGAAGCTGGTGGCGTATTTGTTGAGGTTCCAACTAAAACTGTAAAACCATCTCAGACCTGTCCTAATTGTGGAAACCAGCATCAAAAGACACTCGACGAAAGAGTTCATCAGTGCAAACTTTGCGGATTTACTTTAGATAGAGAGTGCGATTCGTTCTGGAGAAACCCACAAAGGGAGGATTCCAGGCTTCTTTCAAGTAACCGTAAGGGTAGAGTTCGCACTTAAATCCTTGAAAGATGACAACTTAATAGCCTTATGGGTGAGATAAGTATCCTAGAAAATCGAGTCCCATCCTCCAAGCGCAGGAGTGAAAGCACTTCCCCCACGGTAGCGACTAGCCATCAATCCGTGAAGCGGGGATGAAAGACGGCAAAGAAGGGAGCCTTACCCGACACCCGTCAAGCAAGTACCCATGAGCAACGAAAGTGAAGATGTATTGACCCATCAAGACTAAAAACCAGCGAAATGAGGACTGATACGCTGGAAGTCCCAAAAGGGCAAGGTCAGGGAATCAGTGGTGTCTCAACCAACTGATAAGCGCCTCCCGTAAACCTGGTGGAAAGCATCACTCTGAAAGGTACAAACCAATGGCTATTAGGAACGAAGTAACCACCCGTATGCTCTTTAGATAGGTCGATATCTGAAGTAGGTGCTAACCGTATGCTACGGGCAGGAAAGATTGAGTCAGAAGCGAATGCCTTGGGTAATGCCAAGGACATGCCGACAGACTCACGGTGATACGGAAGATAAAGCCACCAGTAGTAGTAAATATGTCATGAACACGGCATCACAACCGATGTATGAATGGAACCAAATTCCTTGGCGCAAGCTGGAGAAGACGGTTAACAAGCTGCAAAAACGGATTTATCAAGCCTCTAATCGTGGAGATGTCAAGACTGTTCGCAGACTCCAAAAATTACTGATGAAATCCTGGTCTGCAAAATGTCTCGCGGTGCGTAGAATTACTCAGGATAATCAAGGGAAAAAGACGGCTGGTGTGGACGGGCAAAAAAGCTTAACCCCAAAGCAACGTCTAACCCTAATAGGTTGTATAAAACTGGGTTCTAAGGTCAGTCCGACCAGGCGAATATGGATTCCTAAACCTGGAACGGAAGAGAAGCGACCTTTAGGCATACCTACCGTCAAAGACCGCGCATTGCAGGCGCTTGTCAAACTAGCGTTAGAGCCTGAATGGGAAGCGAAATTTGAACCTAACTCATACGGGTTCCGACCAGGAAGGTCATGTCAAGATGCGATAAAAGCAATATTTGATGCAATTTCAAGTAAAGCTAAATACGTGCTGGACGCCGATATTGCCAAATGCTTTGACCGCATTGACCACAAAGCACTGCTCAACAAGTTAAACACATTCCCAACCATCCGGAAACAAATTCGAGCATGGTTAAAAGCGGGAGTAATGGATGACAGGCAGTACTTCGAGACATCCGAGGGTACACCACAAGGTGGGGTCTTGTCCCCATTATTAGCAAACATTGCCCTCCACGGGATGGAATGGCGGATAAAAGACTACGTGGAAACCTGTGACCTGAAAAGGTCAAATGGAAGATATCAACTTCCAAAAAGGGATAAACGTGATTCAATCTCAATAATACGCTATGCCGACGACTTTGTAATTCTTCACAAAGACTTAACCGTTGTCCAAGGATGCAGGGAGATAATCTCTGAATGGTTACTAGACATGGGCTTGGAATTGAAGCCAAGTAAAACCCGATTAACACATACCCTATATGAGCATGAGAACCAAAAACCGGGATTCGACTTTCTCGGCTTTCATGTCCAACAATTTCCTGTGGGGAAATACACATCGGGTAAAGACACTAAAGGGAAATCACTAGGCTTCAAAACCATCATCACCCCAAGCAAGGAAAAGTGTAAGTTACATTACGACGACATCAAAGAAGTAGTCACAACCCAAAAAGGAACCTCACAAAAGAGGCTGATAGAAAAACTCAACCCTATCATTCTAGGATGGGCAAACTACTACTCAACGGTCTGTAGTTCCAAGGCATTCTCAAAAATGGATGCTCAAATTTACACCTTACTTGAATCTTGGGGCAAACACCGACACAGGAACAAAGGCAAAAAGTGGCTTGCCGAAAGATACTGGAAAACAATCGGCGGTGATAACTGGGTCTTCGCAACCAGGGATGGGAAAAATCCTATCCGGTTACTCAAACATAGTGCCACCAAAATCAACAAAGACTATGTGAAAGTTAAGGGCGATGCGTCACCATATGACGGAAACCTGGTTTACTGGAGTACAAGAATGGGAAAAAATCCCCAGATGCCAAAGCGAACAGCATCATTGCTCAAACAGCAAAAAGGGAAGTGCGCCCACTGCGGATTGTACTTTAAAGATGGAGACATAATTGAGCTTGACCATATCATCCCCAAATCGCAAGGTGGAAAGGATGAATACAAAAATTGGCAACTACTCCATCGACACTGCCACGACACAAAAACTACCAATGACAGTAGTTACGGCACAAAATCTGGTTGCAATAGTACCAAGCCTAAGTCCGCCTCAAAACAGTCAAAACCTCTTTCAAAAAACCAACCAGATGCAAACGAGGTATGGAGGAAAGGGGTAAACGGAGAGCCAATGACACCAGAGGAAAAGAAACTTTGGTACTTACTCACCTACTAAGAGGAATGGACGAAGAGGTGTGTATGACAAACACCGTATCGCTGAGGAGCCGTGTGAAGGGAAACTTTCAAGCACGGTTTTGGAGAGCAGCGGCTCTCGCGAGGGAGTCGCTGACTTTAATTTTAGCCGCTGCTTTGGTCATGCTTTTATGGTCACAAGGAAAATTGCCGGGGTTTGAAACGAGCCTCGTAGACGCTGATGTTGCTAGCTCTACTTCTGATACCAGTAAGCGTAAGTTTACTGGAAGCCAGAAGCAACTAGGACAAGTGAAGCGCGTGCGACCCGTTCCTCGGAATGAGTAGAGATACTCAATAAGAGGGCAAGGTAAAAGAACCTTGACAACTGATTAGTCATGTAGGTGAGGAAGTACCCTAGAAACCAAGTCCTACCCCACAAAGTGCAGTGGTGAAAGCGCCACCTCTACAACATTGAATGGTAATCAATGGGGTAAAGCGAGGTGGTAAAACGGCAGACTTCCGTGAACCGTACACGGCAACCTGTCTAGCAAGAACCCATGAGTAACCAAGTGTGAAGATGTGACAGAACCATCGTCATTTGTAATGGGCATACGACGGTTGTTCAAGCCCAAGCCAAAAGGCAAGGATAATGGGGCGTTGGCGGTTACGTTTCCGACCAACAAGCACTGCCTCGAAACCCGGTGGAGAGCATCACTCTAAAGGTTCAACCAATGACTAATCGGAACGGAGTAACCCTCCTGCGGTTCTCAGAAAGGTCGATATCTGAGTAAGCAACCAGCGAAAACACAGGAGGGAAAGGATTGTCTCAAAAGCGAACGCCCTTGGGAAAGCCAAGGGATATGCAGACGGAGACACGATGACTTGGAAAGTAGAGTTGCTAGTAGCAATTTATATGTCTAAAGCCGTACAAAGATACAGGATGGAATGGGAACACGATATACCAACATTTAAGGGATTTGAACCCGACACTTTAGAGTGGAGAGACATCCCTTGGAAAAAACTGGAAAAACGTGTTTTTAAGTTGCAAAAACGAATCTACGGAGCCGCTAATCGTGGAGATGTCAAAACGGTTCGCAAACTACAGAAAACTCTGATGAGGTCTTGGTCAGCAAAGTGCCTAGCCGTGCGTCGAGTAACACAAGACAACCAAGGCAAAAAGACAGCCGGAGTAGACGGAAAGAAATCACTTTCACCCGTTCAAAGGTTGGCACTGGTAAAATGCCTGAGAATCTCTGACAAAGCCTCACCTTTAAGACGTGTTTGGATACCCAAACCAGGCACAGATGAAAAGCGAGGACTAGGGATTCCAACGATACACGACAGAGCCTTGCAAGCTTTAGTAAAACTAACACTAGAACCAGAATGGGAGGCACGCTTTGAGCCTAACAGCTACGGGTTCAGACCAGGACGCTCATGTCACGATGCTATCGAAGCAATATTCAAAGATATTAGGCAAAAACCTAAATACGTTCTAGACGCCGATATCGCCAAATGCTTTGATAAAATCAGTCATCAAGCACTGCTGAGAAAAATAAATACATTCCCAACTTTACGCCGACAAATTAAAGCATGGCTTAATTCGGGAGTGATGGATGGAATAAAACTATCCAATACATCTGAGGGAACCCCGCAGGGTGGAGTAATTTCGCCACTTTTAGCAAACATTGCCCTCCACGGAATGGAATATCGGATAAAGGAAGCCTTTCCGGTAAGAAAACCAAGAGTAAACGGAAAAACGACTAGGATTCCAACCCCTAGTCTAATCAGATATGCCGATGACTTCGTAATAATTCACGAAGACATAACCGTAGTCCAAAGATGTCAGCAGATAATAGTAGAATGGCTCAAAGACATGGGATTGGAATTAAAACAGAGTAAAACACGATTAACTCATACCCTCCACAAGTATGATGGAAACGTGGGATTCAATTTCTTAGGGTTTCAGATAAGACAACATAAAACAGGAAACTACCGAGCAGCCTGTAACTCCCAAGGAAAACCACTCGGATTTAAAACCCTCATCACCCCAAGCGAAGATAAACAGCACCTCCATCTAGAGGAAATTGGAAAAATAATAGACACCCACAAAAACTCTCCACAGTATGCCTTAATACAGAGGTTAAACCCTGTAATTAGAGGGTGGGCTAACTACTATTCAACCACAGTAAGTTCAGAAGTCTTCTCAAAACTAGACCATCTTACTTACCAAAAACTCAGAGCTTGGGCAGTACATCGGTGTGCGAAAACCAACAAACATGATATAGCCAATAAATATTGGCAAATGTCGGGGAAAGATAGATGGAGATTCGCCACCAAAGAAGGAGCAAAGCTAACTAAGCACTCGGATACACCAATCAAAGGACACACAAAAGTGCAAGGGAACCGAAGTCCTTACGATGGAGATTGGGTTTACTGGAGTTCCAGAATGGGCAACCACCCGGAAATTCCCACAAGAATATCCAAGCTTCTCAAAGAACAAAAGGGTAAATGCAACCATTGCGGACTGACATTTAAGCTGGAAGATTTAATTGAAGTTGACCGTATTGTTCCAGGAAAAGAAGGAGGAAAATACACATACGGCAATATGCAGTTACTTCACAGACATTGCCACGACAATAAAACCAGGGAAGATGCTCACAAAAACCCGGTTGGCACCAAAGAACTAGAGGAACACCCCGATGCAAATTCCTTTTAATCGCCTAAGTCTAAAATCAGACAATGCGGTATGCAAAAGCATTAGCTTTAATGACAAGCACCAAGTCATTGAGGAGCCGGATGAACCGAAAGGCTCATGTCCGGTTCTGAACGAGAGGGTGGGGAAGCGATTCCCCGCTCGACTCAACCCAGAAATCAGAGCTTACTGGGTTGGATGCAAAAACCAGCCCTTCAACGAAGTAAGGGCTGGTAGTTTATGTCTTCTGCGATCGCATCAAAGGTGCGAGCCAGCTTTTGCATTTTTTGTTTGTGCGTTCCCGTAGCGTCGGGTGTGCATATCGCTTTTCCCAATCTCTCCATCTTCATACAACGATTGATTGGTTAGTACCCCAAGTTAAGTAAAACCGATTTAGATTGAGTATAATAAATAAGTTTATTTTGTTGATTTCCTTTGATTTACTTCGGATTAGGAGCTAATTGCAATGGAGCTTTCGGCAAATTCAGGTGATTATTATCAAAAGATCGAACAAGAGCAACTAGCAAAGAAGGAGCATAAATTTGAAGCGTTTGATTTTCTACGCGCCATCTTTTCCCTCGCCATAGTCGGATACAAAACTAAGATTTTTAACATACCAAAAACCCTGGTAACGAGTCCTTTTACTAATGGACTCAGCGATTATATATTGAGTGGAATGGTGGGCGCTCTTGCAGTGCCGGTATTTTTACAAATATCTTTATTCCTGTTTTACAATAAAAGTGAGAAAGCTGGACTTAAATACTTTATACAAAAACGCCTTCCCCGGCTGATATATCTTTATCTTTTTTGGGTAGTTTCGATAACTATATTTGATATTTTGTTCGTCGGCGGGATGGAAACGATCGCCGGAGCAACTTCATCAATCAAAACTTTCTTAGAGTTTATAGTTAGCGGCAACAGCACACCCTATTTCTTCTTCTTCTCTCTGATTTTTGTAACTGTCATTGCTGAAATTTTAGTGTTGCTGTTTAGCAAAATAGAAAAGCCAGCGACCAAAATAGCAATTAGTTACGGTTTACTTGTTACCTCGTGTATTTTAGTATTTAGTTTTTCGACTATCCAACCAATAATTAAGTACGCAGGTATTCAATCATCATTGTTAAACTACATAAATAACCTGACTGGATGGGACTACACTCCTGTTAATTTCTTACCTTATGTCTTTACGGCAGCTATCACCGTGGAGGAATACAAACAGGGGAAATTAACCAAACTAACTAAATCTTTGAAACGCAAGTTATACAGCTTACTTGCTTTGGCGCTATTCTTCTTTGCTTTAGAATGGATATTGACCAGCAATGGTCTTTTAATTCAAGTAGACCAAGCGCCTTTAGATCATTACTTGAGGCTGTCTCTAGTTTTTGGCTCTTGGTTACTTCTATATTGGGGTTTAATGGCAAAAAACCAAGTTCCTGGCATTATTAAGTTTCTCTCCGATTGCTCTTTGGGAATTTATGGCTTTCACGTTTTCTTGACCTTTGAAAAACCTCTACCTTTGGGTAGCATTCCGGTGCTGGGTAATCTGTTGCAGGCATTTCCAGTTTGCTTCATAATAGCTAACTTTTTTGTAGTGTTGGGCGGTTCGATTGCGCTTACTTTATTGTTGAAAAGAATCAAACCTTTAAAACAATTCGTTTGAATCGCTTAATCGATAAACAAAGATCGTGTTTGTTGTCATGGCACACAGGAACATCCCAGAATGATGAAACTCAACAAAGCACAAATTATCACTATTGTTGTGTCATTGACTCTTGGCATAACAGTGGGCGCTATTGTAGAAACAAGCTCTGGTTTTAGGAATATACTCAGGGGTAATTTTGGCAGAAATTCTGAGTCAGAAACAACAGGGACAACCCCCAGTATTCCGCCAAAGTATCAAGGAAAATTACAGTTATTCATACTTGCAGGACAGTCAAATATGTCTGGACTGGGGGATATGCCGCGATCGCCAGCCAATCCTAATCCCAAAATATACGTTTTTGGTAACGATTATCGCTGGAAAGTAGCAAAAGAACCTGTGGACGATCCGACTAATCAAGTTGACAAAGTATCAGTAGACACACCCGCAGGTTATGGTCCCTCAGTGGACTTTGCTACCACAGTTTTAAAGCAGCGTCCCGATATGGTAATAGGATTAATACCTTGTGCTAAGGGTGGTTCAACAATTCACGAGTGGCGAAGAAGCTTAGACGAAAATACGCTTTATGGATCGTGTTTAAAACGAGTACGTGCTGCTTCAGTCATGGGAAATGTAGCTGGGATTCTGTTTTTTCAAGGCGAAATTGATACAGTAAACCCCAAGGAAGATCCCAAAAGAAAGTTTTCAGCTAATGAATGGGCAAATAAATTCACAGCGCTGGTGAAAAATTGGCGCAGCGATTTGAAATTGCCTAATGTACCTGTAGTTTTTGCCCAAATTGGCAGTAACACAGAACCAGAGAGATTTATCAATTGGAAAGTTGTCCAAGAACAGCAGAGTAAAGTTAAATTGCCATTTACTGCAATGATTAAAACAAATGACTTAGCTTTGAAAGACTACGTTCACTTTACTACTGAAAGTTATCAAACCATTGGTCAACGTTTTGGCAAAGCTTATCTAGCCTTGCGAAAATGAGCCAGGAATTACGCAAAGAAACCGGGTTTATAGGAAAAATCATCGATTGGGAACGAGGGATGTATGTAGAAACAAAGGTGATGGGTTCGTTCTAGGAAAAATCGTCGATTGGGAACGAGGGATGTATGTAGAAACAAAGGTGATGGGTTCGTCACGAAGGGCAGAGGAGAAAAACTAATGCAAACCGATTTGATATTGCGGCGATCGCTCATATCATATGCGGTCGATTACCCACGATCAAAAGCCGGGACACGGCAAGATAGAAGTTATCTGTTTGTCCGAGATATCTTTGATGCCGTGTCCCTACGCAACGACTGGGTGAGGTTTTTTTATTATGG
>DNGG01000475.1:24850-26999 GCA_003486675.1 Cyanobacteria bacterium UBA11372
AATTCAACGGACATCATATAATTTGTCGTGGTGACATCGCAATTCTCACTTCGGGAGCGATCGCCTACTCCTCAACGACTTCAATCAAGTCTTCCATCATCACATCAAACGTGCGAGCCAGCTTTTGCAATGCCGTTACGTCAACCGTTGCCAATCCAGGTGAACGGGCATAGGTTCTGAGAGTGCTATAGACAACGCCTGAACGATCGGCAACTTCTTTTAGCGTCCAACCTCTCTCTTGGGCGAATTCACGAATCCGCAACCTGACTAAACCCATATAATTATCGGCGATCGCTTATTCCTCGATGACTTCAATCAAATCTTCTATCATCACATCAAACGTGCGAGCCAGCTTTTGCAGCGCTATCACGTCAGCCGTCGTCATTCCATTCGATCTAGCATAAGTCGTGATGGTGCTGTAGGGAATGCCAGCCCTTACAGACACCTCTTTGAGCGTCCAGCCCTTCTCCTCAGCTAGTTCTCGAATCCGCACCTTAAATAGCCCCATTCTAACTCTTGACAAAAAACGGTGAGCCGTGTTTAATAATTTAAACAGTCAAATGCAATCGCCCTACGGCCTGGAAAACTGAAGGGCGATCGCATAACCTCAAACAATTGGAGGCATATTCCATGATATCAACACGGCAGCCACTAAGGACGGCTGCACCCGTTTTCCCTTACTTTTCAACGATAGGGAGGGGTGCATGACGTACAAAGAGCAATTAACACCTTGGTGTATTATTCGTCACCTACCAAATCTGCAACGGATAGTTGTTGGTCGCTTTCGTCGCCGCAACGATGCAGAAGATCACCTGCGGATAATTCGGCAGATGTGTCCTAATGTACCTTTTAGTATTGTTTTTGACTTGCCACTCGATACTGCAAAAGTCACTGCTGAAAGGAAACGGTATCGTCAAGGTGTGAGAATTCGTCGCAGTTGAAACAGACTGTTGGTGAAACTTGCGTTGATTTTGTAACTTAGTTGGAAGA
Organism: Cyanobacteria bacterium UBA11372; assembly: GCA_003486675.1. GTDB lineage: Bacteria > Cyanobacteriota > Cyanobacteriia > Cyanobacteriales > Aerosakkonemataceae > Microseira. The sequence goes on from DNGG01000475.1 coordinate 25,841, forward strand.
AATTGCCCCGAAATGGGGCTTTTTTTGTTTGTGCGATCAGATCGAAGACGGGGCGAATGGAGAAGCGATCGCCTAGAATAGGTTGTCATAGGCGTTTTGGTAGCAAGGTTGTGCGATCGCTACACTGGGAAAAGGGTGAGTTATGCGATCGCTTGTCTTTGCTCCCAGAATTGTGCCACTCGTTGCTGCCACCGACGCCAGTATTTTCTAATTTCATTAGCCTCAAACAAAGTCACCATAGCCTCATTGGGAGGCTAAACCTTCCCTACCGTACTTTTGAACGCTATTTAAAACAGGTTGTAGAGACGTTACATGTAACGTCTCTACAGGGTTTAATTATCGCCTTAGATGAATTCGAGAAAATCGAAGAACTAATCGAAACCGGAAAAATCCCTCCAGACTTTATGGGATTTCTCAGAGGACTGGTGCAAATGAGCAATAAAATCGCTTTTGCTTTCGCCGGATTGCATACTTTAGAAGAAATGACAGCCGATTACTTTCAACCCTTTTTCGCCAGCGTTATCCCTATCCACGTCGGTTTCCAAAATCGTGCAGCTACTCGTCAAATCTTAGCCAACCCAGATCCAGAATTTCTCCTCGATTACACCCCCGAATCATTAGATCTAATTTACGATTTAACAGCAGGACAACCCTATCTAGTTCAGTTAGTTGGTTTCCAATTAGTTCGCCGCTACAACGACCAAGTTTTTGAGCAAGGACGCCCCCGCAACCATGTTTTCACTGTCGAAGATGTGGAAGCCGTCGTCAATGACCCTGAATTCTTCAAGCGGGGACGCTACTACTTTGATGGGGTTTGGGGTCAGGCGGCGCGGGGTGCTGCTCTACAACAGACTATACTACGCGCGATCGCTCCCCATCCCCAAGGTCTTTCTCTCGATGCGATCGCTCAATCCCTTACCACAAATTGCCAAAATTTGCAAGCCACAATCAAAAATCTCCAGCGCCACGATGTGGTGCGAGAAACAGATGGGCGAATTCGCATCATCGTAGAACTGTTTCGCCGCTGGGTAGAGCAAAGATGAAAATGCCCTTGAGTTTATTTTATGCAAAGGTCTAATGGGATTATCTGTGCGATGAAATAGTCTAGAGTGGTAATATCGTGTCCGTTAGCAAAAGTTGTGTATAGTTGTTTATGCTG
>DNGG01000287.1 GCA_003486675.1 Cyanobacteria bacterium UBA11372
AGGCGATTCATCTCCCGTTGCAGGCTTTCCATTTCTCGGAAAGGTTCCCAACGAATTAATGCCATATTTTTTACCTCCAATTCTTCAGTTCCAAAACTTTTGCTCCAAGCATTTTTAGGATATTTAAGGCCAAATTTTGGCTCATCTATCAATTGGCTGATATTATTGTTACAGGGATCGGTCGTAAGGAATACAAAACGGTTGCTTGGATGACTTATGCAACTGCTCGCTGGCGCTAATAATTTCAGCCGCAGTGGGGAATTCCTGAGTTGGCTAGAATCGCAGTAAATGTCGGTACAGAAAAAATTATGAAAATAGTAACTATTGTTGGCAAAACTTGGCGGCGTTGGATGGCAGTGATGCTGGCGGGAGTGTGCGCTGTTGCTCTCACCAGTTGCAATCCATCCCAATTTAAAGCAGAAGCTGCTAAAGTACCACAAATTGTTGTTGCATCTCTCAGCGAACCTTCTACTTTTAACTACGCACTCAATGAATCTGCCTACAGCGTTTTTGGCTTTATCTACGATGGTTTAATTAGCGAAAATCCCTTCACCTCGCAACTAGAACCAAATTTAGCCGAATCTTGGGAAGTTTCAGAAGATAAAAAGCGCATAGTCGTTACCCTGCGCGAAGGGCTAAAGTGGTCAGATGGTGAGCCAATGACTGCTGATGATGTCATCTTTACCTACAACGAAATTTACTTTAATACCAAAATTCCCACTTCGGTTAGAGATGTTTTGGCAATTGGCGAAAGCGGTGCTTTACCCAGCGTCAAAAAAATAGACAACCGCCGCATTGAATTTACCGTACCAGAACCTTTTGCGCCTTTTTTGAGGTATGTAGGGGGCGTTCCGATTATGCCAGCCCATGCACTAAAAGACGCGGTTCGGACAATGGATTCTAATGGGAATCCCAATTTTTTAACAACTTGGGGAACAGGAAGCGAGCCGAAAGAAGTTGTCGGGAATGGCTACTATGTGATGGAAAGTTACACTCCCAGTCAGCGCGTCATATTCCGTCGCAATCCATATTATTGGCGCAAAGATGCTCAAGGCAATCCTCAACCTTATATCGAGCGAATTGTTTCGCAAACTATTGAATCAACCGATAACCAATTAGTTAGTTTTCGTTCGGGACAGTTGGATACTTTAGAAGTAGCGCCAGAAGCTTTTCAGTTATTGAAGCGCGAGGAAAAAAGGGCAGGTTTTAAAATTTATAATGGTGGGCCAGATACGGGTACAACTTTTATTGCTTTTAATCTGAATAAAGCCAAGAATGCTAAAGGGCAGCCTTTAGTAGATCCCATCAAGTCTCGCTGGTTTAATACTAAGGAATTCAGACAAGCAGTTGCTTATGCAATTGACCGCGAAACGATGAAAGTAAATGTGTTTCGGGGACTGGGAGAGTTGCAAAATTCGTTTGTTTACGTCAAAACTCCCTTCTTCTTGCCGCCAGAAAAAGGGTTAAGAGTTTACAATTACGACCCTGAGAAATCAAAGCAATTGCTGTTACAAGCTGGATTTAAATATAATTCAGATAATCGGCTATTAGATAAAGATGGCAACCCAGTCCGATTCACCCTGTTAACGAATTCGGAAAGAAAAACCAGGGGCGATATGGCTGCCCAAATTAAGCGAGATCTGGCGAAGATTGGGATTCAAGTTGATTTGCAAATTCTCAGCTTCAATGCTTATCTACAGAAACTGAAAGAAACCCAGGATTGGGATTGTTATCTGGGTGGATTTGCTGGAGGAGGAATCGATCCTCACAGTGCTAGCAATATTTGGTCGGTTAACGGATCTTCTCACGCATTTAATCAGGGGCCACAACCGGGTTCTCAGAAGTTAATTGGCTGGGAAGTTTCCGATTGGGAGAAAGAAATTGACCGCCTTTATAAGCAAGGGGCGCAAGAATTAGATGAGAAAAAACGGATAGAAATTTATCACCAATATCAGCGCATCGCATCCGAACAGTTACCGTTTATACATCTGGTGGAAAGATTGGACTTGCAGGCGGTGAGCGATCGCATCCAAGGCGTCAGATACTCCGCCCTCGGCGGCGCATTCTGGAACTTGTATGAATTGCAAGTAGCCAAATAGGAATTTTAGATTTTAGATTTTAGATTTTAGATTTAATTAAATCTGAAATCTGAAATCTAAAATCTGCAATTATATAGGTAGCATAAGGCAAAAATAATGGTATCAAAGACTGCTCAAGCACCGCTATACGAACGCGATTTTGCATTATGGCTCGAAGACACAGTAGCGCGATTAAAAGCGAGGGACGTTGATCGTTTAGATTGGGACAATTTGGTTGAGGAGATTGAAGCTTCGGGAATCTCGCAAAAGCACGAGGTAGAAAGCCGTCTGAAAACAATTCTGGCTCACATTCTTAAACGGTGCTACGTGCTTATGCCCGATTATTTTCGAGGTTGGCAAGTCACAATTCGTACACAGCGTAACGATTTAAAGCGCCTGCTGAAAAAGTCACCCAGCTTACGCAATCATCTATTGGCAGAATTTGACGAGGTTTATCAAGAAGCGCTTTCGGAAGTGGGCGAAGAATATCCCGAAACCGAGTTTCCCGAAACATGGATTTTTAGCCGCGATTTGGATGCAATACTAACAGAAATATTTTGGGAAGAAACATAACAAATTGCGACAACGGACGACGGTTGTTTGAGTTTTTGCTGTGAGGTGGTGTGTTATATCAAGTCCGCGAGTAGAGACGTTACATGTAACGTCTCTACTGGTATGGTTAATGATGTTGTAGGGGCGGGTTTTACCAATCAATCTGTGGAACCATGAGATATCTCGTTAAACCCGCCCCTACTGTATACAATAACGATACAACCGGACATGATATTATACCGTTTTCCCATCAATGTGCCACACAAGGGGCGGGGCGGGTTGATTTGAATGGTTTGTTTTATGCACCAATTCTTGAGGAATTCGATTGCGTTCAATATAGGTATTAATTTCTTCCTGATTGTCCAAATAAAAGCTCAGTGCATCGAAAACTTGAGCCAATGTCAGATGGGGTAAGTGCGTCGGGATTTCTTCAGCAGATACAGCTAAACGCCACAACCCTACGATGGCACGAACCGAGGTTCTTGTCCCTGCAATAATCGGTTCGCCCTGTAAAATTTCTGGGTTCCGCGTGACGTAACGCGAGATCGATTGTACAGTCATGGGAATTAAGATGCCATTTTTTCCTAGTGTAATCCAAGCTCAAGCGAGTGAAAAAATATAGAAGGAAAAATAGCGATCGCACTATCTCCCAAAGTGACAAAATAAAAGCATGTCCCAACCTCAAGCCCTCCAATCTCTCCTAGAAGCTGTTGCCGCTGGTACAGTTACCCCAGATGTGGCATTAGAAAAGCTCAAGCATTTCGCCATTGAACCCGTCGGCGATTTTGCCAAAATTGACAATCACCGCGCCTTGCGTACCGGATTCCCAGAAACCATTTGGGGCCCCGGTAAAACACCCGATCAAATTGCTCAAATTTTCCAAACGATGCGCCAGCATCATCCGGTAGTAATGGCAACGCGAATTGAACCGGATGTCTATGCCCAAGTTCAGGAAAAATTACCCCAACTCTACTACTACCCCACTGCCCGCATTTGCGCTACCGTCCCCGCTGCCTTAGAACCTCAGTACCCAGGTAATATCAGTATCCTCTCGGCGGGTACTGCGGATTTGCCCGTCGCCGAAGAAGCCGCGGTGACGGCAGAATTATCCGGTTTCCGGGTACAGCGTCTGTGGGATGTGGGGGTTGCTGGAATTCACCGCTTGCTGGCAAACCGCCACGTTATTGCCTCTGCCAACGTGTTAATCGTCGTTGCCGGAATGGAAGGCGCCCTACCCAGCGTCGTTGCCGGTTTGGCAGATTGTCCGGTAATTGCGGTTCCCACCAGTATCGGTTACGGTGCCAGTTTCGGCGGCCTCGCCCCCCTCTTGACAATGCTCAACTCTTGTGCTGCGGGGGTGGGTGTGGTAAATATTGATAATGGTTTTGGTGCGGCTATTTTAGCTGGGCAGATTTTACGGACGGCGCAGAAGGTATCTAAAAATTTATGAAAGATTGGATAAACTTAGCTGCATTCGCCGTCGCTTTGTTGATGGCTATTCTAATATCAACGGTAGTCAATGCTGAAGATAAAGTTAAGTCAGAAAGTTGTACTTACAAGGATTTTAAACTTTATGGCAAAGTCCAAATTGTTGACAGTTCCCCAGATTTGAAGGTTAAACAGGTCGATGCTTTTGCCGATTTGCACGTGCAAAGGGTAGACGCTTTTCCCGATGCCTGTGGCAAGTGGCAAATCGTTGATGCATTTCCCAATTTTAAAGTGCAGTTTGTTGATAGTTTTCCCGACCTTGAAGTGAAGTTTGTTGATGCATTTCCGGGCGTACCTGAATGATTAAACCACTCCAGGCGCAGAGGAGCAAAATCGCTTCGTTTGTGTAGCGGCAGCATTAATGCTGCCGCTACACAAACGAAGATGTACCATCACCGACTGCAATCCGCTGTAAGTAATTCAAATGCTTTCTGGTTCGATATCAAAATGCGAGTTTCCTTAATTCTGTTAATCCTTGGCATCCTAGAATTAATTTTGAAAATATTTCGCTGCGTTTTGGGCGAATATTACTCTTTATTTTGGATACACCTGATATTTTTAATTGCGTTATTTTACTGGCCTCAATACATTTCGGGTAGATTTCCGCAACGAACGGGTTTATTTTCTGCGGAATTTCGGTTATTTTTAAGTGCTTTGATTAAAGCAGCGTATTATTTGTTATTTGTTTCTGTTATTTTCGTTTTAATTTTATTCATATTCCGTAAAACCATAACCGATTCGATGTTATTTTTGCCGCTGTTATTGTTATGGCCTATTTATGTTTTTGAGCAAACAAAACATAATTTTAAACCGGCTATTTTGCCATTTACTATCAGCATGGTGACGATGGTAGCGATTCAGTTTACCAATCCTGCCAATCCAAAGTTAGAAACATTTAATGCTTATTTAAAAGACTTTGAAGCCGTCGTGTCAATGGTTAAAAATAAAGAAATAAAACCTGACGACGCGGGAAAATCAGAAGCAGAACTTCCCTGCCAATATCGTCATCTCGTTGGGTGTCCGAATCGAAAAATTAGAATAGAAAACTCAGGTAACGCGAAGGTGATTTACTTTTGTAATGAACTTAAAATGTGGGGGGCGGGAAGAGAAGAATTTATTTACATATCCGATGGTAAAGATATATCTGTAAAATCGGCGGGGAATGCTAGTTTAGAAATTCGTAAATTAAGAGATAACTGGTTTTGGAAAGTTGAAGAGTTTGATAGTGCTAATGGCTAATTGATAATGGTTAATTGCTAATGGCTAATTGCTAATTGGGATTTGGGGAGTTTGATGGCTCTGCTAGTAACGAAGGCGAGCAACCTTTCCTGTTAGTTTGTGCCTGGGTGAATTATAGCTAGAGTGAGCCATTTGGGATAGGCGTAGGAGTCTTGAAGTTGGAAGTAGGAACCAGAATAGGTTTGAAAAACTAAGTTAGCAGCGGATTGAAGATTGTCGATTAAATTGGCTTCTTCACCATAAGCTTCAAAAGCGAAACTCCACCAAGCATTGCCCTCAATAGTTAACCGGGTAATTTCAACGTTACAGTTGGGGTATTTGCGGAGCGATCGCTCTTTCAAAACACCCACCCAATAAGCTTTCGACTCTACATCTACTTTTACTAAACTTTCTACCGTATTATCTTCGCAAATCCACTTTACCCATTTCTCAGCCTTCCCCTCCACATTATCTCCAAATCGCAGCACACCTAATTCAGCTTTGCGCCATTTAATTTCCAATCGTTCTTGCCGCAGTTTAATCCCTAAAGTTTCGCATTCCGGCAGTAGCAAATAAAAATCTTCCCGTTGTTCGGGCGCCTCGGGGGGGACGCCCTGCGCCTGTGAATTAAACCAATCTTGAATTTCAGGCGGTAGCGTGCCCGGGTAAAACCAGCGTAACTCGATGCTTGTTAACATAGCGGATTTCGATCAATCCAAAATAGGCACAAGAGATGGGACAATAGAACGGCTGGGTTGATTGAGGTAACCTAGATAACAGTTCTACTCGATTCCAGCATGGCGCTTAAGGGGACAGTATAAATGTTGAAACGGATTGCGGCGGTTCTGCTAGTGGTATTAGTAGCTGTGAGTTTGGTTAGTTGCAGCATTTCACC
>DNGG01000288.1 GCA_003486675.1 Cyanobacteria bacterium UBA11372
GAGTTGCAAAACACCTATTTTACAAAGCTGGTTCCCTACGACAACTGGTTTCGCGAACAGCAACGGATTATGAAAATGGGTGGCAAAATCATCAAGGTTGAACTGGCTACCGGCAAGGTGGGCGCAAATACCGGCTTGCTATAATTCCAGAACATAAACGCAACAAAATGCCGTCTTTCATCTTGGGGCTTTTCGGTCACGAGGTGAAAGGCGGCAAAGTTTTGGTACACTCCTTTTGGAGTCCCCGATCAAGCCTGTGAATTTACGCTCCTTTATTCCTTTTTTCGATCCCTCGGTTCAGGAATGGTCACTCGAAGCGCGTTTGTTGCGTTGGCTGACGTTCCTGTGGCTATTTGTAGGATTGGTGGTTTTGTTCTCGGCTTCTTATCCCGTCGCCGATACCAATTTTGCCGATGGTCTGTATTATTTTAAGCGCCAAGTTGTTTGGGGCATCGTCGGACTGGTAGGATTTAGCATTATTGTAAATACCCCTTTGCGCTTTCTGTTGGGAACGGCGCATTGGTGGGTAATGATACTTTTAAGCTTAATTTTAGCTACCCTCGTTCCTGGCTTGGGAACTACAGCGGGTGGGGCGACTCGCTGGTTATCTATAGGGTCGATTCCGATTCAACCTTCTGAGTTAATTAAACCTTTCCTGGTGCTGCAAAGTGCAAAAGTTTTCGGTAACTGGGATAGATTAAGTTGGTCAGTCCGCTTCAGCTGGCTGGGTGTTTTCGGGCTGATGTTGGTGGGTATTCTGCTGCAACCAAATTTAAGTACGACGGCATTTTGCGGGATGACGATTTGGCTGATAGCGCTGGCAGCTGGATTACCTTATTTATACTTGGGAGGAACTGCTTTTGCTGGTATAGCTCTAGCTACTATTAGTATCAGCTTGCAAAGCTATCAGCGGCGGCGGATTATGTCTTTTACGAACCCATGGGCTGATGCCATGGGTGATGGTTACCAGTTGGTGCAAAGTTTGTTGGCGATTGGTTCTGGCGGGACTTGGGGTAGTGGATTTGGGCTATCTCAACAAAAGTTATTTTACCTGCCAATTCAGTATACGGATTTTATTTTTGCTGTATTTGCGGAAGAATTCGGCTTTGTAGGCAGCTTGCTGTTGCTGCTGCTGTTAATGACTTACGCAACGCTGGCATTAATTGTGGCGATGAAGGCGCAAAATATTTTGCACCGACTGGTGGCAATTGGTGTGATGATTTTGATGGTGGGACAGTCGCTGTTGAATATTGGCGTGGCTGCAGGTGCGCTGCCGACAACTGGTTTGCCGCTGCCTTTGTTTAGTTATGGTGGTAATTCGATGATTGCTAGTTTGATAGCGGCTGGCTTATTGATTCGGGTGGCTAGAGAAAGTAGCGAAGCTGAGGTGTTGCCTTTGCATAATGGTAAAGTTAAGAGACAGCGACGACCCAGGAGTACGACTCGCTCTTATCCTTAAAGTCCTTCAAGGGTTACTAATACCGCTTTGATGGCTAACGACTAAAGTCGCGCCTACACAACCAAAGACCGCCTACGCGGTCTAAGCGATCAAGCGGGTATTAAACCCGGATTTGGTATCAATTGTAGGGGCGGGTTTTACCAATCTCTTTGGCTACAAAACAAACAATTTAACTAAACTCGCCCCGACCCAAGTGTTGGAAATTCATAGTAAAATTTTATTGATTAAACGGATAGCTTAGTTGAGGGTTTGAGTTTCTCGCTGGGGTGGGCTGGAATTTGGGTTGAACGAATTGGAAAAAGAACCAAGCATTGAAGATAATAATTGCAGCGATCGCAAAAACCTTAAATCCGATCCCAGCACTTTGCTGTTTCAGCGGTTCTCCATTAATTATCTGTATTAATTCCTGGCGGCTGCGATTTGCTTCGTACCAAAATGCACACCAGAATGAAAATAATATTACAATCGGCATTCCTAAAAACAACACAGCTTCAGATGTCACATTTCCAGATATAACCCCAGCCAAAAAAATCGGGATCGTGCCGCCATACCATGCCAAGAACCAAAAAAGTAAAAAAGCGGTGACAAAAGGATGCAACCTCATCGTCACGCGAATGATTGTTCCATTCGGTAACGACTCAAATCGCCCCCTGATATTGGGTAAAAATGAGTTGCGGTGGTGAATAATGCGATGGATCTCAAATCCATCGCCATCTATTTTGCCTTCATAGGGCGCATGGTTGCGAGAAAAATACGATCGAAATGCCTTTGGAGCTTCGATTTGAGCCTCTAGCCTCTCGATTACATCGGAAAGTGAATCTTCGGTTTGAATCGTAAAGGTATCGTAGGGTAAGAGTTGCATGAGTAGGTATTCCTCTAATAGGTGCAGATTTGGTGAGATTCCCTTGCTACTCTTTTAACTACAAATTTCAAGATTGGGTTTCCATATTTAGCGCTCTCTTACAGCGGATTGTTTTCCTCGTCTTGGTACAGCCTTTTGGCTCTTGGTGCGCAGGCAGCATTAATGCTGCTTATACACCTTGGTGTAGCTCATCCGACTGCAATCCGCTGTAATTTATTTCCATTCTCATTATCGCCCGATACGTGCTGACGCACACGCGCAAGCGATCGCACCGCTCTTTCCATGCCAGTCTAAATTTTATGCTCGCATTCTCATTGGCAACTAGGTATCGAATTTGGGCGGGTTAAAATTTGGCGAATATGCTTGTTAGTTTCCCGATGAAAAGCATCAGCCTATACTAACGAATTCAAGTTAACTTAAGGGATTATTTCTGAAACCCCTGATCGAGCAGCTTAAGTCCCGTATTTAACTTTATCCAAGCAAAATACCAAAAGTAAGGTATGATAAAACACGTAATAAAATATACCTTACCGCCACCGGAACTGTTAATCCTCACCAAGAGAGAAAGCACTCACCCAGGAAAGAGTTAGTGGGGAAAGACCTTCCAGGACGTAGGGCAATAACCCGGAGTGCGTGATGCCCTTTGAGCAAGAGTTAGACATCTATTTGAGATCCCGCTTCACTTTAATTGTCTTGGTGACGCTAGAAGAGGAACGGGCGCTTTCTGCGATCAAAACAGTTTGCGTAAATACTCAACGCCCTTGTTTAACTTGGGATCTTGCCGATGGCTTTCAATCCCTTACCGATGGGCGCAGTTCTCTTCCCTCAGCCCGCGACCCCCTCACTGCTTTAGATCAGATAGACAAAGCTGATGGGGACAGTTTGTTCGTTCTCAAAGATTTTCACGACTGCTGGAGTAATGCTCAGTACAAACGCAAACTCCGCAGCGTCGCCCAGCGGCTCAAATTTACCAAGAAATCAATTTTGGTCACCGCCCCATCCAGCAAAATTCCACCAGAGTTGAAAGATGAAGCGGTGGTGGTGGAATTCCCTCTGCCCAAAGAACTTGAGTTAGAAGCGGTACTCAATCAGCTGACCCAAACGCCAGGGGTGAAAGTGAACCTCACCAAATTGGGACGGGAGAAACTGGTGCAAGCGGCTTTAGGATTGACGGCATCCCAAGCGCAGCGGGTATTCGCCAAAGCGATCGTCAGCGATGGGGTGCTGGATGACCGCGATATTGATTTGGTGACAGAAGAGAAAAAGCAAATTATCCGGGAAAGTCAGGCATTGGAATTCTACGCCGTGCATGAGACACCCGCCGATGTGGGAGGGTTGGGGGTACTCAAAGAATGGTTGCGAATGCGGGAGAGAGCGTTTACCCAACAGGCGCGGGACTATGGTTTACCAGCACCCAAGGGGATTGCTTTGATAGGTATTCCCGGTACTGGGAAGAGTTTGACCGCGAAGATGATTGGCGCTTTGTGGCGGTTGCCTTTATTGCGGTTGGATGTGGGGTCGCTATTTGGTTCTTTGGTGGGGGAATCAGAAGAACGGACGCGGAAGGCGTTGCAGTTAGCAGAAACAGTTGCACCCTGCGTGTTGTGGATTGATGAGATGGAAAAGGCGTTTTCGGCTGGGGGGTTTGATGGTGGTGTCAGCAAACGGGTGTTTGGCACAATTCTCACCTGGATGCAGGAAAAGACGGCTCCTTGTTTTGTGGTAGCAACGGCTAACGATATTTCTAGTTTGCCGCCGGAACTGTTAAGAAAGGGGCGATTTGATGAGATATTCTTTTTAGATTTGCCAACTTTAGCAGAAAGGCAAGAGATTTTTACCGTGCATTTAATTAAACGCCACAGATTGACCCAGGATTTCGATTGTATGCGGTTGGCGCGGGAGTCGGAAGGTTATGTGGGAGCGGAAATTGAGCAGGCGATTATTGATGGGATGTATGTGGGTTTTAATCAGGGGCGGGAGTTTAGTACAGAGGACATTTCTAAGGCATTAAAGCGTCAGGTGCCGCTGTCGGTGTCTCAGAAAGAGACGATTGAGGCGTTGCGAAATTGGTTAAAGGAAGGAAGGGCGCAGTCGGCATCGTTTGAGGAAATAAGGGAAGCTCAGCAACAGTTTGTATCGTTACAGTTGGATTTGAGGAGTTGAGGCTATGGAAATATTAACCACAATTTTAATAGTAATAGGATTAATTTTGTTTATAATAATAGTATTGTTTGGGCTAGGCGTATGGTTATCGTGGGAATTTGGAAATTGGCTTTTTAACTTAGGTAATCAATCAGTAAATCAGCTTGTAAACTTAGGTAAAAAATTAGTAAATCAGCCTGCCAACTTAGGCAATCCACCAGTAAATCAGCCTTTAGACTTAGGCAATCAATCCATCTCCTCTCCCGACCCTTCTTTTGGTCTTTTTGTTATATATATCCTCATTGGGCTTGCGATTGTTCAGATTGGTCGTTTGATTCTCCAAATTGGGCTTTTTATTTTTTTACCAGTAAAATTAGCCCGGAATTTGATTGAAGTTCAGGGAATGCTATTCAGCCAGATACCTTTGATTGGAAAACGAAGGCGGGGATTGGCGGCGCAAGCTTTAATCCAGAATGGTTCGCCAGAAGCAGTAGGTTTGCTAGCAGATGCAATCACCAAACTAGATAATGAGCTAAATCAACCCATCATATTAGAAACGCTGGAAAAATTATCTGAGCAGGATTGCATAGATGCTGTGTGTCAAGTTTGGGAAACTACACGCCATGAGGATTTGACTGCTTTGCTTATCAAACGGGATTGGGTGGCTGATTCCCCAGCCAATGTTAGAGTTTTGAGTGCGCTGAAGGTGGGAAAGCTAGAGGTTGTTACAGAAGGCGGAAGAGAAGCAGCTCAGATGCTGTTAGAAGCATTTAACGATGCAGATCAAGATGTTGTCCAGCGTGCTAAGCAATGCGTTTGCAATCTGAAAAATCCCGACGGAATAGACTATCTATGCGAGCAGTGGTTTGAAAGGCGCGATGCAGAGTTGGAGCAAGTAATAGTTCAAAGGAATTATTTTGCAAAGGAGCCGATTAATGTACGTATATTTAGTGCGTTAAAAACAGGAAATCGGCAAGAAATAGCTAATGATGAAGCAGATGCGATCTCGTTGTTGCTAAAAGCGTCTAAAGATACTGATTCCCAAATTGCAACTGAGGCTATTGCATTACTTGGAGAACTAAAAAATCAGCAAGCTATTGATGCTTTTTGTCAAGAGTGGGTAATTACCAGAGCAGAACGACTAACAGCAGCATTACAGCAAGGTAAATATGTTGCAGATAATCCAACTGAGGTAAGGCTACTCACCGCCTTGAAAACAGGACAACGGCAAATAATTACCAATGATGAAGACACTAAGATGATCGTTCTCCTGCTAAAAGCTTGTGATGATGCCGATTCCCAAATAGTTCAAGAAGCGAATGCATTACTGGGTGAATTAAAAAATCAGCAGGCGATTGATGTTTTGTGTCAGGAGTGGGAAAAAACAAGA
>DNGG01000477.1:0-3286 GCA_003486675.1 Cyanobacteria bacterium UBA11372
TGCTGTGGGACAATTAGCACAGGTACAAACAACAGAAAAACCAAATACTTTGCCCAAAAAAGAAAATCCATTGAGAAAGGCGGCAGAATTAAAAGCAAGAAGGGGGTTGAGATCTAATCCGATCCGTAAGTTATTGTTTAATTGGGTGCTGAAAAATACGCGGCATCGAGTGCGCGATCGCGAAAATTTACGCTTTGAACGCACCCGCGTTTTTGGTCGCGCCCGTCGGGTGTTTGTAGAATTAGGAAAGCGGTTTTATGCGCTGAATTTACTCGAGGATTGCCGGGATATTTTTTACTTAGAAGTCGAGGAAATATTGGGATATATTGAAGGGACGGCTACCTGTACGGATTTGAAGGGATTGGTAGGGGTAAGAAAGGCAGAATTTATCAAATATAGAGAAATGCCTGTATTGAGCGATCGCTTTGAAACCCGGGGCATTGTTTATCAAGGATTGCAACTGAAAAACAACCTTTACCCGTCCCCAACAACCGATTCTTACTTGCAAGGAATTGGCTGTTCTCCCGGATTGGTACGAGGTTCCGTGCGCGTCATTTCCGATCCCAAACAAGTCGTAGGAGAAGATAAAGGCGAACCCTTAAAACCGGGTACAATTTTAGTAGCAGAACGTACAGATCCGGGTTGGATTTTACTCTTTCCCGCCGCCGCTGGATTGTTAGTAGAAAGAGGTAGCTTGCTGTCTCATGCTGCTATAGTCGCACGGGAGTTGGGAATTCCCGCCATTGTCTCCATTCCCGGCGTTACCCAATGGTTAAAAGACGGCGATTGGGTAGAATTAGATGGCAGTACAGGAAGAGTTTGCAAAATTAAGTAATGGGTAATGGGTAATTGGTAATTGGTAATTGGTAATGGGTAATTGGTAATTGTTGTTCTGTGGGAAAGGTAACAATCTAAGACTGGCAAGTTGGGTTTCGTACCTCAACCCAACCTACAAGATACTTTCCTCAATCTGAAATCTAAAATCTCAAATCTGAAATGTTTTAATGCCTAGTGAAATCGCACTTAATGCTAATTTTTCTCATATCCGTTACGCTCAATGTTGGGAAGATGCGGATATTCTTCTAGATGCGCTTGATATTCAACCTCACCACGTTTGTTTGTCTATTGCTTCTGCTGGAGACAATACGCTGGCGATGCTCAGTCGCAGTCCAAAACGGGTAATTGCAGTCGATTTAAATCCCGCTCAAATTGCTTGTTTGGAGCTGCGAGTAGCAGCTTATCGAGAATTAACACATCCAGAATTGTTAGTGTTAATCGGATCGAGAAATTCATTAGAGGAAACCGCAGAAAATCATACCAAAGTTGCTAAACTTAGAATTGATCTGTATCGCCGCTGTCGCTTACAACTATCGCCCGCTACTCGTGAATTTTGGGATGTTCGTTTGAATGCGATCGCACAAGGCATCGGTACCGTTGGAAAATTCGAGCATTATTTAACCATATTCCGCCGCTACATCCTGCCCCTGATTCACAGTCGCGAGGATATCATCGCCTTTCTGCAAGAAGATAACCCAGAAAAACGAAAAATTTTATACGAAAAGCGCTGGAATAATTGGCGATGGCAGCTTTTATTTCGAGTATTTTTCTCGCAATTTGTCCTGGGGCGAATGGGGCGCGATCCAAGTTTTTTCAAGTATGTAGAAGATCGTATTGCCTCGCATCTTTTGCAACGTACCCGCTATGCAATGACCGCTCTCAATCCTGCTAAAAATCCCTACTTGCATTGGATTGTTATGGGGCAACATTTTAACGTGCTTCCCTACGCCCTTCGTCCTGAAAATTTCGAGGCTATTCGTACTAACCTCGATTGTTTAGAATGGCACTGTATCGCCCTTGAAGATTTTTTAGACACATTGGAAGAAAACACTATCGATCGCTATAACTTGAGCGATATCTTTGAATTAATGTCTTTGGATAACTATCATCAACTGCTTAAAAAATTGGTACGAGTGGGGCGCAGTAAAGCTAGATTAGCTTATTGGAATTTGTTAGTTTCTCGCAGCCGTCCAGATTCAATGTCTGGTTGCTTGCAACCTTTGAGCGATTTAGCTCATCATCTATATCAACAGGATAAAGTGTTTTTCTATAAAAACTTTATTTTGGAAGAAATTATTTAATGGGTAATGGCGTTCCCAGGCAGATCCAGGGAACGAGGGTAATTGGTAATTGGTAATTGGGGGAAAGATTTTTATGCACGAAATAGGACACACTATTGATGAAAAATTACCAGAAATACCCGATGCTCATTGGGTTTTGATTCGGGATGATAGTAGCGATCGCAATATAATCGGACGTTGTTCTTTATGGTGGAAAAATACGCCATCCTACCTTAATCACCGCGTCGGATTTATCGGTCATTATGCAGTTAAAGATGCGACGACAGCAACTCAACTTTTACAACAAGCTTGCGAACAATTAGCCGCGTTTGGCTGTACCCTGGCAATAGCTCCCATTGACGGTAATACTTGGCAGCGCTATCGACTGGTGACGCAACGAGGTACGCACCCAGTTTTCTTTCTAGAACCGGATAATCCCGATGATTGGCCTGGTCATTTTTTAGACCAAGGCTTTACACCACTGGCTCAGTACAGTTCGGCGTTGAATACAAACTTAAGTTATGTCGATCCGCGCCTAGAGCGAGTAGAAAGCCGGTTGCAAAAGGCAGGTGTGGTAATTCGCCCGCTCAACTTGCAGCGGATTGAGGAAGAATTGCATCGGGTGTTTGAAGTGGCGATCGCAAGCTTCCACAGTAATTTTCTTTACACACCCATCACAGAAGCCGCATTTGTTGCCCAGTACCGTCCCCTATTACCCTATCTCAATCGGGAATTAATACTAATAGCAGAAGACAACAACAAACCCATCGGATTTCTCTTTGCAATACCCGACTGGCTGCAAGCACAACGAGGAGAAACTGTCAACACGATTATTATTAAAACTGTTGCAGTTTTACCGAAACGAATTTACGCTGGCTTGGGTAATTTATTAGTAGCAACCTGTCAAACTCGCGCCTACGAAAAAGGTTTTACCAGTGCCATTCATGCCTTAATGCACGATGCCAACGCTTCCCGCAATTTAAGTCGCCGCTATGCTCAAACAATCCGTCGCTATACCCTATTTGCTAAAAATATTTAAATTGGTTTCGTGAATTATATAATATCAAACAGTATCTCTTAAATCCTATGGTTATATCATGTCCTTAAGATTACCCATAATCGGTAGCCGGGACACGGCAAGATCAAAGTTATCTGTTTATCCGAGATAT
>DNGG01000477.1:3494-6815 GCA_003486675.1 Cyanobacteria bacterium UBA11372
TCTGTTTATCCGAGATATCTATGATGCCGTGTCCCTACGCAACGACAGAGTGAAGTTTTTTTATTATGGGCGATTTAACGGACATCATATTAATGGTGTTGTAGGGGCGGGTTTTACCAACAATTAAGCGGAACCACGAGATCTGCAATTTTTACCCGCCCCCCACGCGATGCCGATACAAGCAGATAGGATATTAGTTGTGCTTAGACTCCTGAGTTGCTTCTACAGCCAAGGGTTTTGTAACAGCACCATTCAAAGCAGCATTTTCCGATTCATCTGCTACCTTAACAGGCGATCCAAACACCACCCGCAACAAAGGAGGCGCTAAAAAAGTGGTGAGGATTACCGTCATAATAATCGCGGCATTAGTTGCTGGTGATATCGCTCCACTCGCCGAACCAACCCCAGCAAAAACTAGCCCGACTTCGCCTCGCGGAATCATCCCGACGCCGATTGCCCAGCGGTTAATTTTATCTAGACCAAAGACAGTGAAGCCAGTTACAACCTTGCCAAAAATTGCCACTGCAATCAAGAAAACTGCTTGAACTAGCCCTTCTCTATTGGTAGGAATTGCCGGATTTAATACATTCAAGTCCGTTCTCGCACCCACAGTTACAAAGAAAATTGGTACTAGCATATCGGCAATTGGCTGTACCTGTCTTTCCAGTTCTATCCGCTTATCGGTTGCGTGTAGAATTAAACCGGCTGCAAAAGCACCCAAAATCGCTTCTAACCGAATTGCCGCCCCGATGTAGGACAAAATAAACGCAAAAATTAAAGCTGGGATAAGCAACTGACCCCGCGTTTTGAGTTGCTCCGAGATGTTTTCAAACCAACTGTTGAAAAAGCGACCTAGCAAAATCGCACCCAGTAAAAAAACCGTAGAACTGATGATGAGATAGACGACGTTAAGCGCATCAACCTTGCCAGTTTTAGCCAGACTCGCTACCACCGCAAGGACGATAATTCCCAAAACATCATCGATGACTGCCGCACCAATAATAATCTGACCTTCTCTAGAATTGAGATGCCCAATTTCTGACAGAACTTTGGAAGTAATTCCGATGCTGGTTGCTGTCAAAGCAGCACCGGCAAAAATAGCGGGAACTGCCGGAACGCCAAATATAATCATTAACCCCGCTGTACCTAAAGCAAAGGGTACTGCTACCCCAACACATGCGACTACAGTTGCTTGGATACCGACTGCTATGAGTTGTTTTACATTCGATTCCAAACCGATTTCAAACAGCAAGATAATGATACCCAACTCAGCCAAAACAGAAATTACTTCGCTTTGAGCTTTAAAAGTAGCTTCTGCGGCGGCGGGATTTAAACCAGCAGTTGTTTGGAGAAACTGCATCAACACCGAATTGGAACCATCAATTTCGCCTTCTGGAAACACCAGCAAATGTAAAGCAGAAATTCCCACGAGGACGCCACCCACCAGTTCGCCTAAAACGGGGGGTAAGCCAAATTTATTGGAGATTTCTCCACCCACTTTGCTGGCAAAATAAACAACAACTAAACTCAGCATTACTCCTGGTAGTACCATCGAAGTGTCTTCTAATTCAGTCGTAGTAGCCAGTAACTGGATTTGACCGAAGTTGATGAATTTATTCACCCAAGTCAATGCGTCAACCATTAGTTGCGTACAAATCAATTCTTTCCTAATTTACAAGTTTTCTCTCTGAGTCGTATTCCCCAAAAAGGCAGACTCGTTGAGATTCGAGCCTATCACCTTTGTTTCTGTGTAGTGTAGGGGCGGGTAAAAATTGCATATCTCGTGGTTCCAATGAATGGGCAGGTATTACCCGCCCCGAATTTCCAAACCAAAGATTTTTCATAGAAACCCGGATGGGTGAGCGTAAGTCGTAAGCATATATCGGGGGAGTCCATGTATGCCACGCTGATTTCTAGTTATATTGATCTAAGGCGATATTCAACGTGGGACTTATAGCGGGAAAGCAACTTGGTTGAGTACACCTGTTGTAGGGGCGGGTTTTACCAATAAATTCGTGGTTCCATGAGATATTTCGTTAAACCCGCCCCTACTGTATTCGATCAAGTCGCTTTCCCGCTATATTGCTCCCGGTGAACCCCCACGTTCTAAGTTAATTAGCAAATCAATATCCACATGACAACTAAACGTATTGCCGATATCCTCCGCACTGGTCAACCCGATGAAACCGTTAAAATTCACGGTTGGGTACGCACGAAACGGGAATTAAAAGATTTTACTTTTGTCGAGGTCAACGATGGCTCCTCGATGGCGAACCTGCAAGTGGTGCTGAATGCCGATTTGCCCAATTATGCCGAAATTGTCAAACAGGTAAATACGGGTGCTTCCGTAGAAATTGAAGGCATTTTAGTCGCTTCCCCGGCAAAGGGACAGCGGATCGAACTGAAGGCAACGGCGATGCAGCTATACGGCGATGCCGATGCTGAAACTTATCCGTTACAAAAGAAACGCCACTCCTTCGAGTTTTTACGGACAATTGGACACTTGCGATCGCGCACCAATACTTTCGGCGCTGTCTTCCGCGTCCGCAACGCCTGTGCCAGGGCGATTCACCAATTCTTCCAAGAACGCGGTTTTTTGTGGATTCACACCCCCATTATCAGCGCCAGCGACTGCGAAGGGGCGGGAGAAATGTTCACCGTCACCGGCTTTAATTTAAATAACATCCCCCTTACGGAAGATAAAAAAGTCGATTACAGCCAAGACTTTTTCGGCAAACAAGCTTATCTCACCGTCAGCGGACAATTGGAAGCTGAAGTGATGGCAATGGCGTTTAGTAATGTCTACACTTTCGGCCCCACTTTCCGCGCGGAAAATTCCAACACTTCCCGTCACTTGGCAGAATTTTGGATGATCGAACCAGAAATGGCTTTCTGCGACTTGAAAGGGGATATGGACTTAGCCGAAGAGTTTCTCAAATATATCTTCAAGCATGTAATGGAAACTTGCCCGGAAGATATGGAATTTTTCAACCAGCGGATTGATAATTCGGTGTTGGCGACGGCAGATAATATCATCAACAACGAGTTTGAACGAGTGAATTATACCGATGCGATCGCTCTGTTAGAAAAATCCAACAAACAATTTGAATATCCCGTCAAGTGGGGTTTAGATTTGCAGTCGGAACACGAACGCTATCTAGCAGAAGAATTGTTTAAAAAACCGACAATTGTCACCGATTATCCCGTAGAAATTAAAGCCTTCTACATGCGTCTAAACGATGATGAAAAAACCGTAGCCGCAATGGATATTCTCGCACCCAAAATCGGCGAAATTATCGGCGGTTCCCAGCGGGAAGAACG
>DNGG01000477.1:7023-18113 GCA_003486675.1 Cyanobacteria bacterium UBA11372
GCGGTTCCCAGCGGGAAGAACGTTTAGATGTCTTGGAAAGACGGATTAACGCTCAAGGCTTAAATCCGGCTGATTATTGGTGGTATTTAGATTTGCGTCGCTTTGGCACAGTTCCTCACGCTGGATTTGGTTTGGGGTTTGAAAGATTGGTGCAATTTATGACCGGAATGGCAAATATTCGCGATGTGATTCCCTTCCCGCGCGCGCCGCAAACTGTGGAGTTTTAATCGAGAGCGATCGCTCCACCATGAAAAAAGTTGCTCGGTGTTTTTTGGGTGCGATCGCTCAGATCGTGTCCGTTGAATAGCCCATAATAAAAAAACCTCACAGAGTAGTTGCGTAGGGACACGGCATCAGAGATATCTCGGACAAACAGATAACGTTAATAATACCGTGTCCCGGCTCGCGATCGTAGGTAATCGACCGGAAATAATATCAACCATGAAAAAAGTTGATCGGTGTTTTTTAAGAGCGATCGCGTGCATTCCTAATTCGCATTTTCTAAGCGCAGAAAATGCAAGCTTCCTCAAGCGTCCCATGGGAAAATTGTCACTCCATCTGGTGCAAGAAAACATCTATATATCCCACCATCTCCAGTGAAACTAGCAATAACTTCTCCTGCAAACAAAGGATTTGGGTTATGCGATCGCAATATCACCCAGTGTATCAATCGCATCCAGGCGCGAAAATCTTGTTTTTATTTGTAGGTTGGGTTGAGGCACGAAACCCAACCTACGATTGCGAACAAAGGATTTAGGTTATGCGATCGCAATATCACCCAGCGTATCAATCCCACCCATGCGCGAAGCTTCCGCAAGTTTAGGAATCCCAAATACCTTCGGCAATCGTTTTGTATCAACTAGCACTTTTCTCACATCTAAATTCGATACATCTGCCAAATTTTTATTACCCAAAATGGCAATAATTGCCGCAATTCCCAAACCTTGAGCCACCCCAGCATTAAATTCCACAATTCTGCCAGCAGCCGCTGCCAAACCTACAAACCCAGAAGCCGGACTAACCACAGCAAGATTGGGAATAGTTCTGACAATTGCGTGTTGGATACCTATATTAAAAATAGGCGGAGTAAAACTCAGATTGGTAATCCCTTTCTCATAAGCAATTTTAGCAAAATCTCTGATGCCTCCCCGCACGTCAAATTGATAAGCAAAAGTTCCCAACGCCTCTCTAGCAGGGACTCCACCCATCAGCATATCTGCACCCGTTAAAGGTTGAACAACATCCTTAATGTTGCCCGCATGTCTGATATAAAGTTCAGAGGGAACATTAACAGTAGCACCGATGCTGTTAAACCACTTTTGAATGTAACCCATTTCTTCTAACATTTTAGGACTTGGTTTAGCCCCTTTTCTCGCTAATTCTTCGGCTTCCGAACCTGTAACGGTAAATAAAAGTGCATTCCACGAAAGTCTACCGCCAGGAAGAATCGCGATATTCGCTTTGTCTAGCATTACACCCGTTTCCAATAAAGATAATTTAATTCCTCTAAACGAGTGGTAAGCTACAGATAAAGCCGGAGAGCGAACATCGATATAGTCACTTCCTGCATACATGGTTTTGATATTACCAGAACCATCAACCATATCGCGCCGGAGTTGTTGGGCTAATTCTTCGTCGTTTCCTGTAGCAGCAAGCAGGAAATTTTGCGCTTCTGTATCCTTCAGGTTAGTGAAGCGTTTCAGATAGATAGATTCGATTTCCCTTAGTTTTTGAATGCTCAATCCTTGGGTTTCAAATACTACACTGACAGCCAGTTCTGATTCTGGAAGGCCAAAGGTTTCAAATCCTTTTAACTTTCTCGCGCCAGCAACTTGCGCTAACTCTGCATTCACCGTTGCATCGATAAATTGCTTGCCAGAATATCTTCCTTTTGATGTCATTAAACTGACGATATTTTGATGGCCTTTCACAACCGATTCAATCTCGACGTAACTGAGGATATCGACTCCAGCTTCTTGCAGCATTTCTCTGAGAACTGCACTCGCTTTGCGGGGGTCAAGACCAACAACGATCGTACCCATTCTTTGCAAAAATTCTTTATAGATTGCTGCTGGATCGCCAAAGGTAGGTAAACCCAGATCGTCTCGAATCGATTTCTCAATTTGACTGCGGTCTAAATACGCAAGTCCTCCCCTGACTAAATGACCGCCAATGCCTGCTTGTAAATTACCTTTAGATAGGAGTAGAACTCGCGGATACTGTTTTGTTCTGCGACGGTATTCCCTCGCAGCAGAAACGGCTGCGAAGACACCGGGAACTTCATCCCCGTATACGATTACATCGTAATATCTTGGATCTGTATTCATATTTAATCACCTTTCCTGCGATCGTAATTAATATCTACAGCTTCTGTTTATTTTATTCTGGAAAGTTTGTGCTTAATAAAACTTATGTTCCAGAAACCCGGTTTTTCTGAAAAACCGGGTTTCTTTAGCATGTAATCAGTTATTTGCAACCCAATATCGCGTCAAAATGCTCATTACTTCACCTGGATGATTGGGTGCGGGTAATAAACGACTCCACTGGCTGACCTCCGCAAAACCGAGGCTGTGCAAGGTGTGAATTGTGTTGTTGACGGCTTCGGGAATACTGATGATGAGTATTCTGATCGGGATTCGTCCTGGGGGAACTAACCCCGGTATGTTGACGAGGCTGGGAACCGTTGATGGTGGCGCGTTTAGGGCTATAAAGCTTGTATTCATTGGGCTTTACCTGTTTTGTTGTTTGAAGGTATTGTTCCCGATGGGTAACAATACAATCTTACACCTGATGTGACCGATGGGGAACATTTACTTGGTCATGAGGTTTTGACAAAATCCAGGCATGGGAAGAGCAGGAAAAGCCCTCAAACAAGTGTTGGAGCGTTACGGGATTACTCAAAATCGGCTGGCGGTGGCGATGGGAGTTGGACGCTCGAACATTCACCGTTGGGTCTTTGAGATTAGAGATCCGGTAGCGGAGGCGGTGTTGGAAATTCGCGATGGACTTAAGGCAATTAACCCTGATGCGGCGGAGGAGTTTATTCAGTTGTATTTGAATGCGCCACCTGAAGATCAAGAACAGTCGTGAGACAATTGCAGCATGGGAAGAGCAGGAAAAGCCCTCAAACAAGTGCTGGAGAAATATGGAATTACCCAAAATCGGCTGGCAGTCGCAATGGGAACTCGACGCTCGAACATTAACCGTTGGTTTTATGAGAATGCCGATCCGGTAGCGGAGGCGGTGTTGCAAATTCGGAATGGACTTAAGGCAATTAACCCTGATGCGGCGGAGGAATTTACCCAGTTGTATTGGAACGATCCATCTCAAGAGCGGGAACAGTCGTGAGACAATCTCAGCATGGGAAGAGCAGGTAAAGCCCTAAAACAGGTGCTGGAGAAATATGGAATTACTCAAAATCGGCTGGCGGTGACGATGGGAGTTGGACGCTCAAACGTTCACCGTTGGGTTTATGAGATTACAGATCCGGTGGCGGAGGCGGTGTTAGGAATTCGCGATGGACTGAAGAAGATTAATCCGGATGCGGCGGAGGAATTTACTCAGCTGTATTGGAATGCACCATCTGAGGATGAGCAAGATTAAGGTGGATATTGGGGGAGCGATCGCTCACCAGTATTTTTCCCTCTTGAGCATCGCCTCTAGGGACAGGGCAACCGTAAGATATTGGCTGCGATCGGTATATTATGGATGCCGTGTCCCTACCGCATTGGTGTAAAAATCCTGCCTGATTTTTTTATGCGATCGCACGTACATCACAGATCTTGTCGGGGCGGGTTTATATACATTGTTTGTTGGAGTTCAAATCCCTTGGTAAAACCCGCCCCTACATTTTCAACAATTACCAATTACCAATTACCTCTTCTTCCCCACAATATGAAAAATCTGCCAATGCTTAGGTTCGTTCAATGCTGTTTTTCCGTCTTCTTCTTCGACTTTAAACAGTTCAATTTCAAATGCTTCTAATAACTTTTCTGCTTGTGCTTGGGTATGATGGGTGTGAGTGGGAATACTTGCCCAATCGTCTCTATCGCCAAATAATTGACCGCAAAAACGACCCCCCGGACGGAGGCTTTGGACAATTTTATCCCACAATTCGGGGAAATATTCGGGCGGACAAAAGGGCAGGGCAAAGCTAGCATTAATTAAATCGGTTTGGGGCCAAGTTGCCTCTTGAAATTTTGCGACTTTTGTGGTTAAATTATCAATATTTTGTAAGTCTTCTCGCTCTAGCATCCGGTCAAATGCTTCCCGATTGCCATCAATAGCTAAAACTCGCCAACCTCGTCTGAGTAGTTCGACGGTATCCCGACCTTCGCCGCATCCCAAGTCTACCGCGAAACCTGGAGTTTCAAAGCGTTCTAATGCGGCTAAAAGGGTAAAACGGGGGGGTCTACCTAAGACGGCTTGGTAGTATTGAGGCCATTTGCTTTCAAAATCCTGGGATTGGGACTGTTCTGGCATGGGGAGAACTGGAATGTCTTTCGCCACCTGAGTTTAACAAAGGCTGCGGGAGACTAAAGTCTGAGGGGATACAAACCCGCAGCTAAGAAGTTTAGGGAGTGAGATTTGCTCTATTCAAAATGGCTTAAACCAAGCTGGTGACAGGATTTGAACCTGCGACAGGTTGATTACAAATCAACTACTCTACCGACTGAGTTACACCAGCAACTATAGACACTATAGCAAAGTTTGGTACGTTGCGATCGCTCTGAGCCAAATTTTACTGCTCAAGTTTGGAGATTGCATACAACTCGCGCCGCCAATCTCTGCCTTTACCTTTATTTCGTGCCTTGTATGTTGGTGTCAACGAGTGACAATTAGGACATAAGAGGCGGAGATTATCTGGCGAGTTGTTTTGCCAATTACCATCAATGTGGTCTACCTCAACCGGAATCTTGCCCGTATAGGGATTAACTTTGCACCATCCACACAAGGAACACTTTTCACCATCTCTGTCAATTAAATATCTCCGCACGTGTTTAGAGATGTTGCCATATTTGAGACTGACGCCGTTTTCTTGTCCGGATAGCCAAGACGCTACGTAAACTTTATATTGATGTTCGTGCTGGCATTTGTTATCGCAGTACTTATCTACTGCTCTTTTGGTTTCCCGACTACAGTTTAAGCATTGCAGTCTGGGTTTTTTCGGCATTGGCATCGGTATACCTCGATTTATGGAATGTCTTGCCTAATGTTTGAGAAATCCTTTCGGGCCAAGGGAGTCGGCTAAATTTTTGATACCATCAAAGATCCGAAGGCTAAAAGACCCGTTTAAGTAAGTATGAGCAAAGGCACTCTGTTTGATAAAGTTTGGAATTTACACGCAGTTGGCACGCTACCGTCTGGACAGACGCAACTGTTTATTGGACTGCATCTGATTCACGAAGTGACGAGTCCCCAAGCTTTTGCGATGTTACGGGAACGGGGTTTAAAGGTAATGTATCCAGAACGGACGATCGCTACGGTAGACCATATCGTTCCTACAGACAATCAGGCGCGTCCGTTTGTGGATGACCTGGCAGAGGAAATGATGCAGGCTCTGGAGCAGAGTTGTCAAGCAAATGGCATTACTTTTTACAACATCGGTTCTGGGAATCAGGGTATTGTCCATGTCATAGCACCAGAGTTGGGACTGACTCAACCAGGGATGACTATTGCTTGTGGAGATAGTCATACTTCTACTCATGGTGCCTTTGGTGCGATCGCTTTTGGCATCGGTACCAGTCAAGTGCGCGATGTTCTCGCTTCCCAAACTCTCGCCCTGTCTAAATTAAAAGTCCGCAAAATAGAAGTCAACGGTACTTTAAAACCAGGTGTCTACGCCAAAGATGTTATTCTCCACATCATTCGCACTCTAGGAGTGAAAGGCGGCGTCGGATACGCATACGAATATGCAGGCACGACTTTCGAGCAAATGAGCATGGAAGAACGGATGACCATTTGCAATATGGCAATCGAAGGCGGTGCCAGATGCGGTTACGTTAATCCGGATAGCGTGACTTACGAATACCTCAAAGGTAGGGATTTTGCACCGAAAGGCGAAGAGTGGGATAAAGCTGTTGCTTGGTGGGAATCGATTAAGAGCGATCGCGATGCCGAGTACGATGATGTAGTAGTTTTCGACGCCGCCGATATTCCTCCAACTGTTACCTGGGGAATTACACCAGGTCAAGGAATTGGCGTCAATCAAGTCGTACCAACTCCCGAAGAACTGCCGGAAGAAGATCGATTCATCGCCCAAGAAGCTTACCAATACATGGATTTGGCTCCCGGTCAACCCATCTGTGGTACTAAAGTCGATGTTTGCTTTATCGGCAGTTGCACCAACGGACGGATTAGCGATTTGCGCGAAGCTGCCAAAATTGCTCAAGGTCGTCACGTTGCCCTTGGAATCAAAGCTTTCGTGGTTCCTGGTTCGGAACGGGTGAAGCAGCAAGCAGAAGCGGAAGGATTGGATAAAATCTTCCAAGCAGCAGGTTTTGAATGGCGCGAACCGGGATGTTCGATGTGTTTGGCAATGAATCCCGATAAACTTCAAGGCAGGCAAATCAGCGCTTCTTCTTCTAATCGCAACTTTAAAGGACGGCAAGGTTCCGCCTCTGGTCGCACCTTATTAATGAGTCCGGCGATGGTGGCAGCAGCAGCAGTCAAAGGCGAAGTGGCAGATGTGCGCGAGTTGCTGAATTAGTCTGTTTCTTGTTACCAGGCAAGAGCCTGGTAACAAAGTTAAGGAGGCTCTGCCTCCGGTGACTAAAAATCGTTTTCCTAGGAGGCAGAGCCTCCACAATTGCGTTCCCAGGCTCGAGCCTGGGAACGAGAAAATCAGAAAAATGTTGGGTTTCGCTATCTAGTAACTAGCGACCAATTCAGCCGAAATTCACCTGCTTGAAGGCGTTGATTTAACTCAATGAGAATATCTTCACTAGCGCTGACGTCCACATGAAATACATATCGCTCAAATTCCCCAAGATGGTTAAATAGCGGATACATATGCCTGATAATTTCCTCGCTGGCAGGGTTGTTCAGACGTGTAGTTGCCCGCAAAATAGTTTCCTCTAGGGGTAGGCGAATCACAACGTAATTTACCGGACAGGTTAACGACTGAAATTCCGCCGCCAGCGTTGGCAGAAACCAAGGGCCAAAAATGCCATCTACGACTACGTCATAGTCACCCGTGGCATAGGCAGAAGTAGCACGAGCGATCGCTAGCATTACCGTTGTATTCTGTTGATGTGCTGCTGGCAGAATTGGCGATATCTTTGGAGCGATGTAATCATAAAAATCATCGGCATGTAAGTGAACGCCCTTGGGTAATGCCTGCGCCAGTCGATGCGATAACGTTGTTTTTCCACTGCCAGGACACCCGGTAATAATGGTGATAGATGCCATGCGCGAACCTGTTGAATATTCCTGAGTATTGCAACATTAAACGATTAGGTGATTCCGAATCCACAATTCTTTTTTGAGGAGAACAAACAATGGTTAGCGAAGTTAAAACTGTTTCCGGACGCGGTATTCCCTTGGTGGGCGATGATATTGATACCGATCGGATTATTCCGGCTCGATTTTTGCGCTGCGTTACCTTTGATGGTTTGGGCGCACACGCTTTTGAAGATGATAGAAAGGCACTCAATGGACAACATCCGTTTGACCAATCGCAGTTTCAAGGGGCGCAAATTTTGGTAGTGAATCGTAACTTTGGCTGCGGATCGTCGCGGGAACACGCACCGCAAGCGATCGCCAAATGGGGCATTCAAGCTTTAATCGGTGAAAGCTTCGCCGAAATCTTTTTCGGCAATTGCGTCGCTATCGGCATTCCCTGCGTTACTGCTGATGCTTCAACTGTCAAGCAATTGCAAGAAATTTTAACATCCAATCCCCAAACACCGATGACAGTAAATTTGGAAACCATGCAAGTGCAATGCGGCGACTTTTCTGCCCCAATTTCAATGGGCGAAGGCGCTAAAAATATGTTCGTTTCTGGCACTTGGGATGCTTGCGGTCAGTTGTGCGATCGCGCCGACCAAATCCGCGCCACTGCTGCGAATCTGCCCTATATCAACTGGAGCAAATTAGCTGCCTCTTAGGGTAATTGGTCATGGGTCAAAAACCAGTTTCTTCCCTAGCGGAAATCCAGTAGTAAAAGTATTGCTTGCTACCTCGTACAGGTGGGAACCGTAAAATTTCCTGACGCAAAGAAACCGGGTTTCTTTCCTAGAAACCCGGTGCTAATTTTATTTTTTATTTATATTTGACAATAAAAAAGGAAGGTGATAAAGTCAAGCCAAAACAAATAACAACCTTTCGATTTAGTCGGGTTTTAATTATGAACAAAAACACAAAAATACTGGTCGCTGAAGCGATCGGTACTTTCGTATTGGTGTTCGGCGGATGCGGAAGTGCTGTTTTAGCGGGTAAACAAATAGGCTTTTTAGGAGTTTCGTTTGCCTTTGGTTTATCTTTGCTAATCATGGCTTACACCATCGGGGAAATTTCCGGGTGTCATATTAATCCAGCCGTGACAATTGGGTTAGTCGTTGCCAAAAAATTAGAGCCGCGTTTTGTGCCTTTTTACATAATAGGGCAGATTGTAGGTGGAATTTTAGCGGGTGGCGTGTTGTATTTAATTGCCTCGGGAACGACTGGCTTTGATATTACTAAAGGATTTGCTACCAATGGATTTGGGGAGCATTCTCCTGGAGGTTACGGTTTAGTTGCAGCAGCAATTACCGAGATTGTATTAACCGCATTTTTGCTGTTTACTATTATGGGAACGACCCATCCAAGATTCCCAGCAGGTTTTGGAGGTCTTTCTATCGGTTTGATGCTGGTGTTGATCCATTTGGTGGGTATTCCTGTAACCAACACATCAGTTAATCCTGCCAGAAGCATCGGTGTGGCAGTATTTCAAGGCGGATGGGCTATAGGACAATTGTGGTTGTTTATTGTCGCTCCGATTGTCGGTGCTGTTTTAGGAGTGTACGCTTACAAATTAATTAAGCCCGACGAAAGAGCGAGGAGTTATCAGGAAGAAGTCCCAGTCTAGGTATGGAATTTGGAGCGAGTAAGTATAGGGTGGGGGTTACCCACCCTATTACTTGGATCAAGTTAGCTGCTGATTAGGATAATATAGCTTGCTATCGGTAAGGGGTAATAGTTCAGATTCTTCTCCAATTACCAATTACCCATTACCAATTACCCATTACCACTTTTTGTAGGGTAAGAATTTTCCAGACATGATGACTTTGACGCGATCGCCTTTAGGATCTTCTTCCTTTTCCACATCTAAGGTAAAGTCAATCGCGCTCATAATGCCGTCGCCAAACTTGTCGTGAATCACTGCCTTCAGCGGCATTCCATAAACTTGCATAATCTCGTAAAAGCGATAAATTAACGGGTCAGTTGGGACAACTGGTCCCAATCCTTTGAGGGGACATTCGGTTAATTCTTGCGCGTAAATTGGAGGAAGATCTAAAGCTTCGATTAGTTTCTTGGCTTCTTCTTCGGAAGCACTTGCTTGACGATAGATAACGGCGGCGATCCAAACTTCATCGCGGCCTAAGATTTTTTCCAAGTCAGAAAAAGAAATGTTCTTTTCTTTTTTTGCAGCTAACATTTGCTCGGTTACTTCTGGAAGCATAAAAAACTCCGAAAAAAATTGGGAATTGGGAATTGGTAATTGGTAATTGGTAATTGGTAATTGGGATTTAATCTCAGTCTAAAATTACCCATTACCCATTACCTATTACCGATTACCCAAAGATATTAATGCGATCGCAAGAACTCTTCCACTTGTAGGGCGGTAGGTTGGGCGGCGATCGCACCTGGTTTCATTGCTGTCATTGCTCCGACGGCACTAGCGTAAGCCACCATGTCCCTAGCGGTTCGCGGATCGGTTAAGGCTTTGATTCCTTTGAGGCAAATTTGGTGGATAATTCCGGCGACAAAGCCATCTCCGGCGCCCGTGGTATCCTCAGCTTTGACGGGGAAAGCAGGTAATCTACCTTCGTTTTCGTGGGCGAAGCAGAACGAACAACCCTTTTCCCCATCGGTGATCAGGACTCCTTCTAGGGAGTCGAAACGATCGGCGATCGCTTTGGCATCGGTAGTGCCAAATAGCAATTCGGCTTCTTCGAGGGAAAGCTTGACAAAATCAACGTGTTGGATTAATTTCAGGATTGGTGCGGTGGCGGCGTTGGGATCGGGCCAAAACATGGGACGCCAGTTTATATCCACCAAGATTTTCAGATGATACTGCTCTGCTAATTCAATTGCCCTGGTAATAGCTTGTCGCGTTTGGGGGTAAGCGAGTTCGAGGGTACCGAGTACCAAAAATTCTGCCCGTTCAAATAGTTCTACCGGCAGTTGGTCAGCTTGCAGGAAGGCGTCGGCAAATTCTGTTGTATCGCGAGAGCCAAAACCGGCGAAACTGCGATCGCCTGCAAGACTTCGCAAAACGTAAACTTGGCGCGTCGGGGCGGTAGGATGACGCTGAACGCCAGTGCTATCTACTCCTATTTCCTCTAACAACTGTACAAGTGAGTTCCCCGCTTGATCGTGACCGACACAACCGATAAAGCCAGACGAGGTTCCCAATTTTACTAAAGCACAAGCTACATTCGCAGGCGCACCCCCTGGATAGGGAGTCCAAGACTCCACAGCGTTGAGGGAGCGACCTGGTTGATCTGCCAGACAGTCGAATAAAACTTCACCAAGGCAGAGAACGCGGGGATTTGTCACGAGTAGGTTCCTTTTGTTGGATGTTACGCAAACAGGTTAAAAAAGTTGCAGCAAGTAGACAACCCCAAGACCCCAATATCCTTGCCTGAGTATATATCACCGCCAAGACAGAACATAAAACCCATGTCGTACAGTATTCTAAGGTTAGACTAGGTACATATACAGGTATAGGAAGCGATTATGGCTGGTAACATTTCAGAATCCCCTGCATCCCTTTCAGAAAGGGAACTGCAAATCATCGACCTAGTGGCGGCGGGCTTAACAAACCACGATATTGCCGAACAGCTGGAAATTAGCAAGCGCACTGTTGACAATCACATTAGCAACAT
>DNGG01000589.1:0-3212 GCA_003486675.1 Cyanobacteria bacterium UBA11372
GTGCCAACTTGGGTTTGGAGTTGGGAAAATTGGCAACTGACGCGCGAGTTGGTGATGCCTGATGGTTTGGGTAATGGGGGAGGTAGAGGAGAAGGGGGGATGGGGGGACGCGGCGACGCGGGGAGTGCAGGATCTTCCTCAGCTTCAATTACCAATTCGATTTTGATTCGGTATCGTTACGATGGGGCGGTTGCGGGTATTTTGAGATTGCGACCGTTGATAGGCGATCGCAACTTTCACCACCAGCAATCTGCCGCACCAGAATTGCAATTTTCCCAATTAATCAGGCAAGGGCAAGTTTGTCTGCAAGCAATTCGTCCGGGATGGGTGGGGACGCCTTGGCAATTGCGTTGGAGTCGGGGAGATTATCAACCAGAGGGGGTGTGGTATTGGGGATATCGCTATCCGGAAGAAACGCTGCGGGGGTTGGGCGATCGCGAAGACCTTTACAGTCCTGGTTATATAATCGTCACTCTACAACCGGGAGAGACTTTGATCGTAGAAGCTAAAGTAGGATGGCCTCACGGGGAAGCTGTTTTGAGGGCGGAAGATTTTGAGCCAGCATTGCTGGCACAGCAGTTACCCCAAAAGCAACCAACAACTGACGACGGTATTTGGCGGCAATTGTTACGTGCTGGGGAGCAATTCATCGCCCACCGCGCTTCGATTAGCGGGCCGACAATAATAGCAGGCTATCCTTGGTTCAATGACTGGGGAAGGGATACTTTAATTGCACTGCCTGGATTGGCAATCGTACCGGGGCGCTTTTCCCTTGCCAAAGGCTTGCTGCAAACCTTCGGTCATTATTGTTATCGAGGATTGATTCCCAATGCATTTCCAGATGCGGGAGGGGAACCTTTCTATAACAGCATCGATGCTTCCCTATGGTGGATCGAAATCTTGGGGATTTACTTAGAAGCAACTGGGGATTGGGATTTTTTAGTCGAGCAATATCCCACCCTGCGGCAAATTTATAAAGCTTTCTGCGGCGGGACACTTTATAACATTCGCGTCGATGCCACCGACGGACTGCTGACTTGGGATGCTGCGGGTGTGGCGCTGACTTGGATGGATGCGGTGGTTGACGGTCATCCTATCACCCCCCGTTGCGGTAAAGCCGTAGAAATTAACGCGCTGTGGTATTCGGCGTTATGTTGGGCAACCCAGTGGGCAGAAAGATTGTCAGTGCAGATGCCCGAAAAAGCCGAGAAGTTACAAGCTCAGCGCGATCGCTACATGATGCAAGCCAAACAGGTACAGCAGTCGCTGCAAAAATTCTGGAATCCAACCAGGCAATATTTCTACGATACGATTTCCCCCGATGACCAACCCGATCCCAGCATTCGCCCGAATGCTGTTTTAGCCTTGTCGCTTTCCCATTGCGGGTTCGATCCAGATCAAGCACGGCGGGTGTTGCAGCTGGCAAGAGATCGCTTGCTGACGCCCTACGGTTTGCGATCGCTCGACGGAGCCGATCCTAAATACGTCGGTCACTACGGCGGCAACCCCAAGCAGCGAGACAGCGCCTACCATCAAGGTACTGTTTGGAGTTGGCTGATCGGCCCGTTTATCGCTAGTTGGAAACGCTTCTACCCTTGCCAACCCGTTCCCTTTGATTGGCAACCCCTGCTCGATCACTTCCAGCATCAAGCTTGTCTGGGTTCGGTTTCCGAAATCTTTGATGGCGATCCGCCCCACCTGCCTAAAGGCGCCTTTGCCCAAGCTTGGTCTGTCGCCGAACTTTACCGCCACTGGCGCCATTGATTTTAGATCCCCGACTGCGGCAACGGTTTGAACTCCAGGCGGACTTTAACTGTGTAGAACAGAACAAGAAAAAGCTACGCAACGCGCAAAAATGCCGTTGCGTAGCCTCGTTGTAGAATCCCTCGCTCTTTAGGCGAGGGAGGGTCAAGCCTTATAGAAGTTTTCTACGATTTGAAAAACACTTGCGTTACTCGCATTTCATCAGCGAACCAACTCGTAATACTGTTCAAAATTACCTATTATTAATGTAACTGTTTTTCAAAGCTGGTTGCCACTCACCTGTTTGGGGTAACTCAATTGAGTGAAACTCAACTGAGTTACCGAGAAAAAACAACTGCGATCGCTAATAATAAGTATTCAATCGAAAACGATATTAGACGGTGTGTGGTGTGGCTGAGGGCTGAATCAAAGCGATGGGGATGGTTCCAACGGGAACGCCAACCACAACCAAAGGTACAACAGCAGTCCAATTCCAGGTTTGACGATTGTTAAAACTACTGTGGCAATCCGCACACCCAGAATTGGCAGTCTGCATCGCTGCGCGATCGCAGCACATACACCAGCAATTACTTTGTGGCGACGGCTACGGTAAAAAGCAGCGACCGATCTTTCTGCCGTTTCTAAACCTGTTCGCAACCTATTGACTTTCAAAACTAAGGAAATGAGGAGTCCTATAACACCTAAAATACCGGATGGAACCGTAATAATTACACCCCAGTTGGCAAAGATCGTCCATGTAATCAGATTCCCAAGCCAGGGATTCCCAGGGCACTTGTAGATCGTGATTTCTGCCTCACAGCCAAAGCGTTCAGCTAAACTCACTCCTCCCCAAACTAGCAGGAGTGGAAAAATCCCGTAGAATATGCAAATACCAAGCAGAACTACTTGGCAACGAATTGTCAGAGAGCGCCGAATTGCGATCGCAGAAAGTGCTGGTCCGAAGAAAAACAATGCCCAAATCAGAATCAGGTAAAAAATTGGAATTAAGACCATGCCAGTGCTAGCTAATATTTTCATACCTTACACTTTTGACGAACCATTTTCCTGGCCTTTCCAAATCGGTATTTCACTCCTCTTTTCAACAGTTTTTTTACCCCGGCTTTTTCCTCATCCCAGTTTGGTTCTTTCGACTCAACTATGCTTTTTAATTATGTAAATACCAATTTATTAAGCAACGAATTTCAAGGTTTTGCCAATTAGTAAAACCAAAACCTGACCTTTTTATCAATTTCAATTTATTATTAATACCTTCGACGATTCCATTATTAGTATGCCGTTCAAAGTCACCAACTATTTCTGACATTTTATTGGCTTTGCGATCGCTTTATTTTCGTTATAACATCTGTTCAAAAACCCTCTAGGTATTTTTTACAAACTATTACAAAAATTCATTTTTTAGCAAGAAAAGCAAGCTCAGCAATTCGGTTCAAGTAGATCGGAAGAGCGTC
>DNGG01000589.1:3319-25738 GCA_003486675.1 Cyanobacteria bacterium UBA11372
CTCTAGGTATTTTTTACAAACTATTACAAAAATTCATTTTTTAGCAAGAAAAGCAAGCTCAGCAATTCGGTTCAAGTAGATCGGAAGCTGCGAGCTTTAGTGCTGAAATTGCTGCTAGATTGTGAGCGATCGCTCTGTTTTCCCCAGAAGCGCTCGGGATATGCACTATCTAATCCCAGGTTGCCTACGCATTCTCATCTGTTCGATAGAAAGCAGCTATACAAATTGCCTCGTTTCTTAATTGATTGTCAATGAATTAGGCTGAGGGTGATAGCGATCGCTTCTATCTCTAATTCGATTTATTAAGGGTATAAGTTTTTATCTGGATAGATTTGCCGTGTTTATTGAGATTTCTTGGCGGTTGTTAGCTCGGTGTTGACCCCTAAAACCCCGAGCTGGCAAGACTTTTGAATAAGATCGTGGTAGCCAAAATGCTTGGAGCAACAAACGCTAGTTTTATAACCTACGTAAATTTTAGATATTTTATGTAAAAAATGCTTCAAAAACTCTTGCAATCTAGCGATGACCTATGTAAACTAAATTCATCAGTTGAGTAAAATTAATTAAAATTTAAGCTAGAGTTTAATTGACGGTTTTTTAGGGTGCTTATACCTCTATTGATAGGCGTTTTTTCAAGAAAACGTTACGAATTTTTGCGAAAACAGAAATTATCAGAAAAGGGGTAAAATTCACCGCTGGCAAGGCTAAGTATAGACTCGCGATCGCAGGCGATAGCCCTAATTTTTCTAGAGCTTAAAACTGAATTTCGGCTCAGCTAATCGGTCAGATCATTTTGCTAACCGCTGTGGATATTAACGATGGAGAAGGCGATCGATCTTAGGGAAATTACGGACGGTAAAAGTCAGTTTTGGCGGAGCGATCAAAGAAATCAGTCTTGCCTATGTTCCTGATGCAAAAGTGGATGATTAGGCAATCGTCCACGTCGGCTTTGCCCTCAGGGTTCTTGACCTTCAAGCAGCAGAACGCAGGTTGAGCTATTTAGCTAAAATTCAAATTGGATAACGGTTACTGTAAAGCGATAAAATAATTTGGCAAGAGGTCTGATTTTAGATAACTTCCCAATCAGCCTACCTTCTTTGTTGTCGAGCGTGTTTCTACAGAAAAAACTTTTCAGTTGATTCTCCTAATCACAAACTGGTTGTAGCCCCATATGACCGATCCCTTGAACCCTATTTTGCTTCATGCCGCAGATGGAATTAGCGCCTATGACGATCGCGCCACCTTTAAAACAGTGGAATCTGCTGTCTTACAACTTTGGGATGTGGTTGATAATCTGACCCGCATTTATCCACCTAAACATGAACGATACCGAGTGACGATCTTTGGTTCCGCTCGGCTGCATCCAGAAGATTTGCTCTACACTCAGGTGCGGCAACTAGCTAGCGAATTAACGGCAATGGGCTGTGATATTGTCACCGGGGGCGGTCCTGGGCTAATGCAAGCGGCTAATGAAGGCAGCGTGATTGCAGATCCTGAGAATTTGACGCAGTCGATTGGGGTTCGGATTGCGCTTGAGCAAGAACAGCAAGCCAATCCCTTTGTCGAAGAAGTGTATCACCATCGCACCTTCTTTTCTCGGCTGCACCACTTTGTGGTGCTATCGGATGCATTTGTGGTCGTTCCTGGGGGCATTGGCACGACGTTAGAAACCATGATGGTCTGGCAATTGTTGCAAGTCCGGAAACTGCATCATGTGCCGTTGATTTTGGTGGGTTCGATGTGGGTCGATTTAGTTGATTGGGCAGAGCGTCATATGGTGGAGGTCACGCCTCCCTTAGCGAATGCAGTTGATGTCAGAATTCCTACCTGTGTGGAAACCTGCTCAGAGGCGATCGCGCTGCTGCAACAATACCAAACTCAGTGGCAGAACACTCGCGTTGTCAATCCCCAGTGCCCCACCCCAGAGTCGATTTAAAATCAGATCTTGGACTATTTGCTGCTAACTCAAGTTGCTTAGCCCGCCAGAAACTGCGCTTCTTGTCAACCTCTTTTACTGGACTGGCGCTCTAGTCCTTTGTCCAAGCAGTAATCTAAAGCTTTTTCACAGCGGTCTTTGAGGTAGTTTAAAATTTTTCTACCTGCGGAGGTGTCAGGGGTAATGTAATTACCTTGGTTTCTCGGAAAATAAGAATTTGACTCGGTTTAAGCAAGCGGTTTCCCAACGGTTTTGTTCGGGTTCGAGTTGAAGGTTAAGCGATCGCTCTTTTACTGGAAAAGTAGCACGACCTCATTTTTTCACGCTTCCAGTGCGATCGCTCTGATCCATCCAACAATATTTTCAACCAATTGGGGTTGATTTTGGGAAAAGCATTTTAGCGAGGTATTGCTCAAGCATTGCTCAGTAACAACACAAACTGCCCCATCAAATTTACTCAGAGCATTGAGGAATACGTCGCTAAATCCTTGCAATGCTGTACCATCTGGGTTGTAAAACACCAAAACGACATGCTTATCGGTTTCTAGTAAATCCCAATAAGATTGTAATTCCGGCATCGTTTTAGGGGTGCCATCATTGCACTTAGGACAGCCATGCTTAACCATTACAGTATAAATTTTTGCAGCAGGGTTATCTGGTTCAATAAATTTGCTACCGTCAATGCAAATTAGTTTGATATTTTCGTTATAAATTTGTTGAGCCGACATTTTCTTATATTTTGACATTTTTATAACGGCAACTCAAGCCTTTCAGCGCTTCTTTTGTTAAGTTATTTTGTTATTCGGCTCTCCCGTAATTGAGGTGATAATAAAACCTGATAAATCATGTGAAAAGCTTAGTCCATAAAGGTTGTAGGTTGGGTTTCGTTGCTCAACCCAACTTATTAGTCTGGAGAGTTAGGTTTAGTTTGGATTAAACCAACCTACGAATGATTAGATAAATTTATCACCTTAAGTACGGGAGATCCGAGGCAGAGCCTCCGGATTATTGAGAATGGTGCAAGATCTAAAATTTAGAGCAAGATTGCTGCCCGTTCTGCTAGAGGCGATCGCTCTCCTTTTTGTAAGGTAATATGCCCCGCTAATGGATCTTGCTTGAAGCGTTCAACTGCATAGGTTAATCCATTACTTGCGGCATCGATATAAGGATTGTCAATTTGATCTGGATCGCCGGTTAAAACGATTTTTGTTCCTTCTCCAGCTCGAGTCAAAATCGTTTTCACTTCATGGGGCGTCAGGTTTTGCGCTTCATCGACAATCAAGAACTGCTCAGGAATGCTGCGCCCTCTAATATAGGTGAGGGGTTCAATTTGGAGGATGCCCTGTTCCAGCAGTTCCTCATATCCTGGTCGCCAATGTTTGGGTTTGCCGATGGTTGTCTGGGAGCCAAAAATTAAATCGAAGTTATCGTATAGTGGCTGCATCCAAGGAGTCAGTTTTTCTTTGATCTCTCCTGGTAAATAGCCAATGTCTTTGCCCATTGGCACCACTGGTCGAGAAATTAATAGGCGATTGTAGATGCGCTCATCGGCAACTTTTTGCAAGCCTGCGGCGATCGCCAGCAACGTCTTTCCGGTTCCTGCTTTACCCACCAAAGTCACTAACGGAATCGAATCGCGCAACAACAAGTCGAAGGCAAACTTCTGTTCTCGATTTCGAGCTTGGATATTGGAGACTCCATCGCGGGGCAGTTTGGTGAGGGGAAGCACCTTTCCAGAACTACCATCCACAATTCCTAAAGCTGTATGAGCGAGATTTGTTTGATCGATCAGCGTCACAGCTTGGTTAGGTAATAGAGGATCTTTGAGTATGACGCTGCCCTCTTTGAAGAGTTGGTCAATCGATTCTGGTGGCACCATGACTTCTGCTGTGCCTGTATATAATTCATCGATATCGACTTTATTGGTTTCGTAATCTTGTGCAATTAATCCTAGTGCGTCGGCTTTGATGCGTAAGTTGGTATCTTTACTAACTAATACAACCGGGCACTGGCATTGACTTTTTTGATCTAATGCTACTGCCAAAATTGCATTATCTCCGTTGCTGTGTTCGAGTTCTGCAGGGAGACTTCGCAAAGTTTCCCGCTGACAAAGGGCAACCCGCAACAACCCACCCTGCTTGAGGGAAATGCCATCGGTTAAATGCCCTTGTTGGCGAAGCGCATCTAAAGTACGGGAGACTTGACGAGCATTGCGCCCAGTCGTGTCTGAGTTCTTCTTAAAGCGATCCAGTTCTTCGATCAACGTGATGGGAAGAATCACATCATTATCTTCAAAGCAGAACAACGCAGTCGGATCGTGCAGGAGTACGTTGGTATCAAGAACATAAACTTTTTTCATCATCCGAAACTCTTCCAGACTATTTGTAGGTATCATTCTACTTTTGTAGAGGCGCGTCTCAATCATCACAATTGTCTGGGGGGCGGGTTTTGTCAGGAACTGTTACTGAGATGCTTCCGGTAAGTCAACGGCTGGGAGCGGCTGCTCTAGTATCTTTTGGTTGCGCTTTGAGCGAGATCCCTCTGCTTTGAGGATAAATGAGGTAAAATTTACAACACAGAAAGTTTGTCAAGCGCGCTGCCATTTTTGCTGCGCGCTTGACAAACGATCGCGATAACGCTTTCCCTCACTCGAAAAGCAATCCGCTGTAAGCATGTGTTGGGCTATTTCGCAAGGGTAGCGATCGCTAATAAATTCATCTCGCTATTAAAACCGCAGAAGACTATGACTGTGGCAGGGGAGAAGATGAATTGTTAATAGTTTGCTCCCTGGCTCCTAACTCTTGTAATTTTCCGACCAACTCAACAGAAATTCCAGATAAATTAGCAGCTTCTATTGTAGAGATACCGCTCTTAAGCCGCTGTAAAAAATTCTCAATCCGATAGCAAAAGCCGACGCTCAATTGCTACGCGCACGCCATTTTCAATTGTTTGCCAATCTCCCCCAGATGAGGTTAAAGAAACAAATGAAGTTTGGCGATCAGAAGCTACCTCTGCCGATGCTATGACTTCTACAGTGTGGTATTGTGGTATTCCTGAACCTTTGCTCAAACGGAAAGTATAAACTCGCCGTCCCGTCCTAGAGGCAGTAATCACAGTTAGCAAGGTACTATTTGTTCGAGGTAAGCGGTTCTCCCGTACTTAGTGTGCTAAATTATGAGGAAAATGCCAGAGAAGTAAAGCTCTAATTTCAAAATTTTCAAAATTATTAAAGCCAAATCCACAACGTTTTAATAGTTTTAGTTTGTTATTAATACCTTTCACTATTCCATTATTTATTCTCCTCTCAAAATAACCAACTACCTCGGGAAACCACCGCTTAATCGTTGACACAGTATTGCGATAATATTGATCGGCTTTCTTTAACCAATCGAGTAATTTTAATGTTCCTTATCCTAAAGTTTTACTTTCTTCAAATAAGAGATGTAATTCCTCTTTCAAATCGTGCATAATTGCCACAATCGGTGAAGCTTCTTTCACCTGTGCTAATTTTTATTTTTGCTTTTTAGATAACTTATCCTCGGCTTTCAGCAATATATATTTACTCCCTTTTAAACTACCTTCATAGTTTAGCTCTGTCTTTAGCATTTAGAGATTATGCTGTTTTATTTTGAGAAATTATCGCATAATTTAACTCTTCATTAACTATTTTTTCGCATATGAAATATATCCCCTTTCACTGCTGCATTTGGACATATTCTTTGTATTAAATATTTATAATTACGAGTCATATTCCTACTGAATTATTCTATCTGATACAATACTTTTTTCCCATTTTTGCATCAATTTTTCTATTAATCCTTGGGTTATTGATGATAATTATACCACTAATTTATGCGTTTTTAATTCCATTAAAACGACAATAAATTTTAATTTTTTTGATTAAATTAATTTAATTTATCCCTAATATTTTTAAATCATCTACATCGAATGGCAATATTTTTTGGGCTACAGCTATTACGATTGACCATACTTCTTCTTCTGTTAACCGATTATTTTTAGCTACATTGCTCACGTCACTATGAATAACTTGCTCTGTAATAGCATCGGCATATCTATAAGTAAAACGTTTTCTATTTCCGCAGGAACGAGTTGAATTTTTGGCAGCTATTAATCGAAGCAGTAACAGACAAGGATGCTTATGACCTCTGGCGAACTGAACCCAAAAGATTTACGCACATACACCGTACAACCTAAACCCTGCAAGACCTGTCCCTTTGAAGGAACCGATCCAATCGCGGTGTCTCCAAAGCTTTACCAGCACTTCATCGATAATTTATGCGGTAAAGGGCAGCACCTCTGTCATAGTGCTGATAACAAGATGATTTGTCGTGGAGGACGAAACATTCAGTTGCGTTGGTTATGTGCAGCGGGAATGATATCAGAGCCTACTGACGAAGCTTTCAACGCAGCAATGAACGAAGCATTGAATGGATTTAGCCAGAAAGCACTGGGAGATAGCAAGAATGGATAAATCTACTCATTGGCAGAAGGTTGGCGAGCTATTGCGAGGGGCTACCGAAGCTGCTGAACAACTGGCGATCGCTGAGCGTAATTATCAATCTTTGCTGGAGGCACTAAACCGAATAAATTTCATTCAACCCGCCAAAGAAACCGACAAACCCCCCTCGGATCGACATACGGAACAAACCGTCAGCGATCGCCAAGAACTCCTTATGCAAGTCGAAAAGTTGTCCCAGGAGTTAGAAAAGAACAAGTTGACGACCGAAGGTTTAGCGACGGATGTGCAAAAGCTTCGGGAACCTATCGGTGAAATCGAGAGTATCAAGCGTCAAGTGCAGGCTTTGTCCTACTCGCTAGGAATTCTGCTTGAGGAAAAGTCACAGCCAAATAAAGCTTCTGCTGCTCCCGTAGGCTCTGCCAGAAAAGTAGACTCTACCAAAGATGCTCGTGCTATGTTGGATGACTCCGCTGGCACCTGTAAAGCAGAGAATTGCCGAACATGTAGCGACGAAAGAGCTATTTTACCCAGCTCAAATCGCCAGAGAACTGGATTTACGTAGCAATTACGTAAACAAGGCTCTTCGGGATTTAGAGGTGAAGGGCTTTGTGAAATCGATCGACACCAAAGGATGCAGAGGACGTAAGCTTTACAAGGTTGCCGAACCGCTTTAGCCCGCCCTTTGGGTAGCGAATTCAATTAATTGTATTCCATCCTACAGCACTTACCTTCAGGGGTCAACCCTGGGGGTATTTTATGTTAGTGCATCTGTACCAATGCTCTCAGAGGCTGGCATAAGCCCCAGGAAGGCGTTATATACTGCCTTTGGCCTGTGTAACCTAAAACCATTTTCGTGGGTCTACTCCCTTGATAAAGGCTTAAGGTCTATAGCTACACAGCTAATTGGTTATGTTTTTGAGGCTGATAAAGCAGCTACAGGACGTTGTAGCCGTAAACCATTTCGTGGGGTTATAATAGAAAGTTTTGCTGTTAGTGACTTGATATCGGGGTCGTAATGGGTTATTGCTACCCAGTATGTTTATGGTGGTAGTTGAGATAAAAGCGAGATCAAGAAGCTGACTAGATGAACAGTAAGCGGCTGCAATAATCTTTCTAGAG
This sequence comes from Cyanobacteria bacterium UBA11372, assembly GCA_003486675.1. Lineage (GTDB taxonomy): Bacteria > Cyanobacteriota > Cyanobacteriia > Cyanobacteriales > Aerosakkonemataceae > Microseira. The sequence goes on from DNGG01000589.1 coordinate 10,855, forward strand.
TCATACTAGATAAATGGCGGGAAGTGGATTTGAACCACTGACCTTCGGGTTATGAGCCCGACGAGCTACCAGACTGCTCTATCCCGCGTCGCTTTATCTAGTATAACCACAAACTCAAAAAAATAGCAACTAGGGCAGCGATAATTCTCCAACAACTTCTAGACGCTTGTACTTGCCTAGAGTCACAAAGGTTTCTGCCAAAGATTCTGCCACCGTGGGAGAGATCCAGCCCACTTGCCGCAAAAGGTAAATCGCCGCAGCATACTTGGCTCGCTTAGAACCGTCGATAACTTTAATCGCCAGTCCCATGCCTTCGCCCACCTTGCCAATGCACTGAACGCCTTCTGCGCCAGCTTTACTGACGATTTCGCCAGCAGTCAGTCGCATCAGTTCGGTATCGAATTCTCCATCGCCTGCCACCATTGCTGGATGATTGGTCATGGCGCGGACAATGCGCTCCATATCCAAACTTTCCCCAGAAGACAGCCGCGCATACAACGCCGCCATTTGACCGAGTTGCATAAAATAGGTCGGGGCGCCGCAATCATCGTGGGCGCTGATAAACTCTTCCCCAGGCATTCGCAGCAACTCGGCGAATTTGCCCAAGATTAGCTGCTGAACGGGGTGATTGCGCTGCAAGTAAGAATTGAGCGACCAATTTAACTGCTGGCAGACGGCTAGCATTCCCGCGTGTTTGCCGGAGCAATTATATTCCAGCGGACTCTGCTTCCCGTCTGGTACTGGACACTGGAGTGCCGATGGATCGATATCGCAGCGCCAAAGGACGTTAAAAACCTGCCGTACTTGGTCGATTTTGCCTTGATGCGAACTACAGATAATCGCTAAGTCTTTGTCTGTCAAGCCATAGCGTTCTAGCGTCCCCGTGGTGGTGACGGCGAGTGCTTGGAAAGGCTTGAGCGCGGAACGGGCGAAGGTAGCGGTTTCGGCGCTGCCTGCCACTGATAAAGTACGCCCCCGCTCGTCGCATACAACTGCTTGGGCGCGGTGCGTGGATTCAATAATGCCTTCCCGCAGTAAGCTGACTCCCAGTTCTGCGGTTTGATTTCGTTTTCCCCTTGTCATGGGTAAGACTTTAACATATTAGTTATTCGTTATTAGTCATAGTCGTTGGTAATTTAGTCAATTGTTGCTATTTGACCCATTACCGATGACCCAATCTAAAATCTCAAATTCCCCTGGGGCTTAGAGGAAAAACCAGACAATGCAGCCGATACTGAAAACGACGGCGAGGATGGCGAAGGTTCGCAGGAGGCGTTTGAGGATCGGTTGCACCTGATAAGTTACCAAAAGGCGATCGCGCGTTAGCACTTCGAGTGGTTTGACCCAGGTTTGACCATCGTACCAGCCCGACTCTTCGTAGAATACCGTCGGATTTACCAGGCGCTCACGCACGTACCACCAGCCCAAGTATAACCGCAGCAGCACCAACGTCATCAACAGACCTGCAATAGCCGCCCCAAACAGCAAAAACTTACCTGTTGCCTTCATCGGGGCAAAACTCGCCGCTGCGACTGGTCCTGCCACCAGCCAACTCCAACCCCAAACCCAAGCTATTTTTGTGATATAGCTACCCACTTCCAGCGTTCCCCAGCTATAAAACCAAGATTCCTTTAACTCCTGGTATTCGTTGATGGGTTGCTGTTCAGACGGAACCGGGCACACCGAAACCGAAGACTCCATCATGGTTCGCCAAACCCTACCCGATTAGATATTAGATGCTAGATGCCGTCAACTCTATGCGTTCTGCATGACTCCAGAACGCTTCCAGATTATAAAACTCCCGTTCGCGAGGCATCAAGATGTGGAGCATCACATCGCCGTAGTCTAGCAGCACCCAAGAGGCTTCTGCTTCTCCCTCGGTGCGCCTGGGACGCCGTTGCAACTCTTTTTCCACCTTTTCTTGTATCCCTTGGGCAATTGCCCTTACCTGCACCCGCGAAAACCCGGTAATAAACACGAAGTAATCTGCCAGGTACGACACGTCCGATACTCGCAGTACTACGATATCGGCGCCCTTGCGGTCTTCCGCGGCGCTGACGGCGTCCCTTACCAGCAACCAGATCTGATCGCGATCGCTCTGGGATAATTTATCTGCACTTGATGCAGAATCTACTGTTTTTAAATCTTCAGACATTAAGTTGTTCTTTCCTTCTCCAGTTTTCAAGGTTAACAAAATTTCTCTCTCTCTCCAAATTTTTGGCCTTTGAAGCTAAATTAATCGGTTTTTCAGGTTTTTCTCCCAATTAAATCAATTTTTTCAGGTTCAAAGCCATCGTCCCTATGCAGTTATAAAGTTATTATCCTGGGCTGATGGTCTGTTGCGGCTTGCCATTTGCATTGCCCAATTTTGCTGCAATACAGTTCTATGTTGAATTAAACGATTGATATTCATCAAATATTTCAGGTAATAATCGCCACTTTCCCAAACAGCTTGAGCAATATTTTTCCAACTCACCAGCCCCCAAGCCTTTAACTCTGAGGTCTGTCCCCGCCCTAGATCTATGCTATCAGCTTGAAATACGATACAACCGATCCGGAGCGTGCCCGGTCTGCCTAAAGTATGATTTTCAATTTCTTGCAATATTTCTTCATCTTGAACCCCAAAACGATCTCTAGCTACAATTGCGCCCAAGAGTGGGTGCAAAAGGTGCGGATTCGCTTGCTCAAACCCTTCGACTTCTAAACCTTCTACTTCTGCTATTTCCAACGGTTGTTGTGGAGTGAAATTTTGAGTTAGGTCGTGGATTAACCCAGCCGCAGCCGCTGGGCTAGGCAAAAGAGCAGCTGTCTGCTCAACTCTGAGAATATGATGAAGCCGGGAATCGGGCACCTTATCCCCTAACCAAGCTAATACCCGCTCGGGCATCAACCTCGTCATCTCCAAAGGTAACAACAGAACCATCGGCAAGCGCAACTGGCTTCTACGATAAATTACTAGGTTTATTTTATCGTTTTTGACTAGAGCGATGGAACTTGCAGCCTGGTTTTACGGGTTAAATTTCACTTAGTTTGGTATGGCATTCCGTATGGTAGCTGGATTGGTGGTAACTTCAGCAAATAGTGCCTCATAACCATCCAAGGCTTGCTCGAAGGAGTATTGCTCGACTGCATAACGCCTGCCTTGCTGAGCGAACTTTTCGGCTTTTTCCGGATGAGCGTACAGATCCTTGACGGCAAATGCTAACGCATCGGGGTCTTCTGGGGCAACTACCAGTCCGCCACTGCTTTGCTTGATGGCTCTGGCAGCCGTGCCGGTTGCCGGAACGCTGGCGATAATTGGGCGTCCCGAAGCCAGCAGCACTTGGGTTTTTGAAGGCATATTGAAGGCGATGACGTTTTCCTTTTGTACGATCAATCCCACGTCGGCTGCGGCTAGCATTTCCGGCAGTTGTTCCCGGGGTTGGAACGGTAGCAGCAGCACGTTGTCTGCACCGCGAGCTTGACAATACTGGTACAATCGATTTATAGCTTTTTCTTCCCCAACGATCGTAAAGACGATATCTTGTATGTGGCGCAGGCGAACCGCAGCATCGATAACGGTTTCTAAGTTTTGAGTGAGGGCGATGTTGCCCGAGTATAGCACGACGAATTTGCCTTCAAGTTGATACGCTTGGCGGAAGGCGTTATTTTCTTTGGGTAAGGGACGAATGAAATTCACATCCACCCAGTTGGGAATTAAGGCAATTTTGTCTTCACTTACGCCCTTGCGATTCAAGTTTTCCACAAACACATCGCTGATGACGCTAATTTTGTGCGCTGTGTGGTAGGCGAATTTTTCCAAAGCTTCAAAGACTCGAATCATCGTTTTGCTCTTGAGCAGCCCAGTCTGAACGGCGGCTTCTGGCAAAATATCCTGGAGATTGAGAACAACCGGACAGCGGTGCAACCATCCCAGGACAGCCGCCGGGACGGAAACCGGCAGGGGGGGTGAGGTGAGCAGAATCACATCCGGGCGCTTGCCTTTAATCGCATGAACCAAACTCAGCAATACAAAGCTGCCATCGAGCAGAATCCGATCCAACAAATTTGGTTTGGGGCGAACCCACAGCCAATTGCGCTGAACCACGACGCCGGTTTCGCTTCTTTCGGTAATCCACAACTGGCGCTGATATTCTGGATAAATCCGCCGCTGGGGATAGTTGGGCATTCCCGTGACCACGCGGATTGTGTGACCGCGCTTGGCTAGACCTTCTGCCAGTTCGGTCATTAAAGGGGCGATGCCAATCGGCTCTGGAGCGTAATTGTAAGAATAGATCAGGATACGCATATCACACCAAGTCCATAAAGTTTGAGAGTTAACTAGGAATCAAGTTGGATTTTTCAGCTACGGTTAGCAGTCGGGCGGTGTTGTCTGGGTGGATACATCCCATTTTGTCTATTTTCCACTCCCGCCCCCTAGCTGATGGGTAGGCGTAGCCTACCCCTACCCAGATAGCACCCCAAAAGCTAATTTCTACGGTAAATTGGCAAGAGGATTCCTACCATCCCCCAGTTAAAGCCGCGAGGATTGTTCAAACGCTCATCACTTGCACTCATGTCGCTCCGACAAAATATTTCCTTTTACTTTGAAGACATTGAAACGCCTACTGGCAGAATCATCAATTTAATTATTACAGCTCTAGTTTTATTATCGTCAGCCATCTTTGTGGTTGAAACCTATGAGATCCCTCAAAACCTACGGTTGCATCTCAACTTGATAAACTCCGTAATTCTACTGATCTTTGCCATTGAGTATTTGTTACGTTTTTGGTGTGCTGAGGAAAAGATTAAGTTTTTATTCAGTGTTTTCTCTTTAATTGACTTGCTCGCTATTATACCATTCTTGATCGGAGTAATAGATATCACTTATCTCCGAATTTTTCGATGGTTTAGAATTTTGCGCTTAGTTCGCTTTTTAGAAGTAAAGACGGTTAAAGGTCGTTTTAGCAGCGGAGATAGCGTCATTTATGCCAGGATATTATTTACTTTGTTTGCTATTATTTTTGTTTATTCAGGATTAATTTATCAAGTCGAGCATCCGGTTAATCGGGCGCAGTTTAGTACTTTTTTGGATGCGGTTTATTTTGCTGTAGTAACGATGACAACGGTTGGGTTCGGCGATGTGACGCCGATTTCACCAGCCGGTCGCCTGCTGACGGTGTTAATGATTTTTACCGGAATTGCACTGATTCCCTGGCAAGTGGGAGATTTGATTAAGCGCTTGGTGAGAACGGTGAACAAGGTAGATATGCTTTGTCCGAATTGCGCGTTATCTTTTCACGATGCTGATGCAAGATTCTGCAAAAATTGTGGAACTCGGTTGGATGGAAATTGAAATCCTTTTGGCTCAAAGCGCGATCGCTCTCTCTGGCTTTTGGCGCCGCGCCTTCCTAGAAGAATCCGCTACGCACGCCCACTCGTTGCCGCCTGATGGGCAATAAGTGCATTTTTCACAGGCTCGCTGCTTTTGCGATCGTGTGAGTTTGTATAGTTAAGTCATCAGGACTGACGCCGCTCGAGGCCATCACCAAAGTTTCTGAGTCATAGAAACCCGGATGGGTGCGCCCAAGTCCTGGTCATCTGGAAAATTCAGGCTGCTTGATAGTCGAGTGGAGACGAAAGCACGCATGTCGTGGACACCCCTAAGCCACCGCCTTGCCTGCCTGCCTTTAATTTTGGCTGGCCCCATCTTGCGCCGCACGGAACCGGATGCGGTTACCGTTTGGGTGGCGTTAAAAAAACCTTGCCAAGTTGGACTGGGTGTATATGCCACCCACGCCGGGAATAAAATCATCGCTCACCCCATCCTCGAGGGTTCGCGCCCCACAGTCGGTTTGGGTAAATACCTGCACGTGGTGGCAGTGACGGCAAAGCCAGTCTCTCGCCATCAACTCGAACCCGGAAAAATCTACGCCTACAGCCTCACTTTTTCCAACTACCCTGGAGGGTTGCTCAAAGCTTTAAACTCACAAGGCGGCGTCTCCAACATCACGGTTAGCTATTTCGAGCATGGTCTGCCTACCTTTGCCCTGCCGCCGGAGGATTTAAACCACCTGCGAATTGTACACGGTTCTTGCCGCAAACCCCACGGAGGCGGACAGGATGCCTTACCCATGCTCGACGATCTGATCGCCTTGGACGCTGGTATCGCAAATTCTAGACCGCAGCAGCTATTTTTGACCGGCGACCAAATCTACGGAGACGATGTTGCCGATCCGCTGTTATGGGCGGTGACTGACGCCGGGGATACCCTACTGGGATGGGAAGAAAATCTGCCCATTGGCGATGGATACAAAAAATCCACAGATCTAAAACCGGGTACGCGCAGCGATATCGCCAGAGATGATGGCGGCTTTACCGCCATGCTGGTGAATCACCCCGAAAAAGCTAAAAGTCACTTGTTTAGCTTGGGGGAATACTATGGGATGTATTTGTTCGCTTGGTCGCAAGTTCTTTGGCCCGATCGTTTCCCTCCTGGCAAGAAAATTCGCAAACACTCCCAGGACGCAAAGTTGTGGGATAAAGAAGTCGATGCTTTACAAAACTTTGCTCGCGATTTGTGGAAAGTGCGGCGAATCCTGGCGAATGTGCCAACTTATACAGTCTGCGATGACCACGATATCACCGATGATTGGTGTCTCAATCGCGAGTGGTGTAACCGCGTGTTCAGCAAGCCGCTTGGCAGGCGTGCGGTGCAGAATGGAATGCTAGCGTATGCCGTGTTTCAGGGGTGGGGAAATACCCCCGACCAGTTTGAGTCGGGGCAACCCGGTGAGAAACTATTACAAGCGGCGGTTGATTGGTCTAATTCGGCGGGGACGGATAAAAATGCTAGTGAAGCAATTTCTAAGTACGTGGGAATTCCCGCCCTCGATTTGGAAACAGGTTTGCCGAAGTTCAAACTTGATGGCGATGTGCTGATTTTGGATCGAGATTACCCGGATGGAAAGACAGCGCTACGCTGGCACTATACGGTGAGAAGCTTTAAGCATGAAGTGCTGGTGATGGATACCCGCACTTGGCGAGGTTATCCCAAGGGCGAAGATGCCTTGATGGAGCCACCCATGCTTTTATGTCCGACAGGATTTGAGCAACAGATTTGCCAAGCGCTAACGGCTTCACCCCCCTCGTTCCCCCCTACAAAAGGGGGGAGGACAATCGAAGTAACTTTGGTGGTTTTGCCGACAAATTTGGTGAGTTTGTCGATTATTGACTTGGTGCAACGGTTGCATTTGAGTCAAGGTAAGGTTTTTGGATCGGATGTGGGGGATGCGTGGAATTTTCACGAGGAAGCTTTTACTCAGTTGCTGGCGGAACTGTTTAAGCGGCGCGATCGCATTATCATCCTCTCTGGTGATATTCACTATTCTTGTGCAGTTCGACTCAACTACTGGTTCCGTCGTCATTTTGGCGATGCACCCGTCAACCCTGATACTCCGGAAAGATCGCGGGTATTGGCACAGTTAACTTCTAGCTCGTTTAAAAATGCCGAGTGGAAAACATATGTTGTTCATACAAAATTAAAATCTATTTTTCCAGAACCCGTACAAGAATGGGCGGGATGGAACGAACCACCGCAATTGATGGAAATCCAAGTCACGCCGCAAATGGTGCGGACGATCGAGGTGGATCTTCCGGAGCGAAAACCAACTATACTGTCATTTAAACGCATTCGCGGCACTGAAGAAATTGCTTGGGAAATTGTTATCAAACATCGGGATTCTCTGCCTGATTGGCGCTATCGGATTGATTGGATTAAACGCGAGCCTGCCCAGGAATTAATTAACGATATGAAATCTGTTGCAACAACTACAAAGCAGTTCTTATCAGGTGCTGGCGATCGCAAAAGTTGGCAAGATATAGGATCTTTGATTTGGCGAAATCAGTGGCTGCAAGAAGGTGAGGAGATTGTCGGACGAAACAACTTTGGGTTAATTACTTTTAAATGGTCGCCCAATGAGGATAACAAAGCTGCGATCCAGGAGGTTTATTGGCGATCGCCTTGGGAACCCACACAGATTGTTTTTAGCCGGTATGTAGTCCCCCTGCGGCTTTTAGCGCCGCCACCATTACCGAGGACGTTCGCGTAGCTAGCCGCAAGGCAATATCGCATCTAGGTAATTTTTTCCCCGATTACCAATTACCAATTACCCATTACCCATTACCTAAAATGTCATTCATAAATGAGTCATTATCAATACCAAGTTGGCGGTAGTTTAACCAGCAATGCTCCCAGTTATGTGGAGCGAAAATCGGATGTAGAACTCTACGAAGCTTTAAAACAAGGTAATTTTTGCTACGTCCTCAACTCCCGTCAAATGGGAAAGTCTTCGCTTTTAGTGCGAACTAAACATCGCCTCCAACAAGAAGGATTTAAATGCACTGCTATTGATATGACCAATATTGGCAGTGAAAATATCACTCCCCTGCAATGGTACAAGGGTATTGTTGCCGAGTTGTGGACGGGGTTTAAGTTGTTAAATAAGCTTAACTTTAAAACTTGGTGGAAAGAACAGGAAGATTTTTCTTATATTCAAATATTCAATAACTTTATTAGGGATTTACTAGAAGTTCAATTCCCCAAAAATAGGTTATTTATTTTTATTGATGAAATCGATAGTACGCTAAGTTTAGATTTTCCGGTTGATGACTTTTTTGCCTTAATTCGATTTTGTTATAACCAAAGAGCAATTAATCCCAACTACGATCGCATTACGTTTGCTATTTTTGGAGTTGCTACGCCTTCTGATTTAATTAAAGATCGGAATCGCACCCCCTTTAATATCGGTCAAGCGATAGAACTAAAGGGTTTTGACTTGCAGTCAGCTGGGGCACTAGCTGAGGGATTAAACATAAAAGAGGGAAATAGTCAAGAGATTTTAAAAGAAATTTTAGCTTGGACAGGAGGGCAGCCATTTCTGACGCAAAAACTGTGCAATCTCGTCACTAATTTTAACGAAGATAGGGCGAGTAGCGAGGTGACAATTCCACCGGGAACAGAGGCAGATTGGGTGGAAAAGATTGTCAGAGCGGGTATGATAGAACGCTGGGAATCCCAGGATGAACCGGAACATTTGAGGACGATACGCGATCGCATCGAACGCTCTTGCAAGTATACGGGCAGAATGCTGGGGATTTACCAGCAAATTTTACAAGGATTTGCCGTCAAAACTGATGATAGTCGCGAACAAATTGAACTTTTACTCAGTGGTTTGGTTGTGAGAGAACAAGGGTTGCTGGACGTTAAAAATCGCATTTATCAAGAAGTTTTTAACCTCGAGTGGGTGGAAAAACAATTAGCTGCTTTGCGTCCTTATTCTCAATCTTTGGAAGCTTGGGTTGCTTCCCAACGAACTGACGAATCGCGTCTATTGCGCGGAATTGCACTCAAAGATGCTCTGACTTGGGCATTGGGGAAAAGTTTGAGCGACTTAGATTATCAATATTTAGCTGCCAGTCAAGAATTGAGCAAGCGGGAAACTGAAAATGCCCTAGAATCCGTTGAACAAGCCAATTATATCCTCTCTTTTACTAGACGAAACGCTAAAAAAGAATCTAAGAGACATAGAATTTGGTCAGGTTGGACTGCGGTAACGGCGCTATGCATCGCCAGCTTGGCAATTTTTTTACGTTTGACGGGATTATTACAGGGGATGGAATGGGATGTGCTAGACCAGTTTTTTCGGTTACGTCCTTTAGAATCTCCCGAGCCGCGTATTGTTATTGTCTCCGTTAGCGAAACGGATATTACTAATATTGGACAGTGGCCTATCCCGGATCTGGTTTTAGTTCAGGCAATAAAAAATATAAAAGCTCGCAATCCTAGAGCAATTGGCTTAGATTTATATCGAGATTTACCTGTAGAACCGGGTCATGAAACATTAGTAGAAATGTTTAAATCAACGCCCAATTTAATTGGGATTGAAAAAGTTGTTGGCTCTCGAGTTGCTCCACCCTTAGTATTAAGCCAGTTAGGGCAAATTGGCTTTATCGATATGGTGTTGGATACCGATGGCAAAGTCCGCCGTGGCTTACTATCGGTGCAACGCCAAGACCGAGTTTATCTGAGTTTAGCATTGCAAATGGCCTTAATCTATCTCAAAGCGGAAGGGGTAAATGCTAAACAAATAGACGAGAATCGCTGGCAGTTTGGTAAAGCTGTTTTCCAGCCATTTAAAGCCAACGACGGCGGCTACGTCGGGGCTGATGCTGGCGGGTATCAAATTTTGCTGAACTTTCGCGGGTTGTTGGATAATTTCCAGACAATTTCCCTGACTGAGCTGCTGAATAATCGAATTGCACCCGGTTTAATTGAGAATCGGATTATTTTAATTGGTGCGACGGCTGAAAGCCTTAACGACTTTTTTTATACGCCCTACAGTAAAAGTTTATTTGGCGCGGCAGAGCGGACGGCGGGAGTGGTGATTCATGCTAACTTGATTGGTCAGATTTTAAGTGCGGTTTTAGATGGAAGACCTTTGATTAATGTTTGGAGTAAACCTAAAGAATGGTTGTGGATTTTCCTCTGGTCATTAATCGGAGCAGGGTTAACCTGGCGATTGCCGTCTTGGCGGGCGATCGCTTGCAGTATCTTGTTGGCATGTTTGGGGTTATTATTGATTGCTTACTTGGCTTTTTTACAAGGGTGGTGGTTGCCGGTAGTGCCGCCAATGGTAGGATTAATCGGGGCAGCGATCGCTCTTGCTATCGTCATCCACAAACAATTAGAACAACTTCAACTCCGACTCATTTTTGAACGGCTCTTAGAAGAATCCGCTGTTTCCCCCACGGCTTCCCGGATTGCGATTGAATATTTGAAACAATCAGAAAGCGATAAGAATCAAGCTTTGATCGAACGGTGGATGAGCGATAGACGCTGAGGGCACGCTACGTTAAGCCAATTGGTGCTAACTGACAAAAAGTAGGAAAAGTAGGAAAAGTAGGATAACTGGTTCTATGAAATTATTTCCCTTCTATGCTGTTTTACTTGGGCTGTATAGCGCTACCAACCCGGTAGTTACAGACAACCCAACCCTCGTTTCTCAAACTCGCGTCGAAGAATTTATCGTTCGCGGAAACGAACCGTTTTGGAGCGTGACTATTAGTCGCAGCGGCATTATTTATTCCACTCCAGAATCTCCCAATCGCCGCTATCCTTACACCGCACCGATCTCCGCAGCGGGGCGTCCGCCTGACTTAGTGCGAGTATACCGACTCAACGGTCAACCCAGCGGTTTATTAGTAATCAAAAAAGCCGATTCCTGTAGCGATACCATGTCTGATATCGTCTATCCCTACAGCGCCACCCTGATCTTGGGAAATCGGGTGCTGGACGGTTGCGCTCAAAAAAGATAGGGAGCATGTCAACTCGAGCTTTGTTTGGTTGAGGCACGAAACGCAACTTTGGCTCGATGGTTGGGTTTCACTTGCGTTCAACCCAACCTACACAGAAGAGCTGATTGCTTTCCCTGACATGCTGCCAAAAAGATAGTTCTGTTGCGATCGTGTTTTATAGAGCTTCGCGCTGGTGTGCTTCCACATTACAATAGAGTAAAGGCTGGCTACACAGAGATTCAATTCAGTATTTGTAAATACGCCAGCGCCAACTGCTATATATCGTGTGCGGTCGATTACCGATCGTTTCGCGTAGGGAACATCCACAATATCTCAGGACTTACGCCAAAAAACGGGGTTTCTATGAAAAGAAACCCCGTTTCTTGGTCGCCCAAGCGTAAGTCCTGTATCTGAAAAAACCCAATAATATTAAAGATATTCCCTACGAGTATTACAAGCGATCCAACGAACATGATATTAGTCTGTAATCAATAACTTCACCAGGGAGGCGAGCCATGTCTAACCGAGTTTTGGTTGCAGGCGCTACAGGCGGTGTTGGGCAATTAACGGTAGCTTTTCTGCTGGAAAAAGGCTTTTTGGTGCGCGTCCTCACCCGCAGCGAGCAGAAAGCGCAACAAATGTTCAATAACCAAGTGGAAATCGCCGTTGGTGATATTCGTCAAGCCCAAACGCTGCCAACTGCTGTGCAGGATGTCACCCACATTATCTGCTGTACTGGAACCACCGCCTTTCCCTCGGCTAGATGGGAATTTGATTTGCCACAAACCAACCAGCTGCAAAGCTTGATCGAATGGGGCAAAATCTATTTCAACGCCGACTACCGCAATAGCAAAGCCAGAAATAGCCCCGCTCGCGTTGATGCACAGGGAGTCCGCAATCTTGTAGATGCAGCGCCTAAAAACCTGAAGCGGTTTGTTTTTGTATCTTCCTGCGGCATCGAGCGCAAGGATAAGCCTCCTTTCAGTTTGCTGAATGCGTTTGGCGTTCTCGATGCCAAACAGCAAGGCGAGCAAGCGATCGTCAGTTCCGGATTGCCCTACACTATTATTCGACCGGGACGGCTGATCGATGGCTCTTTCACTTCCTACGACCTCAACACGCTGCTAAAAGCTACCACGGGAGGGAAGCTGGGTGTTGTCATCGGTACGGGGGATAAATTATCTGGTCAGACGAGTCGGATTGACGTAGCTGCTGCTGGTGTCGAATGTCTGAATAATCCAGCAAGCGAGGGGAAAATCTTTGAGTTAATTAACGCTGGAAATAGACCAGATGCGATCGCTTGGACAGAACTATTTGCTCAACTAGCCCCGCCAGCATGAGAACTCGTGCGCCATATCCTGCACTGGTAAAAAGAAGTACTTGGGGCTATCAAAACTCTATGCCATCTTATCCCCTGCTTTGACGCTACGCGATATGCCGACCGCACTCTTCCGCGCCTCCGCGCCGCGAGAGCGAACGCGAGCGCATCAAACTTTATAAAATACCAAAAAAAAGAGCCTTTTTTTACCAGTTTAATCACCCTTCAGCATTAATTTAAACACTTTCCCATGCGAGGTGTAGTTGTTATATTGTCTTTGAGTCAGAGCGGGGTGACATTCCGATAAATCATGAGGTGAAAACTCGAAGGCGCATTACTTTTGCTCCCAGGTAATTCAACCAACCCCACCTCAAACCGTGTCAATTCCCAAAATAAAGTGGCTCGGCCGATCTAAAAAGGCTGGTTTGGTCGGTGTGAGTTCAGTTTTAACCGCCAAACAACAAGTTAAGTCAGTTTTCCACTCGATCGCATCAACTCGATACCGTACCCGATCGAGTTGAAACATCATAGAGGAATTTAGCGAGAGGAGGTGTATAAATTATGACGATGAAAAAAATGCTGCGGTTATCTGCCTTCTTCCTATTGCCCCTTGCAGTTAGCCTGGAGCTAGTTCCCTTAAGTGGGAGGTTAGGGCAAACTACAGCCTCTGCCAATAGTTCTGGTAGCGTAGTTTTCCAACCCAACGGCTCGCCGCGAACCACGAGGGGAGGAGCTTCGCGGGGGATTTGTTCGATCGCTAGTAGTGAAAGTTCCCAGAATAAAAAGCCAGCGATCGCATTGATCCCCAATACCGACGCCGAATTGACCACCCAAGCGCATCCGACGATTTTTCTTTATATCCCCGATGGGACAATCGTTTCAGCGGAATTGAGTCTTTGGGATCGCAACCAAAACGGACTGTACCAAACCACTGTCTCGCTTTCAGGTAAATCGGGGATTGTTGGGATTGAGCTACCTGATGCAGCTCCATCCCTTGAGGTGGGAAATAGGTATAAATGGTCACTTGCCTTGATTTGCGATCGCACTGAGCGCAGTCGAGATCTAGTCGTTGAAGGATGGATGCAGCGCACTCAACTAAGTTCTACGCTAGAGAAGCAAATCGGCACTTTAGAACCTTTGCAGCGGGCCCGACTCTATGCCCAAAATAGAATTTGGTACGAAACCCTGGCAACTCTAGCACAATTACGGCGATCTCGCCCCGATGACTCCAGGATCGCGACTGAGTGGCAAAGTTTATTGCAATCGGTTGGCTTACAAGACGTTGCACAAGCTCCTGTAATCAATTGCTGCCAATCGGAAAATCAACCACAACCCTAGCAAGGCATTGAGCGCGATCGCGTGCCGTCATGCTCACAAAGGCTACCGTGACGTTGGCGATCGTTGCTCTGGGCCAGGTGGGGCTATTGCAGATGCTAGAATTCGGATTGATTTGACGATTAATAAATCAGCCAAGTTGCTAATTGCAAGCTTGCGAGCAAAGCGTAATATTGTCTTTTTCCTGAGATTAGCCATTAGCCATGAGCGATTAGCCGCTATGCATGAGATCGCTAGCAACTTGAGTTAAACATCAATCATAATCGTGAACTTTGCCATCGGGCATAACAGTACCGCGCAGCAGCGCCCCCGCCAAATTTGCACTACTCAATTCTGCCCTAATAAAAATAGCATTCGTCAGATTTGCATCCATTAAATCTGCTCTAGCTAGGTAGCAATCAACCAATTCAGCATCGGTTAAATTCGCCTCGCGTAAATTTGCCCGACTTAAATCAGTTCTAGGCAACCTAGCACCACGCAGGTTAGCGCGACTCATTTCCACCTTACTCAAGTTAGCATCCGATAATAATGCACCGCTTAAATTTACTTCGCTCATTTCAGCTTCAGCCAAGTTTGTTCGTTCCAATTTGGCATTTGTCAGGTTAGCACCGCGTAAATTAACTGTGGCTAAATTAGCTTCAGTGAGATAGACATTTGTTAAATTGGCATAAGCTAGGTTAGCACCGCTTAAATCTACCTCGCGCAGGGTTGCATCGGTCAAGTTCGCACCACTCAAGTCTACCCTTGCCAAATCTGCACCTGCCAAGTTTACACCCCGCATATCGGCTTTATGCAAGCTAGCACCGCGCAGTTTGGCACAATACATTCTTTTTTCCTCGCGCAAGTTAGCACCGCGCAAACAAGCACCCGTCAGGTTAGCACCGCTGAGATTAGCAT
>DNGG01000589.1:25957-33450 GCA_003486675.1 Cyanobacteria bacterium UBA11372
ACCGCTGAGATTAGCATTCCGCAAGTCTGCTTCGATTAAATTGGCATCGAGTAAGTTTGCCAAAGTTAGATTGGCACTGCGTATATCTGCACGCTGGAGGCAGGCACCGTGCAAATCTGCATCGCGCAGGTTAGCACCCATTAAAGCAGCTTGATTTAAATTTGCACCGCTCAACCTAGAACCAATTAAATTGGCTCTTACCAGATTGGCGCGATTGAGAAATGCCAAAACTAAGTTAGCATTTTGTAAGTTGGCTTCTCTTAAATTTATGCCAATCAAGTCGGCTCCAAATAAATTGATCCGACCCAGGTTAGCACCGCTAAAGTTGGTTTCGCCCGCTGCGTATAGCCTTAAAAGTTCATTCGCATCCATTTTGATTCTTGTACCCTAACGATTGAAGTTGATTTTTAACTGGCTTTTAAAGAAGGGTAAAAAGGCTTCAAGGCTCGAATAATTACACTGGCTGCTTGATTGAATTGAGCCTTATCCTCAAGACATTTTGCCGTACTATTTAGTTGAAATTCTAGCTCGGTAATCGTTTCGCAAGCCCGAAACAGCCGCAAAATCAAGTCATCCAGTTCTTGGTTTTTGATAGCTAACCAATCTTGTTGGCTAAAATCAAACAACTTGCCATCAACTGTAGAAAAGACAAGTATCTTAGCCAAAAGCGGGTTAGTATACTTCATTATTTCCTGTCGCAAATCAAACGGATCGTACTGACGTTTTGGTTCGTTTAGCTGCAATTCTGGTTCGATTGATGTCGGTTTTTGCAGAGGATAATATGCAGTTGAAACGGTATTATAAAGTCGGTTGGATTTGACTAGCGTTGATTCTTCGGTATCCGGGTATATTTTCCCCAATTCGCTGATGATTGCGTTAGCCACTAAGGAATATTCTGCTTGTTTGTTTAGTTGTTTGACTACGCTGTTGAGCGCGACAGTTAGGTGTTCTATCGTTGGGCTTAAATCGAGTAATTCTTTTAGTAAATCTTTTAAACTCAACTGCGCCAGCATCTCTGGGTCATTTTCCCAAGCTTTTTTACAAGCGCAATAAATTAGCTTTTTCATGCGCGTTAAATTTTCATGGTGTTCTAAGTTTTGAACAACTTGATCGAGAGTAGAATTAGCTTCCATTGTTGCCTCTTAAGGGAATTGAAGCAGAAAATATCAAAGGTTGTGAGTTGCTCTTAAGCAAGCTCATCCTTAGAAAATTGCACGGCGTGTGGTTAGTCTATCGCTCAAAGGCGGCACTTTTTTTTCGTTCCAGAGAAAGTATGACCATATTCTAAGACGAGATCGAGACTCAAGCTAGGGGTGGATGCACCCTCGCGCTTTGCTAAACGACACCCGCAGTAATTATACAAATAAATAAATAATTAGCATCTATCTGGAGAGATATTTTGCTCTACCTTTAGGTATACTTGGCAGAAAGGCGATCGCGCTAACCGTTCAAACTCACGCCAGGAGAAGCCAAGGATGACCGCTATGGAATTAGAACAACAAGTCACGAAAGTAGCAATGGCGATGATGACCCGCAATAGGTACATCGCGGGAGATATCATTGCTAATTTGAAAAGCCAGATGGCACTCGAAGATGTAGCAGGTATAGTACTGATCTCCCTAGAACGGTTACTCTGGTTTGAGACAGAGCTAGTGTGGTGTATAGAAAATCTGATTCCGATCGATGTGCGGCAAGAAATCAAAAGAATCATCTCATTTGCGACATACAAGCATTGTATAGACAAAGGCTTAGTACCGGGGAAAGATTTTAGCATCGATGCTACTGGGAAACTGCTACGCAACGGCATCCTGTAGCAATACCGTATGCAACACTGGGAATAAATATATGCCCAAGTGAGCGCCATAACTTATGAAACAGCGGGCGTTGCTGTTGGTCAATCCCCATGCCAGAAAGGGAAGAGAAGCTCAAATGCAAGCAGTTGGACAATTGCAAGCATTAGGTTTTGAATCGATCCAAGAATCTGCCGAAAACCCGCAGTATTTACCCGAAATCATCCGACAGTACCGGCACATGGTCGATCTCGTTATCATTAGCAGCGGTGATGGTACGGTGAATGCAGCGATTGAAGGTTTGTTAGATACCCAGTTACCTTTAGGAATTTTGCCATCTGGAACGGCTAATAATCTGGCACGCAGTTTGAAAATTCCGCCAAGTCTACCAGAAGCTTGTAAAATCGTGGCGGCTGGCAAAATCCGACGCATTGACTTAGGCTGGGTCAATGGTAAATACTTCTTCAATGTAGCTGGATTGGGATTAAGCGCCCAAATCAATCGCCGAGTGCCAAAAGCTTGGAAACGACGGTGGGGAGTGTTAGCCTATGCAGCAGTGGCGCTGCAAATCCTTTGGCAATCTCGACCTTTTGAAGCAGAAATTCGCTGGAATAATCGCTCAACTCAAGTTAAAACCTTTCAAATTACTGTATGTAACGGTCGCTACTACGGTAGCGGCTTGGTAGTAGCTGAAGATGCCGCAATCGATGACCAAAGACTAGATTTGTATAGCGTTAAAACCCAGCAATGGTGGGAATTGCTCGCGCTGCTACCTGCGATTGTGCAAGGGAAAAAAGTCCCCGGCGTTCTGACGCTTCAAGGTAAAGAAATCAACATCTATACTAAGGAACCCGCCTGGATTGATACCGATGGCGAATTAACCACCACTACCCCGGCTCAATTCCGGGTTATTCCCCAAGCTTTACCCGTTTTTGTGCCAGTGGAGCGATAGGGTAAAGTAGGTTGGGTTTCGTAACCTCAACCCAACCTACGAAAATTCAATTCTTCAATTCTCACCTTCCCCATTGGAAAATTGCTGCACCCCAAGTGAGTCCGGCACCAAAACCTGAAGTGACAATTGTGTCCCCTGGTTTAATTTTTCCTTGTCTTACTTGTTCATCCAAAGCGAGGGGAATCGAGGCGGCGGAAGTATTGCCGTAGTGAGCAAGATTGCTGATAACTTTTTCGGGGGGTATTTTGAGACGATGTGCGATCGCATCCAATATCCGTTGATTCGCTTGATGCAGCAACAACCAGTCTACCCCCTCTACGCTTAAATTTGCCCGATATAAAGCTTTTTCTATCACTTCGGGAACTTTCTGCACGGCAAAGCGATACACTTCCTGACCGTTCATGGTGACGGGGTGATAGGTTCCCTGGCTAATTGTTGCGCCTTCAAATAATTCTTTTGCCTCTCCTTGGTAAGCGATATTGAGGCTATTATTTTGCCTGCCATCGCTGCGGAGTTCAAAACCAAGCCAGCGATCTTGTTTGTTCGCCTGAAGCACTACAGCACCCGCTCCATCGCCGAATAATACACACGTGCTACGGTCTGACCAATCTACCCAGCGGGAGAGCATATCCGCGCCAATTAATAATATATTTTGATAAACGCCGGTTCTGATATATTGTGCTGCGGTCACCAAACCAAAAACAAATCCCGAACAAGCGGCGGTGAGATCAAAAGCAACGGCACGATTTGCTCCTAATTCTGCCTGAACTTGACAAGCGCTGCCAAATAAGTCATCGGCGCTAGATGTTGCCAGAATAATTAAATCAATATCGATTGGCATAATGCCTGCCATGGCGATCGCATTTTGTGCTGCCATCGTTGCGATCGCGCTTAAACTGGTTTGAGGATCTGCCAATCGTCGCTCAAGAATCCCAGTGCGCGAAGCAATCCATTCATCTGAAGTTTCTACCAGCTCTGAGAGCATATGATTATCTACAGCCAGCGTTGGCGTAGCCGAACCACTGCCTGTAATGGCAATTCCTGTCATCTGTATTTTTCCTTTTAAATTACTTAGTTTGTTGACCTATTCAACCTGGTTTCTTATTCAAACTCCTATAAATCATTTCTGGAATAATCCCTTAATCTTGAACAGGGTTTCTTAGGCAATTACCCATTACCCTCGTTTCCCAGGCGATCGCCTGGGAACGCCATTACCTCACAAATCCTTACTTATATTCAGAAGCATCAAAGCTCCAGAGATCGTCCCGATCGGGATAAGGAGTTTGCACCCAGCGGCCTAAAATTTTCTCCCACCAAAGAGGCGGATGAGGTAAACTGGCTACCTGGATACAGAAGTGTCCTGAAATCCAAGCTCCCAGCACATCTGTATGGAAGCTATCGCCAATAACCACAATTTGTTTAGATTTTAGCTGCATATGACCCTTTGCTTTATAAAAGGCAAATGGAAAGGGCTTGCGAGCCGGGTTAATCGCTGGCATATTGAGACGATGGGACCAATATTTTACCCGATATCGGCGCTTACCATTGGATAGTATGACAAATTTAAACCCTTTTAATTGGGCAAGTTTTATCCAATCTTCCCCGCCGGGAGACAAGTAGCAGTCGTCTTCAGAAACAAGGGTATTATCTAAATCCAGGATTATCCCTTGAATGCCGCAGGCTTTCAGTAAATCCAAATCTATGGAAGCAAGGCGAAGAAACCGCTTTGGTAACTTATATTTCCCCTGCTTATTCAAGGGATTATTTAAAGGGTTTTGCAATTGAGTTTTCCTCCTTTTTAGGTCAACGCAAACCAGTGAGAATATTATTTAATTACACCTTGTTGTTTGAGTGCTAAAATCGCAAACACTGTCAAAAGCCAGCATAAAACTGTGAGCAAAATTGGCCGATCTTTGAGCAAAACCTCCTCTGGTCGTTCCGTGACGCCTCCAGCTCCATGCTCGCCAGCGCTGCGGCGTTCGATTTCCTGGGGATCGCTGAGTAACTGGTAGCGGAAAACACCGTACAATACAAACGGTAGGGTGACGAGCATCCAAGGAGTGGTAGCGCCAGAAACCGCAGGTCCAGAACTCCAAAGTGCATAAGTCATGATAGTCCCAGTGGTAATGACGCTTTCCATTCGCGATAGCAAGGGTAGGGAATAGCGTTTGAGGACAGCACGGGTTTTACCACCTTTGACGGCGATTAACCGTAGTTCGGCTTTGCGCTTTTCCACTCCCAAAAATAAAGCCAGCATTGCCGTACAAAGCAAAAACCAGGGAGACAGATAGATGCTGGTGGCGGCGGCGCCTGCGGCGGCGCGCAGAACAAATCCAGATGCGATCGCAATCACGTCCAGGATCGCAGTACGCTTGAGCCGTAGGTTATAGGCGACTTGTAGTAGCGCGTAACCCAGGATGGTTATTCCCAACCAAGGCGAGCGTAACAAGCCGATCCCAATCGAACCAGTCAACAAGATTGCTGCCATTGCGATCGCGGCTGGAATACTCACCTTCCCCGCTGCAATTGGGCGGTTACACTTGACCGGATGGCGACGATCGGCTTCAACGTCTGCAATGTCATTGATCAGATAAAAACCACTAGAAGCAGCGCAAAATAATGCAAATGCCAGCAGACTACCCAACAATGAGTTTATGTTGATACTGTAAGCAAACAAAGGCGCCGCGAAGACAACTAAATTTTTTGTCCACTGGCGAGGTCTTAGAGCTTCTAGGTAAGGAAATCTCATGATTCTAGTTATTGTCATAAGTTCAGCTTCACGAGCCAATTTAAATTACTAAATCACCATACCATTTGCTTATTCTGGCATGGATTTCAGACCAGGTTATAGGTTATTCTTCCTTTTAAATCCCTCATTTTCTTTGCCTATTACCCTGGGTTTTTAATATTCTCATTCTTTTCGTTAATCATTCCTTCATTTTCAACATGTTTTCTTAACCTATTACCAATTACCAATTACCCATTACCGATTCCCCCTTTATACAATTTTGCCAAAACTGATGGCACAAATTCCGCTAATCACTAAACCTACACCCATCCACTGTTGCACGGTCACTTGCTCCTTTAAAATATTGGCTCCTGCCAAAGTTGTGGCAATAATCGTTAAACCAAAAACCAACGGATAGGCAACCGATACGTTCAGCCTTTTTAAGATTAAAATATACGACACCGTACTGACAGCATAAGCTACAAGTCCCGCGAACACGTTGAAGTTTACCATTCCTTGACCAGAGCCAGATTTCAGTAGAATCTGACCCACTGTATTCAGGACAACCGAGAATGGAATTAGAGCCATCAGAATTAATACGTTATTCATCTCAACCTCTTACTTACATTAATTAACTCAATTTCATCAACTCTGGTGCTTGACCAGATGACCAAAAAACGAACCAGAGAGTGGAAGCGATCGCGCCGACTAAAACCAATCCCCAAATGATATATAAAATCCTGGTAAAACTGACTAAATCTGGATTAACCGCCGCTTTATGGCTGAAATTAAACGGCAGAAAATAGACGTGATTCCACTCTTTGACAAAATCCTTTTTATCAGGATTTCTTTCAACGCACCCCCTAGAAAAAGAACTGTTGACCAAGCAAACCATATTAGTCAAACGCTGAGCTAACCGGAAGTCCAAGCGACTCCCCGGCATTCCCACCTGGGTTTGAAAGATCTCCAGATTCATTGGCATGGTGACGGAGGCAATTTGCACCATAATCGCTATCGTTACAATACCACGCATCAGCCAAGCCCTTAACCCCCGTTCCGATAAAATTTGATGCACGAACAGTCCTAGCAACGGCATGAGGATCGTCTGAACCGAGGTGACGTGATACCTAGCACCCCAAGCCGAATCACCGTGCCAGAAAAAGAATCGACTATAAGCAGCTAAATGTAAACCCAGGTTAAAAAACCCGGTAATCAGATACCACTGGATATAAGGGGAAAGCCGTTTCCAGAAAATAATTCCCAAGATTATGCAAGGTATCAGTAAAGGATCGTATATGAAAATACTTTTTGCCGGTGTTATTAGCGGCCCTAAAATTCCGACATGGGGGTCATTCACCAAGGGATAATTTGCCGGTAAATCGGGCAACCCCGCCCACATAGTATCCGTTGCTAATTGCTGCTTCTCTACACTTTTTCCCGTGGCAAAAAAGCTGCCGTAGCGGATGAAGTCAAAAATTCTTCCTACTAAAGCAACGGGAATAAAACCAGCAATCCACAGTCTTGCCGCCTTGATAGTTTTATCTTTTTCGCGGGTTTTATAACCCATACAACCGACGAGAAAAAGTAGTATGGTAAAGCCATGAATCGCGCTGGTAATTCTCAGCAAAACTGTCCCACCCAAAGCCAAACCGCTAATAGCTGCCATCCGCAGATTTCCCCGCAGCGTGCAAGCTAAAGCAGATGCATAACCGATGGTGAGAAACAGCAGGACTTGATTGTTATGCTGATGCACTTGGGCGTAGTGCAAAAACGTCGTACCGAGTAAGAATAGAATGCTGGCTAAACCAGCGACTCTCTCGCTAAAATTAAACAGCGTCAGCAACCAAAAACAAGCAACTACAGCAGCGACATTTAACGGGATAAAAATTAAGAAATTAACGACTAAATCCCGCATATCTTTTTCTGGAACTGCGGGAAACCAGCGATGCAGTTGAGTTCCCAACCAATCTCCAGGAAGCATCAAAACTGACTGTCCTTGTTCGTAAGCGATGTAACGCTTACC
>DNGG01000589.1:33776-34023 GCA_003486675.1 Cyanobacteria bacterium UBA11372
GGCGTTAGCCATCTGCAATCTCAGATCGGTATCTAAAGTTCCCAGACTACCTGAGTTGATAACGATTAGCCATAATAAGGCAATTAGGGCTATTTTTGTAACGGTCTTCATCCTGCCTCGATGTGGTTTAAATAAGGTGCGTAAGAGACGATCGGGCTGTTAATTTAGGGGATGACTTTGATCGGTTGCACTTTCATAAATTCCCGCTTCGGGTGCAGGATAGAAAAGATAAACCATGCGTTTGGCT
>DNGG01000202.1 GCA_003486675.1 Cyanobacteria bacterium UBA11372
GACTGGCGGTTCACCTTATTTGCTAACGGGGCGGCGGAATTTGCCTGGAACTACTGGAAACCAGAAATTATTCACTGCCACGACTGGCACACGGGAATGATTCCCGTGTGGATGCACCAAGACACCGAGATTAAAACCGTATTCACGATTCACAACCTAGCTTATCAAGGTCCGTGGCGCTGGCGATTAGAGCAAATGACTTGGTGTCCTTGGTACATGCAAGGACACAATACAATGGCTGCAGCAATTCAGTTTGCCGACTGGGTGAATACAGTTTCCCCCACCTATGCCGATCAGATCAAAACTGCGGCGTATGGCGAACAACTCGAAGGCTTGCTGTCTTACGTCAGCGGTAAGTTATCCGGCATTCTCAACGGCATCGATACCCAACTTTACAACCCGGTTACCGACAAATATATCGCTCAAACCTTCAGTGCCGATACACTCGATCAACGAAAGGCGAATAAAGTGGCACTGCAAGAAGAAGTTGGGTTAGAAGTCAATTCCGGAGCGTTCCTGATTGGTATGGTAACCCGGTTGGTGGAACAGAAAGGCATCGATTTGTCGCTGCAAATCCTCGACCGTTTCATGTCCTATACCGACGCTCAGTTTATCTTGTTGGGGACAGGCGATCGCTACTACGAAAGCCAAATGTGGCAAATGGCTTCCCGCTATCCAGGTCGCATGGCAACCTACTTACTCTACAACGACGCCCTCGCCCGCCGCATCTACGCAGGTTGCGATGCCTTCCTCATGCCCAGTCGTTTTGAGCCATGCGGTATCAGCCAAATGCTCGCCATGCGCTACGGCTGCGTCCCCATCGTCCGGCGTACCGGCGGCTTAGTCGATACTGTAACCCACCACGACCCCGTTAACCAAGCGGGCACGGGTTATTGTTTCGACCGCTACGAACCCTTGGATCTATTTACCGCTATGATTCGAGCTTGGGAAGGCTTCCGCTTCAAAGAGCAATGGCGCACCCTGCAACAGCGAGGCATGGCGCAGGATTTCAGCTGGGATAAATCCGCCCACGAGTACGATAAATTGTACCGCTCCCTGTTTGGCATCACCGAAGCCCCAACCCCAGAGCCAGCAGAGTTAGCACATGTAACCGCTGAGTGAAATGGTAATGGGTAATAGGTAATTGGTAATTGGTAATTGCACTTGACCTATTACCTATTACCCATTACCAATTACCTATTAGCAATTCCCATGTTTCTTAAATACGGTTCGGGATTTTCTGCCACCCAACCTAAATCTGAGTTGTAGCGAATTTCAAAATGCAGGTGAGATGCTTCAATATCAGGGAAACCCGTTGCACCAACTGTTCCCACCTGCTCTCCCTGCATAATTCTTTGTCCAGTCGTGACGGTAATATTAGCCAGGTGGGCGTAGCGAGTTTGCAACCCGTCTTGGTGATTGATTACCACTAAATTACCGTAATTGCCTTGCTCCCCAGCAAAAGCCACCACACCGTTTCCCGCCGCTAAAACTGGTGTATCAGGAGTTGCCAACAAATCTACACCGCTGTGGAATTCGACTTTACCCGTACCCAATCTCAGCTGCCAACCGTAGCGCAATCCCACCGCTGCCATAGCAGGTAAAGGATATCCTGTCAACTCCCTCGAAACTTCTTCTACTCCTAAGGTTTCCGGCGACCAATTCACCCCCGGTACAAACACGACTCTGGGATTTTCCTGACAACCATTGACTTCATATAAAATAGCCTCGCGCACGTTGTAAGCCGTCGCCACATCCCGCCAAGTTTGATTCGCAGGTACTTCTACGCGAATGCCGTTAAAGGGGGGAATGAGGATTTCGCTACCTACTTGCACCCCACCCGACCTTAAACTAGGGTTCAATCCTAACAGGGTAGCCGGAATCAGATTATATTGACGGGCAATACTCTCGAGTGTCTCGCCAAAGGCTACTAGGTGTTTGCTCAGGCGCTCCAGCGCTGGTGCGGGACAATTTAAGTTTTGAGCCTGTTTTACCAGCCTGGGGAGATTAGACTTGTTGCAAAAGTCACTTCGAGCAAATTCTTGGGCAGGCGGGACGCCTACCCCACAAGAAAAAATGATTCTTGTGGGATGGGCATCCTGCCCGTCCGGTGCTATTTTTGCCAGAGGTCTATTCGCTTTCACTTCCAACGCTGGTATAAACAGCCACAGAAGCGTTGAGAAAATTGGCAACCAACGATATAGAGTCATGGAATCAAGCAATTAATGTGAAGAAATTTTAATTAACAACGCTGAGTTTGTGCTGGTGTATTTTAGCGGGTTAGCCTTGACAACGCCGATCGGTCAAACCTGGCAATTACCCGATCAAAGCTGAATTTTAGGCGAAGTCTCCCACAAGGGCGCAAAATTTCTCAACCTTGCAATAGGTGTAACCCTCGTTTAGAGCAAGCTAAAGTAGATTATTAGCTGTGTTTTGCTCAGGAAAAGCGTTACACCCCGCCCCGCTTTCCTCGTCATTCGATTCATAGGGTGGGTTTTCAGTGGAATTTTAACTTATGAGTTTATCTGTAAAGCAGCTGACTCTTTATTTCACTTTGCTCGCCATTGGCGGCGGTGCAGGGGTGTTGACTAGCCGCCACCTACAAGCGGAAAGTCGCGTCATCCCAACTTACCAGGCAACTGCCCCCATGTTGCCCCCCTTGCCAATTGAGCGCAATTCCAGCGGCTCAAGCGCAACAGTTGACCCCAACAGCGTCAATTTCATCGCTCTTGCAGTCGAAAAGGTTGGTCCGGCGGTGGTGCGAATTGATGCCTCGCGCAAGGTGGAAATACCAATCCCGGAAGCGTTTCGCAATCCGATGTTTAGGCGGTTCTTTGGCAACGACTCGCCGATTGGCCCGGAAGAACGGTTAGAACGCGGCACTGGTTCAGGGTTTATACTGAGTTCTAATGGTAGTTTAATTACAAATGCTCACGTAGTAGACGGGGCGAAGACCGTGCAAGTAACGCTGAAAGACGGTCGCACGTTTGAAGGCCGGGTGGTGGGAACAGACCCGCTTACCGATGTGGCGGTGGTGAAAATTAACGCCAGCAATTTGCCGACGGTGAGTTTAGGCAGCTCGCAAAATTTGATACCGGGTCAGTGGGCGATCGCTATCGGCAATCCCCTCGGTTTGGATAACACGGTAACGGTGGGTATTATCAGCGCTACGGGGCGCTCCAGTTCCCAAGTCGGCGTCCCAGATAAACGAGTTAACTTTATTCAAACCGATGCCGCGATTAACCCCGGTAACTCTGGAGGGCCACTATTAAACGCAGCGGGAGAAATTATCGGCATTAATACAGCGATTCGCGCCGATGCTCAAGGACTTGGCTTTGCCATTCCCATCGAAACCGCACAGCGCGTCGCCAATCAATTGTTAGCTAAAGGCCAAGTCGAACATCCCTTCTTGGGAATTCAAATGGCAGGAATAACTCCAGCTTTAAAAGAACAGCTCATTCAAGAAAGCAACCTCACGATTACCCAAGAGCGGGGCGTGTTGGTGATGCGAGTTTTCGACAATTCACCCGCTTCGCAAGCTGGTTTGCTCCGAGGCGATATCATTCAAAAAATTAACGGCGTACAAATCAAAGAAGCTTCTAAAGTACAAGAGTTGGTAGAAGCCAGTGCCATAGGTTCTGTCTTGGAATTAGAAGTTAACCGCAACGGACAAACTCAAAATATCCAAGTGCGACTCGGTGCATTTCCCGCCGAGCGAATGGGCTAGGTAATTTTAGATTTTAGATGCAAGGATTTTAGATTGGAGGCTTAAGGGATTTTATCGCGGGCGAAAATCTAAAATCTGCCATCTAAAATCTAAAATTATCGGTCACTGTCAGGTTCGTGTTTGAGAGACATCGAGCTAAGCAAACTTTCCTCTAGCTGCATCCGCTGTTCCATCTGGCGCAGGAAATAACCCGTCATCATTGCCGAAGCTAGCAGACCGGCTAAGTTTTCTCGGTCTGTAGTAATTTGAACGTTAAAATGCTCGCCTGGTAGCATTCCTACCAAACCTTGAACGTTGTGAGAAATAATTTGCTTGATTTCCGGACTTACGGACTTGGCGACGCGGGCTAATACCTCCGGAGATTGATGCTGGAGATATTTCAGCAGTGGATTGGCTTGAGCATTGTCGGTATCAGAACTGAGAAAATCAGGGTTAAAGACCATGAGGAGCCTTAATGTTGAACTAACTCTAATTTGACATATTTCCCACCAGACAGGGAGATGTAACAGGGAGAGGAAGATTTAGGGGAAAATAAGCTGACATGACCGATAAATAGCCTTTGGAAGCGGTTTCCTTGATTTTAGAAACCAGTAGCCAGCCAAGACGCGCCGCATCAAAGTTTCTCTGCCACGAGTTGAGCAACCGGGTTTCTTTACGTAAGTCCTGTCTGCGTTCAGTCGTAATTTTCCTCTGATGGTTCTGCGTCGCTTTCCCTTGTCACTCTTGCTCGCCCTACTGCGTTGAGGGGTAACTCTAGCTGTTTGGGGAGTTGGTCTAGTTCAAAATACTGATGAAATTTTTCTGTCACTTGTAGCAAATACGACCTTCCTTCTGATTGTCGGCGTTTGCGGACGTAGCCTAATTGTACGAGTTCCTGCACTTGCTGGTAAGCGCCCGATCCTCGTAAATCGACCAATTCGGTTTGAGCGATCTCGCCTTTGAGCGCGATCGCTGCCAATGTCCTCAAAGCCCCCACCCCGATTTCCGGCGGTATCAAATTTTGCATCAAACCCTGAAAAGATGTCCGCAATTGCAGACAATAACCAGTGGGGGTTTCTACGACTTCCAAGGCGCTGTCGCGGTGGGCGTAATCGTCCATCAGTTCCAGCAGCGCTTCTTGGGCGTCCTTTTTGTCGCATTTGGCGTATTCGGCGATCGCAGCCAGCGACACGGGCTGGCTTTTCAGGTATAGAATCGCTTCAATGGTAGTTGCCAGACGAGGCATTGTAATTTTAGATGTCTCGCTACAATCAATCGATTCTATACCTTAACATCTAGGCAAAGAAACCGGGTTTCTTGATAGAAACCCGGTTTCTAGGTCGCCCATCAACCAAACAGCCCTGCTACGTAATTGCGGGTGTCTGCATTCGACGCTTCGGTAAAAATCTTAGCCGTGGGACCAAATTCCACTAACTGACCGATGCGACTCTCATCCGCATTGAAAAATGCCGTATAATCCGACACGCGAGACGCTTGTTGCATGTT
>DNGG01000203.1 GCA_003486675.1 Cyanobacteria bacterium UBA11372
CGTTTGGGGTGCGTGCGATCGCGCTGCATTAGGAATCCTCTGAATCCAAGTCCTCTGTTCCTTGGTTTTCTGAAGCTGAGGGAAACGATAATCGGATGTTAATGTCAATTGTGAGTGTATTTTGATTGTCAAACCCCATATCAACTATCTTTACTAATGCATCTATCGGTAAAGAATTAGCTAATTTAGATTCAACAGACGGCTTATTCTTAGTTTTATATCCTGCTTCATCTAGCCAGTTATTAATATTCCTCCAGTTTCCTACTTTTTCATTAGGCACATCCGCCATGTTTTTAAAGTACTGATATAAAGTTTTGCACACATAAACCTCAACCCCCTTGGGACTCTGAATCAGTTTACGAGCCATTTCAGCCGGACTGTAACCGCACAGCAACCCGCGTAGATAAAGCTTTTCCCGCTCCGTCAGCCCCTTTCTAGCGCGAGGAGACACTTGCCGCTTAGCTTCAGCCAGATCTGCGTACAGCCTTTCCAAGTCCCAGTTATGTGCAGCCTCTGCAAACATCTCGTCGTTAGCCATTGCAGGATGTCTGGATAAATTGATAACGTAATCCTAACCAAAAATTATAGCTTTAGTTAGGTGCATGATAGTTGTAGCTAATTTAGCATGGTAGTAGCTAACACAGTTGAGCTTGCTGAGAAGTAAGGCTAATGGGTGCTTCTCAGGGTGTAATCAGAGTCACGGGCATCAAACCAACGTAAATATTTGCAATAATCTCCGACTTTTCGCATCAAAGTTGGGGCTTAAGCTAGATCGCAGGTAGAAATTCGCGAGACGTTCCTCAGTAGCACGAACGAACGGGTGCAGAACGTCACTATCTAATCCCACGAGCGAGCAACACCCGCTTTTTTCGCCTGGGTTTCGATTGTGGCTTTGGCAATTTTAGTAACTTGATTCAGCGTTGTAAGTAAAGAAAGCATAAGCCATGAAATATGAAATAGTGAATGACAAAAAAGAACTCAATTCAAAAGATGAGGCAAATAGTCTTATTGAAGCTCCTCGGTGGACGTTAGCTGAGATAGCTTTATCAGAAAGTACTCGCGAGCAAATTAAAGAAATGATTGCTTATGTAAAAAATCGCGAAAAATTATTGTATGAATGGCAGTTTAATCGGTTTCTAAAGACAGGCAATGGTCTAAGTATTAATTTCTTTGGCCCACCTGGCACAGGTAAAAGTATTACAGCAGAAGCGATTGCTGCCCAACTAAAAACTAATATAATTAAAATAAACTACGGCGAGTTAGAGTCTGAATTAGTAGGGGGAACCTCAAAAAATTTATCAGCTGTGTTCAAACAAGCTGAGGAAACCAAAAGCGTACTGTTCTTTGATGAAGCTGATGCTGTGTTAAGTAAAAGAATTTCTAACTTGTCGCAAGCAGCAGATCATGGTGTCAACTCTGCGAAAAGTACGCTATTGACCCTGATGGATAAGTTCAATGGCGTCATAATTTTTGCAACAAATTTGTTTGAAAACTATGATGATGCTTTTTTAAGAAGAATTATATTTAACATAGAATTTCCCATTCCTGACAAAGCGATGAGAACTCAATTATGGGAGTTCCATCTATCTAAAAATATTCCAAGAGAGATTGGTTACGAGAAAGCGGCTGATATCAGCGATGGTTTGTGTGGGGGTGATATTAGAAATATCACGATTAAATTAGGTTTAACGTTGTTAGTCGGAAAAGCAAAGCAAATTGATGAACCTCTAATGAAGGAAGAAATAGAAAAATATAAAGCAGTTAAACAACGCCACAAAAAGTTTAACTTAAAAGAAGCTTCTGTAACAGAAGAAACACCCAGTTCAAATTCACAAGATGCGGAGATCTAAATTATGCCTATTGACCCAGTTACTTGGATAATACTTGCTGCGGTTGCTGGCTGTGCTGTTGGCTACTTTTGGGATGAAATAAAAGTATGGGCTACCCGTGTAATCGGCTACATACTAGATGCGATAATTTTTGCAATTGAAGTTACTTCAGATGCGATAGTTTACCTGGTTAAAGAAGGAAGGCGTTTTTACAAGAGAGTTGAGGTTTTTGTCAGAAACACTGTCAGCGGTAGTTACAGAAAGGAATACAGGCAGCAAGAGGTATCTGGGTATGATATTCCTGACGACATCAAAGAGCAACTTGAAGTCAAATCGCGAGTGAAGGTTCTGCAAAGAGCAACTTAGGAATAATCTAAGAAGGCAAGTTAACGAAGGCCAATTGACTTCGTTATAAATGAATCAATTGTATTTGTTGGGAGGAATTGTATGTCGAAACAGGAAAAGATGACTGAGAAGTGGGGTAAATTAATCGGCATTATAAACGATGTGCCGAAGAAACTTGCTAAGGCAGTTGAAGAAGAAATAAGTACATTCGACAGTTTGAACTGTCTCCAGCAAGGTACTTTAAATTTCGCTTTGATTGAGGATGATATTAAGCATATCCACGAACAACTTGAAGTAGATGGTGCTGTTGTTCTTGGAAGTCATCTTATTCTTGATGATGAAAAGAACTTGATGGAAATCAAAACCTACACAAGAAGCGGGGGAAAAAACTATGTAAGTACTGTTAGCTCAGAATTCAAACGGGCTAAAAATATTCCTGCTGATATTGTGGCAGAACTTAAAAAGAAAGGCCGCATTGAATTACATTTGAAGTTGGATGATTAGGAGTAAGAACGATCGCGCCCGCTCACAACGCGATCGCTCCTATTACCCCCTCATTTCAAGCGATCGCGCCCTCACTCTCGCTACAGGTGCGATCGCTCTCTTATCCACCAATCCCAAAAGACTTCGCATATCATCTCCCCACAGATGCGATCGCGACAGCGATGGGTAGCATTATCGCTCTCAATTCCACCAATCCCAAAAGCGATCGCTTGTAACCCTAGCACACATGCGATCGCGCACCGAAATTGCTGCTAGAATATTTTTAACAACGAGAGCAAGCTTGTGTATGAAAATCAGAGCGATCGTTCATCCAGCAGAAGAAGGTGGCTATTGGGCAGAGGTTCCCGCGCTTCCTGGCTGCATTACTGAAGGTGAAACAATGGAGGAGGTGATGGCTAATTTAAAAGATGCTATTCAAGGTTGGCTTGATGTTGCTAATAGTCGCGATGCAATTGAATCAACAGCTCAAGTAATTGAAATTGCTGTATGAAATCTATTTCTGGCAAGCAACTGTGCAAGATTGTGGAGCAGAAAGGTTGGATTTTGAGAAGAATTACTGGCAGTCATCATATCTATGAAAACTCTGAATTAGAACAAATACTGTCAATTCCTGTTCACCGCAATCAAGATTTGAAAGTTGGAACCTTAAGAGCATTGATGAAAATAGCCCAACTATCTGAGGAAGATTTACTCTGATTCGTCGATCGGTAAGTCGTCTGCTATAAGCTCAATCGCAAGAGCGATCGCATACAATCTCCCCACAAATGCGTTAGCGAAGCGGCGCGCTAGCGCTTCGCTCTCAATTCCACCAATTGTACAAGCGATCGCATTCCCACCCCATTAAACAAACAGACTCGCATCAACCCCAAAAAAATCTGCCAATGCGATCGCTTCCTGCTGACTAATCTTCCGTTTCCCTTCAACGATCTCAGCCACAAGATCGCGAGAACCCAAAATTTCCTCTAAATCCTTCGATTCAACGCTCTGCTGTTCCATCAAAAACGATAGCATTGAATGGGGATTTGAAGCGTTACCTGGTTGATAGAACTCTTGCTCAAACTTTTCAATTAAAATGACGAGTAATTCATAAAGCTCATTTTCCTCTGGCGTTCGGTTAGAAAGGTGCATCAACTGCTCAACAATCGCCAAAGCCTTTTCATTCTCCGCTTCAGTTCTAATCTCTCCCATATCAAATTTATTCATAGCGATCGCAGCACTTGTTCAAACTCGCGCAACGCGACACTAGAACCGATTTGCCAACCCTTGTCGCAATATTGAGGAATTAAAGTTTTCAGATCGTAGCCAGGAAACCAGCGACTGGTTTGAGACTCTCGATACTGCTGTGAATCAAACTGATAGATCGATAATTGGCTTTGACGGTAAATCCAGAGTTCCAAAGGCGAAATTGCTTGATAATCTTCTGGTTTAGTAGCGCAAGTTAGGTCAACTTCAATAACTAAATCTGGGGGAGTATCTGTTTCTAAATCAATGCGTTCTTTTCCTAAAATACTGCCGCGATTGTCAATATAAAAACAGTAATCTGGTTCAATTCCCTGTTGGTTAATTCGTTTCAGCGTAATTGGGGTAAATGCGTCCCAATCTTTCCCTTCATGTCGCAGCAAAGCTTTGACAAAATCTGCTAGCGAATCTGCATCCTTACCATGTCTGGGCAAGGGGGACATAATTCTAATTTCTTGGGTTTTACCGTCGTAGCGAATTCTCAATCCAGCTTTATCCTCTCGACGGGCTAGCAATGCCTCATAATCTTCCCAAGTCCTAAATCGTAGAATCAGTTCGTCCCCCGCCGCGAGGGAAATTGTATCTTCAGTAATTGTGGGTAATGTCATATTTCAATCGCCCAATCCGGAGCGCGTATGGCTAATCTTAGCAAAATTACACCTAATAACCCAAGTTGCTACTTATATCATGGCTTGTTCGCATTGCTAATCGCTAATTGCTAATTCGCTTATACCATTAGCCATTAGCTATTAGCCATTAGCCGTCTTAAAAAGACAACTAACAACTTGCTTTAATACCAGAGCGCGATCGCTCATCTCGTAAGTTAGCGACAGTATTCTGTATACCATTATACCAAAAACTTACCACTCAACAGCGATCCCGAAGAAATTGTAAATTTAGTTACAAAATGAACAAATTTACCCATTCCCTTGTTGGCGTCGCTAGACTGAGGCTATAGGAAGGGTAGTAGGTAAATATATGGTGATGACAGCGCAAGAGAAATCTCCTGGGTCATCTAGGGAGCGATCGCTGGTTTTATGGTTCGATGAAGTCGGGATAGAAGATATTCCCTTGGTGGGGGGTAAAAATGCGTCGTTGGGAGAAATGATTCAACAGCTAACTGGGAAAGGAGTTAGCGTGCC